>CABUDJ010000005.1 GCA_902490325.1 uncultured Collinsella sp. | reverse complement strand
TGCCATAAGCCGATAGGACATGGAGCCGTTCGCGTAATACGCAGCAGACGCGTAAGACGAGCCGGAGCCGGCGTTGTAATACGATGCCTGAACGGCCTCAGCGGCCTCTGCTTCGGCTGCGGCAGCCTCGAGCGCCTCGCGCTTGGCATCCTCAAGCGTGGAGCGAAGCTCGTCGAGCTCGGTCGACTTGGCGTCGACCTCCCCCATCGTCAACAGGCTGCCCGCACCGTCGATGCAACGCTGCAACACAGCGCGCTCGTCATCGGTGGCATAGTCGCCATACATATTCATAATGATCTGAGCGCGCATCTCCAGGGAATCGCGCTTCGCCCCCATCGAGGCGTTCCACTCCTGCATAGAGCCATAACCGTCACCGCGGTAGTCGACGGGCTGCACCAGCGTCGCCTCGGACGGCGTAGATCCGACCGTATCGGATAGTGTTGCCGCGTGGGCATCAGTTGCGCCGACGCCCGCCAAAAGTGCCACGGTCAGAGCGGCGGAAAGGGCGGCGGCTTTCGGTTTTCGTGAATCGATCCTCATGTAGCTGGAAACCTCCGTAGTGCGTTTTTGCTGCGTTTGGGCTGCGTGTGATTCGATCGCGCTGCATAGTACCCCGACCAAATCGCGACCTGCGGTTTTACTCAAAAGGCGCACGTCAATTGCGTAAAACTCACATCCTCTCAACAGGAGTTTTCCACAACTCGAATGCATAAAGCGTGTCAAAAACCCTGTTTTTGCACCCGCTCTATGCAAAAAAGGCGCCTGTGCAACCATTGTTCGCACAGGTGCCTTGAGCAGGCATTTTATGCAGTTATACCTATCGAGTCGCAAGGGGTCCTTGCACAAGTCGCCCTACTCGTCCAGCGCGGCGAAGGCCTGCTTCAGGTCCCAAATGATATCCTCGGCGTACTCGGTACCGATGGAAAGACGGATCGTGGAGGGCGTGATGTTCTGCTCGGCGAGCTCCTCGGCAGACAGCTGGGAGTGCGTGGTGGTAGCCGGGTGCACGACGAGCGACTTGACGTCGGCCACGTTGGCGAGCAGCGAGAACACCTGCAGATGATCGATGAACTTCCAAGCTGCCTCCTGGCCACCCTTAATCTCAAAGGTAAAGATCGAGGCACCGCCGTTGGGGAAGTACTTCTGATAGAGCTCATGATCGGGGTGCTCGGGCAGGCTCGGGTGGTTCACCTTGGCGACGTGGCTGTCACCAGCCAGAAACTCAACGACCTTCTTGGTGTTCTCGACATGACGGTCAACGCGCAGCGACAGAGTCTCGGTGCCCTGGAGCAGGACCCAGGCGTTGAACGGGCTGATGCAGGCGCCCTCGTCACGCAGCAGGATAGCGCGGACATAGGTTGCGAAGGCGGCGGGACCGGCAGCCTCGGCAAACGAAACACCGTGGTAGGAGGGGTTGGGCTCAGCGATCTGGGCGTACTTGCCACTCGCCTTCCAATCGAAGTTACCGCCGTCGACGATCACACCGCCCAGCGAGGTGCCGTGGCCGCCGATGAACTTGGTTGCGGAGTGAACGACGATGTTGGCACCATGCTCCAGCGGACGGAACAGATACGGGGTGCCGAAGGTGTTGTCGACGACAACCGGCAGACCGTGCTTCTTGGCGATCTCGGAGATGGCGTCGATGTCGGGGATGTCGGAGTTGGGGTTGCCGAGCGTCTCGAGATAGATGACCGTGGTGTTGTCCTTGATGGCCCCCTCGACCTCTTCCAGGTTATGGGCATCGACGAAGGTGGTCTCGACGCCAAACTGGGAGAGCGTATGCTCCAGCAAGTTGTAGGAGCCACCGTAGATAGTCTTCTGGGCAACCACATGGTCACCGGCCTGGGCAAGGGCCTGCAGGGTATAGGTGATGGCAGCAGCACCGGAGGCGACGGCAAGACCTGCCACGCCACCCTCGAGCGCGGCGATACGATCCTCGAAGACGCCCTGGGTGGAGTTGGTCAGACGGCCGTAGATGTTTCCGGCGTCGGCAAGACCAAAGCGGTCGGCGGCGTGCTGGGAGTTGCGGAACACATAGCTCGTGGTCTGGTAGATAGGCACGGCACGGGAGTCGGATGCAGGATCGGCACTCTCCTGGCCAACGTGCAGCTGCAGGGTATCGAAACCAAAGGTGTGCTCGGGGTTGTTGATGAACTGGCTCATGATGATCTCCTTGATCGAACAAAAGTAAATAAAAAGAGAGAAGTAAGTCGCTGTCTCCTGATCACGCCGACGGGCGCAAACAGGAGCCCGGCATTCGTCTTGGTAAGCAATTCATATGCAGGCCTCCTTTCGCATCCCGGTTCCGTGGTTGGCTTAATTACCTACCGCCTTTGTGTGTTTTGAATAGTACGAGCATTGTTTCCCTCGGTCAATCACTTAAAAGCGCTAACTTGTTATCTGTTTTATAGATAACTATCGAAAGGACGGGCGCCGATGACCCTCCAGCAGCTTCGCTTTCTTATCGCCGTGGCAGAATCCGGCTCAATTAACGCCGCAGCGCAGCGCCTCTATACCGCACAGTCCAACATCTCAAACGCCGTAAAAAGCCTGGAGCAGGAACTTCATATCGAAATTTTTACGCGCTCTAGCCGCGGTGTTGCACTCACCAACGACGGCACCGAGCTTTTGGGCTATGCGCGCCAGGTCGTAGAGCAGGCCGACATGCTCGAGGCCCGCTACGAGGACGGCGGTACACCTCAGGCCCGCCTCGCCATTTCAGCCCAGCACTACGCCTTTTCGGTCGAGGCCTTTGTCAACGTGGTCGAGCGCTGCCGCGACAGCAAGTTCGAGTTCATCATGCGCGAGACCACCACATCGCAGATCATCGATGACGTCCGTGCGTTTCGCAGCGATATCGGCATTCTGTATCTGGATGACTTTAACGCCCGCGTTCTGCAGAAGGCCTTCGCCGATGCCCGTGCAAGCTTCCATCCCCTATTCGACGCGACGGTCCACGTCTTCGTTAGCGAGCGCCACCCGCTCGCACGCCGCCCTCAGCTGTCCCTTGCCGACCTCACGCCCTATACGCGCTACAGCTTTGAGCAGGGAACCTCAAACTCCTTCTATTACGCCGAGGAACCTTTTAGCTATATCCCTTGCGACCGCAACATACGAATCTCGGACCGCGGAACACTTACCAACTTACTTATCACGTCGAACGGTTACACCCTGTCGACCGGCGTCCTCTCCAATGAAATGCAATGGGGTATGGCATCGATCCCGTTAGCAGACGCCCCAACGATGCACGTAGGCTATATCATGCACGACGAGCGCAAGCCCTCTCCCCTCTTGCATCAATACCTCGATGAGCTCAACCGCATCATCCATGCCAACTAACTGTCGGAAGACGGGGTAGAAATCGCAGATTGCTAGCCCCCGGCGGGCATGGCGCTACAATGGTCACTCGCACGAAACATACCCAACGAAAGGAACCATGTGAAGGTCATCATCTATACCGACGGCTCGGCCCGATCAAATCCGGGACGCGGCGGCTACGGCGCCGTGCTCAAATACACCAACCCTGCCGGCAAGACCTTCACCTCCGAGCTTTCGCGCGGCTACGCCAAGACCACCAACAACCGCATGGAGCTCATGGCGGTCATCGTAGCGCTCGAGGCGCTCAACCGCCCCTGCGACGTCGAGGTCCATTCCGATTCGCAGTACGTCGTCAACGCCTTCAACAAGCACTGGATTGACGGATGGAAAAAACGCGGCTGGAAGACCGCCAACAAGCAGCCCGTCAAGAACCGCGACCTGTGGGAGCGCCTGCTCACCGCAAAGAGCAAGCACAAAGTGGAGTTCATCTGGGTTAAGGGCCACGCCGGCCATGAGCTCAACGAGCGCTGCGACGAGCTCGCCACCACGGCGGCCGACGGCAGCAACCTCGATATCGACACCGGCTTTAACGAGAGCGACCTGTAACGGCGTTTTCGCACGCTATTTCCTGCCCCCTCGCGCTACACTCATCCTGTAAACCGAACGGCACGAGGGGGATACATGCTGCGTATAGCGACCATCGGCACATCCATGATTACCGACGACTTTATCCAGGTCGTCAACGCCAACGACCAAGCCGCGTTCGTGGGCACGCTCTCGCGCGATGCAGATCGCGGCGCCGCCTTCACCGCTAAGCACGGTGGCGAGCGTAACTTCACCGCACTTGACGAGCTTGCGTCCGCCGACGACGTCGACGCCGTCTACATCGGCAGCCCTAACGCGCTTCACTACGAGCAGGCCCTTGCCGGCATCGCCGGTGGCAAGCACGTCATCGTCGAGAAGCCCTTCTGCGCCACCGAGGCACAGGCGTTCGAGGTCTTTCGCGCAGCCGAGGCGGCGGGCGTCGTAGCCCTCGAGGCCATGCGCCCCCTCCACGATCCCGCCTTCCACGCCATCGAGGACGCCCTGGGCGAGATCGCCCCCATCCGCCGCGCCTCATTGCGCTTTGGCAAGTATTCCTCGCGCTACAACGAGATTCTCGCGGGACGCGCCACCAATATCTTCGACTGCAATATGGCATCGGGTTCCCTCATGGACATTGGCGTCTACGCCGTCGAGCCCATGGTCGAGATTTTCGGCATGCCCTCCGGCCTCACCAGCATGACTACGCTACTCGACCCCACCACGCGACAGCTCACGCACGGCCCCATCGACGGCTGCGGTTCCATACTCGCCAGCTATGGCGGAGGCCGCATCTCCGTCGAGCTCGCGCACTCCAAAATTACGAATGACCTGCTGCCCTCGCAGATCGAAGGCGAGCGTGGCACTATCCAGATCGACCATCTGTCCACGCCCCGCAACGTCCGCATCGACTATCGCGGCGATGTCGTACGCGGCTCGGCGACCGAGGCACCGCGCGAACAGGACGACAACGGCCGCGTGCTCGACCTGCCCAAATCGAGCAACACTATGGAATACGAACTCACAGACTTTATCACCGCCATCGGCGGCATCGATAACGTTAAGGAAGAGATTTGGGAGACCCCGGCAGGACGCCACGAGCTTGGCCACTACCGCGATGTCACACTCGTCTCACTGCGCATCATGGATGCCGTGCGCCAGCAGGCCGGCATAACCTTCCCGGCCGACGCAGGCAAGCAGGCATAGCTATGGGCCTCTTCGATACGTTCTTCTCCAGCGTCACCGGCGGCAGCCGAGAGCCTCAAAAACCATCAAACGTCGAGCTCAAGCTGCGCCGCAGGCTTACTGTGCTCGCAAGCGACGGGGCCACTCAAGACACTCCCCTGCGCTATTTCCTGCGCTGGGCGGGGCAAGTCCAGGGCGTTGGCTTTCGCTTTACCAACACCAACCTCGCGCAGGCACGCGCGCTCACCGGCTGGGTGCGTAACATGGAAGACGGCTCAGTCGAGATGGAGATACAGGGAGCTCCGGCAAATATCCTATCTCATCTCGAGGCGCTTCATGCCTCCTACGAGCGCATGGGAACGCGTTTTCGCCTCGTAGACGCCCAGGCCCGAGCCCCACTTACCAATGAAGACGGTTTCACGCCTCGTTATTAGTATTGTGTGCTAAATACGGTATCATTTACCTACGACCGTTGATAGAAAAGAGGCGAGGCGCATGGCGGTGCAAAGAAGGAATACCAAGCAGCGAAAGCTGGTTCTTGACGCCGTGCGCCAAAGCTATAACCATCCCACCGCCGACGAAATCTACAACGCCGTGCGCGAACAGGATGACAAGATCAGCCGCGGCACGGTCTACCGCAACCTCAATCTCTTGGCAGATGCCGGCGAGATTCTCTCCATCAAGACGCCGGGCGGCAGCCGCTTCGATCGCACGATCGAGCCGCATGCGCATATCATCTGCACCTCATGCAGCCGCGTCATCGACGTACCGCTCCCCTTCGATGCCCAGCTCGACGCCAAAGCGTCCGAGCAAATCGGCTGGCACGTCACGTCGCACTACACCATCTTCGAGGGTCTCTGCCCCGACTGCCGGTAGATGTTTGGAACATGCCTTAAAATCCACCTTTCCGCACTTTGCAGCAAAAAGTAGATTTCTAGACATGTCCCAAATGTCTACTCAGCAAGTAGACGACGCAGCTCTTCTTCGACCGTGCGCACGTAGCGGACGCGGTCGTTGATGCCACGCATAGAGGGGTTACAGCTCTCCATCAGATAGGGATGGCCCACGACGTTGAGCATGTCGCGATCGTTCTCATTGTCGCCAAACGCCATCATCTCATCGGGCGAAATACCCAGGGCACGACCGTAATCGGCAAGCGCGGAGCCCTTGCCCGAACCGAAACCGATAAAGTCCGTCCATTCGGTTCCCGACGTCATCACGTCGACACGGTCGCTAAAGAGGCGCTCAAAATGCTCCAGCGCCGCCGGCTGATCAACCTCGGGCGTCTGGAAGGCAATCTTAATGACGTCCTCGTCGATGTCCTCGGGACGGTCGACCACCGCCACATCGCAGTGGACCTCATAGCGCAAATGGTCGACGAACGCATCGTTGCCGCTCATGGTGTAGAGGTGCCCCTCACACGAAAGGGTCACGTCGGCATGGGGATACGCAACCACGGCATTCGCGATATCCATAGCAAGGCCACGCTCCATGGAACGCTTGACAACGGCACGCCCCTCGCTCATGACCAGAGCTCCGTTTTCGCATACATAGGCGAGCTCATCGGCAACCGGGGTAAACAGGTAGCGCAAGCTCGCATATTGACGACCACTCGCCGGCATAAACACGATACCGCGACGATGCAGCTCATCGATAAGCTCAAAGGCCTCAGGGCGCGGCTCGCGCTCCCCCGGATGCAGCAACGTGCCATCCAAATCGCATGCAATCAGCTTGATTCCCTCAAGACCCATACGCTTCCCCAAAGCCTCCTATCAACAGCAAGACGAACCTTGAATGGCAATCCCTCAAAGCCCGTCTTGCGCATATGCGCGCTTAGCCGCGCGTCTTTTTTACGATGGTAAAGTCGGGAGCCATGCTCACGACGACCTCCGCCGCACTCGACGCAAAGCGCCGGTCCGCATCGAGTTCACGGGTAACCACCGTGAGCCGAACACCCTCGACACCCCGGAGCATGCGGCCCAAAACAGGCTGCACCGGCGTATACATGCGCACGGTATGGTCGTCCGAGTCGCCCCGGAAGAGCGGCGCATGCATGTTGCCGATCTCCCAGCACGCATGCGCGAGCGCAATCGGATCCATGCGGTCGACTTCGACCAAATAAACCTCGGCACTGCGCAGACGCACGACAACCGCCACGGGCACCACGCCCGAACGGTCAATGGCGAGCACGTCGCCATCGGCAAGACGACCGCCGTCGGCAGCATCCAGCCGAACATCGACCGTGCGCCCCAGCTCCGCCACGCCCACAAACGCGCATACATCAGCCTGGTCCCAATCGAGCAGTAGCTCATCGACCTCAAAGATACCGCCCAGCTCCCGGCGAAGCAAAAGCTCATAGGACGGGTCGTTGAGATTTCCGAGGCACGCTGTCGAAACCAGATTCGCAGGCATAGCCTAGTCCTCGACCTCAACGAGCTCGATATCAAAGTTGAGGTCCTTGCCGGCCAGCTCGTGGTTGGCGTCGAGCGTCACGGCCTCAGGCGTTACGTCGATGACCACGGCGGGGACGGGCATGCCGCTCGGCGTGGACAGGAAAAGCTTCATGCCCTTCTCGATCTGCTCGATGTTGGGAACCTGTTCGGCCGGGAAGGTAATAACCATCTCGGGGTTGTGCTCGCCGTAGGCATCGGCAGCAGGAATGTGCACGGTCTTCTTCTCGCCCACCTGCATGTCGACAACAGCGGCGTCGAAGCCCTTGATCATCTGACCGGCGCCGCAGGTGAACTCCAGCGGCTCGCCGCGATCGTAGGAGCTATCGAACTGCGTGCCGTCGTCGAGCGTGCCGCGATAATGAGTCTTGACCTTCTTGCCCTGGTTGGACATGGTAACCTCCGTGATAAGGGCGGCGCACAACGCGGGCCGCCGTGAACATATGGCGCTAACTATACCCTAGTCATACAATTCAAAGACAGTTTGCAAAGAAACGCTGCAACCGGAGGAACCATGGCATATCCCGTATTTGACCTACACTGCGACACCGCCGACCGCATCGGCTGGGCCACGCTCGATCTCGACCTGCGCTTTACCGCCGGCACCGACGGTTATTTCCCCGGCGACGAAACGCATCCGCAAGATTTCGACCTCATCGAGGGCAACGCCTGCGCCATCTCGCTCGCAAAGATCGGCAACACGCCGTGGGCACAGTGCTTCGCCACGTTTGTCCCCGACGAGATTCCCACCGCCCACGCCGCGCGCTTCCAGGCGCAGATCATGGCGCACATGAGCGGCCAGGCAATGCTCAACCACGACCGCATGGTCAACGTACGCAGCGCGGCAGACATTCGCCCCGCGCTCAAGGACGGCAAGGTCGCTTGCATCCACACCATCGAAAACGCCACGTTCTTTGCCGAGGACCCCGCACTGATCGAAGTGCTCAAGAGCTTGGGCGTGCTCATGTCATCACTCAGCTGGAACGCGCAGGGGCCGCTCGCGAGCGGACACGATACCCACGCCGGTCTCACCGCCGCCGGCATCGAGGCACTTACGCAGATGGAGCACGCCGGCATGGTGCTTGACGTCTCCCACCTCAACGATGAGTGCTTTGACGAGGTTGTCGCCCACGCCACGCGTCCCTTCGTCGCCAGCCACTCCAACTCCCGTGCGGTTTGCGGCGCCAAACGCAACCTTACCGACGACCAGTTCCGTACCATTCGCGACATGGGTGGCATCGTCGGCCTCAACTACTGCAGCGAGTTCCTTTCCAACGACGCAACCGACAAGACCGCCGCAGACGTCACCTTCGACCAGCTGGCGGCACATATCGAGCAC
This sequence comes from uncultured Collinsella sp., assembly GCA_902490325.1. Taxonomy (GTDB): domain Bacteria; phylum Actinomycetota; class Coriobacteriia; order Coriobacteriales; family Coriobacteriaceae; genus Collinsella. The sequence continues at coordinate 43,158 of CABUDJ010000005.1, read as the reverse complement.
TGGCTCGACCTGGGCGGCGAGGACGTCATCGCGCTCGGCGGCGACTGGGACGGCGCCACTGTGCCCGCTTTCCTCTCCGATGCCAGCAAGATGCCCGAGTTCCAGAACATGCTTTCCAAGCATTTTGGCAAGACCGTGATGCAAAAGCTCTGCAGCGACAACGCGCTTGCCTTCTTCGAGCGTTATTAATTTCACATCCCTTGAGCGGGCCGGCATGCCGAACGGTCGACATGCCGGCCCGTCCGCAATCTGAAGGACCGCTTTTGACGCAGCAGTTTACGATTTCCGTATCCCGACCGGATGGGACGCCCATCCCCGTCGTAGTTACCAAAAAGCGCGTCAAGAGCTTCAACCTACGCGTCACATCGAGTGGTGAGGTCCACGCCAGTGCACCGCTCGGCGCCAGCCGCGAGCGCATCGAAGCGTTTGTAAAGCGCAACAGTGCCTGGATTGTCAACCGACTTGCCCAGCGTGAGCGACGTCAGGCGACGGCGCGAGAGCCGCTCAGTCCCTCGTCCATCATTGCACTTTGGGGCAAGCCCATCACGGTACAGGATGCGCTCGATCACAACTTTGCATCACCCGCACCGCGACCCAAACAGGCCACCTTCGCAAGTTTTATGGGTACCGATAAATCGGACGAAGGCCCACAGACCAAGCGGCACGCAATCCTCGACGGCCTAACGTCCGATGAGCTCCAAGCCCACATCGACCAGCTCTATACGTCCGAAGTCACATCGGCGCTGCGCGATATGGTGCACGCATACGAAATCGCAATGGGTGTCGCCGTTTCTCGCGTTTCCGTACGCAGCATGAAAACGCGTTGGGGCTCATGCACTCCCAAATCCGGCGCCATTCGCATCGCACGCGAACTTGCCGCCTATCCCATCGAATGCCTCGACATGGTTGTCGCCCACGAGCTCGTCCACTTGCTCGAGCCAAGCCACAACCAGCGGTTCCACGTCCTGCTCGACACATACTGCCCCAACAATAGAGCACTGTCCCAGCGGCTCAAGCAGCCACCCATAGAGACATATTAGTACCGGTTAGCGCACGCGCTCGATCTCGACACCGCAGCTTGCCAGGGGAAGACCGACGGGCGCCCAAGGCTTATCGAGCTTGATGCGCACACCAAGCAGCGAGGGATAACGGCGCAGCAGCATCTGGGCCGTACCCTCAGCTGCCGCCTCGATGAGCTTAAACGTATGCTCGCGCAGATAGCCATCGACATCGTGGCACACCGAGCCGTAGTCAATCGAGGCGTCCAGGTTATCGTGCTCCCCCGCAGCGCGCAGGTCGGCATAGAGCACCAAGGACACGATGAACTTCTGGCCCAGCGCGTTCTCCTCGGGATACACACCATGGTTGGCAAAAACCTCAAGCCCGTCAATGACAATACGGTCGGCATGGCGCAGATCGTCATAGCTCACGTGGGGCACCGCCGTTGCGGTGGATATTTCGCCCCTGCCACGGCGGGCGAGCTCGGCGCCTTCAGTCTTGGTTGCATTCTCGGGCAGCTTTTTGTTACTCATCGCGATCGTCTCCTTCGTTTAGAACCCCGACCGCGCAAACTAACTACACGCGAATCGACAGGTTCTTTTTATCATCGCTCCAGTTGCAAGCATTGCGCGCGGGGCATGCGAAGCAGGCGCGCGAGGCCTTGTCGGCCGCATAGAGCAGACGCTCAAGCGGTTGGCTGTTCACGCGCAGCTTTCGATGGCCCAGAATGGCCGTCTTAATGGCTGCGGCATCGGCCGGCTCAAACGCCACATCATCGGGCATGCCGCCGAGAATCGCATCAGCGACGCGTTCGCTTGCAACATCATGGGATATACCCGATTCATACTGTTCATCTTTGCCGATATCGTGAAGAAGTGCCGTGGCGTAGATGACCTCGCGGTCAAATTCGAGCTGTTCCTCGAGATTCTTGATCCACATAATGCGAGCGACATCGAGCAGATGGTCAATACCGTGGCGGCAGAAGATGCGCCCCGATTCCAACTGCGCAATGTTGCCCAGGTGCCGCCGAAACAGCCCGTTGGCACAAATGTAATCAATGCGAGGCATGGCATCAAAGGGGGCCAGGCCCGAAGCCATGAAGCCGCGACGCGGCGTCCCCTCATCGGTCTTCGATGTAAAGTCGTTGACGACCCTCATGCTAACGGCCCAGCATCCTAAAGAACCGCTCCTCGAGCGACGGATCGGTCTCAAAGACGCCGCGGCGAGCGAGCGTCACGGTCTTGGTGCCGGGCTTTTGCACGCCGCGCATGGTCATGCACATATGCTCAGCCTCCATGAGCACAATCGCTCCCTGGGGGGCGAGATAATCCATGAGGGCGTCGGCAACCTGCGCACACAGCTGCTCCTGCAGCTGCAGACGACGGGCATAGACTTCAACCGTGCGAGCGAGCTTAGACAGACCCGCCACGCGACCGTTAGGGATATAGCCGATCGCAGCCTTGCCATAAAACGGCAGCAGATGATGCTCGCACAGCGAGTAAAACGTGATGTCGCGCTCGATAACCAAATCGTTCGAAGCGACGGCAAAGGTTTTGGACAGGTGCTCCTCGGCACTCTGGTCCATACCGCCGGCGATCTCACCATACATACGGGCAACGCGCGCCGGGGTCTCCAGCAGGCCCTCACGAGTTGGGTCCTCGCCTATGCCCTCAAGCAAAAGCTTAATGGCGGCCTCGACTTTTTCCTGATCGACCATCTGGGCCTCACTTTTCCGATTTCACGTTCGCGCTATGGTACCACGCCCTTTGGCATCGGCCACAAGCTACATAGTATGGGTCGAATAGACTGGATCGTCCCGCCAAAGTTCAACCGCATCACAAAGCGCAACACCCTCGCGCTCAGCACGGTCGCGCGTAGCGTTCATATCGATCACACGCTGGTTACTCGAGCCTCTAAAACGCAATGAGATATCGTACAGATCCTGAACAAACGGGCCGTCCACCAACATGTCGAGGCAAGCCAGGATACGGTTCGTCACCTCGGTATGATGACGGCCACCCGGCATAAGCTCCTCGAGCACGTCGCCGGTAAAGCACCAAATAGTCTTCCCCGACCCCGATGGATAGGCCGCGCGAACACGCTCGACAAAATCAACGAGTCCCGCCTGGTTCTCAGGTTCCATGGGCTCGCCGCCCAAAATTGTCAGACCGTCGTTAAAGGGATGGTCGAGGCTCTCGATAATCTTGTCCTCGACGGCGCGATCAAAGGGCTCGCCCGCAGCAAAGTCCCACGCGACAGAGTTAAAACAATTCTTGCACCCGCGACGGCACCCGCTCACAAACAGAGAAGTACGAACGCCTTCCCCATCAGCAATGTCGAAATACTTAATGTTCGCGTAGTTCATAGGTAACTCTCCCGGGAGGCCGGGACATATCATCCCGTCCTCAAACATTCTCGGCCTTCGGCCTGCGAAACTGCGGGCGGGACGATATGTCCCGGCCTCATGCAAAGGGTAACTCAATGAACGAAGCGAACATCGAGTATAGGGTTCGAGGTCCAATAAAAACTTTGTTGCAGCTCAACCGCCATCGCAAGCAAAGCGTTGTTGCAAGTCAACTCATTTCCGCTAAGAACTTCGAGGAGTGAGCAGGCCGCATGCTGCATCTCAGCTACATCAACTTGGCTGCCCCGTAGCGAGGCCCCGGGCCTTTGCTCGATATGAGTTCCGCACGAACAGGAGGCGCCAGTGGCGCCTCCGTCGTGAGCCAGGACTGTCCGAAATAGCGAGTAAAGGCCCGGGGCCTCGCTACGGGGCGGCCTGGGATGGTTATTAGAGATGCAGCACGCGGTCGCGGATCTCCTCGGTTCGGCCCTGGTTCCAGAACTGGGTACCGATGTAGCCGCACGTACGACGAGCGACGTTCATCTTCTCCTGGTCACGATTGCCGCAATTGGGGCACTCCCACACCAGCTTGCCGTCATCCTCGACAATCTTGATCTCGCCGTCGTAGCCGCACACCTGGCAGTAGTCGCTCTTGGTGTTGAGCTCGGCGTACATGATGTTGTCGTAGATGTACTGCATCACGCGAATGACAGCCTTGAGGTTGTCCTGCATGTTGGGAACCTCAACGTAGGAGATAGCACCGCCCGGCGAAAGCTGCTGGAACATGCCCTCGAACTTGAGCTTATCGAAAGCATCAATCTCCTCAGACACATGGACGTGGTAGCTGTTGGTGATGTAGCCCTTGTCCGTCACGCCCGGGATGATGCCAAAACGACGCTGCAGGCACTTGGCGAACTTGTAGGTCGTCGACTCAAGCGGGGTACCGTACAGCGAGAAGTCAATATCGCTTTCGGCCTTCCACTCGGCGCACTTGTCGTTCATGCGTTGCATGACGGCCATGGCAAAGGGCGTGCCCTCCTTCTCGGTGTGGCTGTGGCCCGTCATATACTTGACGCACTCATACAGGCCGGCATAACCCAGACTAATGGTGGAGTAACCGCCCACGAGCAGCTTGTCGATCGTCTCGCCCTTCTTCAGACGGGCGAGGGCACCGTACTGCCAAAGAATCGGTGCGGCATCCGAAAGCGTACCCATCAGACGCTCATGACGGCACAGCAGGGCGCGGTGGCACAGCTCAAGGCGCTCGTCGAAGATCTTCCAGAACTTGTCCATATCCTGGTGCGAGCTCAGCGCGACATCGGGCAGGTTGATGGTCACGACGCCCTGGTTAAAGCGACCATAGTACTTGGGCTTGTTCGGGTCGTAGTTCAGCGCGTTGGCAACGTTGTTAAAGCCGTTGCCCGAGCGGTCGGGCGTCAAGAAGCTGCGGCAGCCCATGCAGGTATAGCAGTCGCCGTTACCCGCGGTCTCGCCCTTCGACAGCTTGAGCTCGCGCATCTTTTTCTCGGAGATGTAATCGGGCACCATGCGCTTGGCAGTGCACTTGGCAGCCAGCTGGGTCAGGTAGAAGTACGGGGAATCCTCGTGAACGTTATCGTCCTCGAGTACATAGATAAGCTTGGGGAATGCCGGGGTGATCCATACGCCGGCCTCGTTCTTAACGCCCTCGTAGCGCTGGCGAAGCGTCTCCTCCACGATCATGGCAAGGTCGTGCTTCTCCTGAGGCGTACGGGCCTCGTTAAGATACATAAAGACCGTCACGAACGGCGCCTGGCCATTGGTGGTCATAAGGGTCACGACCTGATACTGAATCGTCTGGACGCCGCGACGGATCTCGTCGCGCAGACGGTCCTCAACGACCTCACGGACCTTCTCGGCAGACGCAGAGACACCGAGCTCCTCGAGCTCGCGAGCGACCTCGCCGCGAATCTTTTGACGGCTCACCTCGACGAACGGGGCAAGATGGGTCAGCGAAATCGACTGGCCTCCGTACTGGGAGGAAGCAACCTGGGCGATGATCTGCGTCGCGATGTTGCAGGCGGTCGAGAAGCTGTGCGGCTTCTCGATCAGCGTACCCGAGATAACAGTGCCGTTCTGGAGCATGTCCTCCAGGTTCACCAGATCGCAGTTGTGCATGTGCTGGGCAAAGTAGTCCGAATCATGGAAGTGAATCAGGCCCTCATTGTGAGCATCCACAATCTCCTGGGGCAGCAGCACACGCTGCGTCAGGTCCTTGGAGATCTCGCCGGCCATGTAGTCACGCTGAACGGAATTGACGGTCGGGTTCTTGTTGGAGTTCTCCTGCTTGACCTCTTCGTTGTTGCACTCAATCAGCGACAGAATCTTGTCGTCGGTCGTGTTCTTCTGGCGCTTCAGGCTCTGAACATAGCGATAGATGATGTAGTGGCGGGCAACCTCGTAGCAGTCGAGACGCATAATCTCGTCCTCGACCAGATCCTGAATCTCCTCGACCGAAACGGTGTGGCCCGCGTTCTCGCATGCCTCGGCGACGTTTTGTGCCGCGTAAACCACCTGGCGGTCGGTAAGACGAGAGCTCTCCTCGACCTCCAAGTTTGCGGCGCGGATGGCATTGACGATCTTATCGATGTCAAAGACAACCTCGGTGCCGCTGCGCTTGATGATCTTCATCCTCTTGCCTCTTTCGCATCGTAGCCTCATCGCGCTTCAGAGCCAAACGATACCCGGCAGGGCTTGCCCCTGTCTTGCGGCGCCGTCGCGCAATCTGTGTTCTCGATAAACCATAAGCCTCCATGCGGACATTCCCTGGAGCCGATCAAGCGGCTCCAGGACACGTTCAAAAGAGGCAGTTAAGGTCTTCGTTCTCTGTCCGCCATCTATCATACGACAAAGAGGCATCTATATCCTGTATTCTTTTTTTAGGTCAAACACAACATATAGTGTTTCAGCAGGTCAAAGCAATTAGTCATTTTGCAGACGCATTAATTATGAGGGGTTCTTGGCAAGTCGGTAAAACGTTACCAACACGGCTACCTGCATGGCAGTTATAAAACCCCCTTAGTCAAGCCGCTGACAAATCCTACCAAAACCAAGCCGCTCACGCCAAAAGAATCCAAAAGATTATGCTTGACCAACATGTTGCGGTCACGATCGGCCAGGACGTATGCAATCTGCCGGCACCTCTACGGGATGCGAAGACCATCGCGTACAACCTTGGATCAATATTTGGTGGCTTATTTGCCGGCATGTTTGGCGGCATAAAACAAAACAGCCCAGAGACATAGCCTCTGGGCTGCAAACATTTGGTGGGCGTTAGAAGATTTGAACTTCTGACCTCTTCCGTGTCAGGGAAGCGCTCTCCCCCTGAGCTAAACGCCCAAATGGAGCGGACAACGGGGCTCGAACCCGCGACCCCAACCTTGGCAAGGTTGTGCTCTACCAACTGAGCCATGTCCGCCTGCGAGGATTTAATATACGGGATGATCCACCCAAATGCAAGAACTTTTTTTAAAAAGTTTTGCGACGCCCTCGCGAACCTCGCGAAGACATCAGCCACCACGGAAGGCACAGGCAAACGCAAACTCGCCGCAAAAGGCCCCTACATCTCACCGAGCATGATCCAGGCGGAGCTGTCCTGCGCGAGCCTGCCGTCTGCAAGCGGTGATGAGGTGAGCAGGACCCTGCCCGCCGGCAGCTCCACGGGTGCTGCGCCAAAGTTCGTCACACACGCCCAGCCGTTATCGCGGCGATAGGCAATGACACCACCCTCAGCGCCCTCGGCACCATCCGCAAGACCGGTGCGCCCGTCAAGATCGAGCCACGCAAGATCGTTGGCGCACCCGCGCAGCTTGCGCCGTAGCCAGAGGGCGTCACGATAGAGCGTAAGCATCGATGTCGGGTCCGCTTCTTCCCTATCGGCAGCGTAATCGGAAAACCATGCAGGCTGCGGCAGATGGGGCGCCGCATCGGCGTTCACCGGCGAAAACCCAAACGATCCGCCATGCACGGGATCGTCCGCCGCCACCCACGGCAGGGGCACACGACAGCCGTCGCGCCCCTTCTCACGCTTCGGTCCGTGCGTATTGGTCGCAGTAGGATCTTCGAGTGCGGCCCACGGGATATCGGCCACCTCAAAAAGGCCGAGCTCCTCACCCTGGTACACGTATGCCGAGCCCGGAAGCGCCAGCTCGAGCAAAAGGGCCGCCCGCGCGCGGCGCTCGCCGAGTTCACGGTCCTCGTCATAAGACGACCCGTCGCGTAAGAGCCAGTCGAGCGCAATCTGGTGGTAGCGCGTCGCCTTGATCTGCGGCAGGGCATAGCGCGTCGCCACGCGCGGCACGTCGTGGTTGGAGAGTACCCAGGTCGAGGCGGAATCGGATTCTACAGCTGCCTTCAAGCCCTCCTCGATTGCAGCGTGCATGTCATCATAGGTCCAAGTGGCCTTGGCAAACTCAAAGTTGAATGTCTGGCCAAGCTCGCTGGGACGCGCGTAGAGATACTGGCGCTCGGGCAGCACCCATGCCTCGGCAACGGCGCTGCGCGGCGGATTATAGCGGTCGAACACGCGGCGCCACTCGCGATAGATCTCATGGACCTCGTTGCGGTCCCACAGCGGATGGGTGCCGTCCTCAACCATGTCATCGCCCTCGGCGAGATGCCACCGGTCGAGGTCATCGCGGTCGAGATCCTTGGCGAGACCGTGCGCCACATCAATGCGAAAGCCATCGACGCCTCGATCGCTCCAAAACGCCAGGACGTCGCAAAAGAACGCATGAACCTCGGGGCACGACCAGTCAAAGTCCGGCTGCTCGGGCGTAAACATGTGCAGATACCACTGACCGTCCGCGACGCGCGTCCAGGCGGGGCCACCAAAGTTGGCATTCCAATTGGTGGGAGGCAGCTCACCGTGCTCGCCGCGACCATCGCGGAAGATATAACGAGCGCGCTCGGGCGATCCGGGGCCGGCGGCAAGAGCGGCTTTGAACCAGGGGTGCTGGTTGGACGAATGGTTGGGCACGATGTCGACGATGACCTTGATGCCGTGCGTGTGAGCCGCAGCGATCATGTCATCGAAGTCGTCAAGCGAGCCGAGACGTGGGTCGACATCGCAGTAGTCCGCCACATCATAGCCGCCATCAACAAGAGGCGATGGGTAAAACGGGCTCAGCCAGATGGCCTCGATACCCAGCCGCTCAAGATAGTCCATCTGCTGGGTAATGCCCGCGATATCGCCCAGACCCGAACCAGTCGAATCCTTAAACGAGCGCGGGTAGATTTGATAAATCGCGGCATCGGACATCCATGAGCGCGAAGAGGACTTTTCTGTAGCCATGGGGTGCGCCTCCCTTGCAACGAGGTTTTGCGAGATGCCCACGATGATACGCCCAAAGCGGACATTCGCGGCAAACAACGCCACAGCCACGCCCCAAACGCTCGCTCCCTCTCGGGTTCGAGCCCAAGCGATGGGTACGAAAAAGCCCGACTACCGTAGTAGTCGGGCTGTTGCGTTTGGAGCGGACAACGGGGCTCGAACCCGCGACCCCAACCTTGGCAAGGTTGTGCTCTACCAACTGAGCCATGTCCGCATATGTAAAACAAAACGGGCGCCGGAGCGCCCGGATGTTGCCTGGAGGCGAAGCCCGGATTCGAACCGGGGGTAAAGGCTTTGCAGGCCTCTGCCTTACCACTTGGCCACTTCGCCGAAAAAGGACCGCCTAAACGGTCCGGAAATGCAATGGAGCGGACAACGGGGCTCGAACCCGCGACCCCAACCTTGGCAAGGTTGTGCTCTACCAACTGAGCCATGTCCGCTTGCGGGTTATTAATTTACGCGAGTTGTCCAAAAGACGCAAGTACTTTTTTCAAAAAACTTGTCTGTCGCATGTTCTTAGTAGCTAAACGCGCTAAAGCGATTGGCTAGGCACACGATTCCAGCGCTCCGCTAAACAGCTTCACCATCTGCACGCGCGTGCCGGCGCCGTCCGCACGACGAGCAACCTCCACGTTATCGACGAGCATACGCATAAGCTTGATACCACGGCCGCGCTCCTCAGATGCGACCGGTTCGCTCGTTTCATCGATAGAATAGCCGGCACCTCGATCAAGCACCTCAACCACAACGCGATCGCCATAGGCCTGAACCGTCAGGACGCACCCGATACCGCCCGCATGGTCATAGGCATTACCCAGCGCCTCCCCCGACGCCAATGCGACATCGTAGCGCTCGTCACGGCGCAACGGAAGCGATTCAAGGAGTTCGGCGATGCGATGTCGGTAGTATGGAAGATTCTCGATACCCTGACGGACCTCGACGCTCTTACTCCAGCGAGGCAGCTCCCCCACCGGAATGGCGGGAATAGACTCCCGTGCCGGCCCCGCGACATGAAGGATATCGACAAGACGAGCAATCTCCAAAAAGCGAACAACTTCACCTGATGCATTGACGAGCGAAAGCAGGCCTTCTCGCCTCATGAGCTCACGAGCGCGCGCAAGCAGGAATGCCAAGCCCGTCGAATCGATGAAGCTAACAGCCTGACAGTTGATGACGACACGACGCACGCCGCGGCCAATCAAAGCATCCAACCGCCGACGCAGCGCAGGCACCGTGGCGATGTCGATATCGCCTGGTGGCGTCAAAACCGCTATGTCATTCCACTCATTCATACGACCATGGTTCCCCAAAAAAGCCCACTCGATGCATTCGTTTCCCCAACCGTACGGATTCAGCCCGCCCAGCGTCGTCTATGAACGACCCCGTAAAAACTCAAGGGACACCAATGCAATGTCATCGTCCAGCGCCGATTCGGTAAATCTGTCAAGCTCGCCCAAGACCTTGCCGCAAATGCCCGACACGCCCTCCCCCGAAACAGAAAGCAGAAGGTCGCGCAAGCGCTGCTCGCCAAAGAACGCTCCGGTACGGTCGCGAGCCTCAATCGTTCCATCCGTATACATGAAGAGCATGTCGCCGGGGGCGAACGTAAACACGCCTGTCTCGTACACCATGCTCTCAAAGGCACCGATTACGCCCGATTGGCATCCAAGCAGCTCAACCTCTCCCCCACGGGCCTCGCCGCCACCCAGCGGCATCGACTCTGGCCTGATGACCATGGTCGGAGGATGGCCCGCCGAACAATACGTTGCGCGTCCGGCTTTAAGGTCAATCTTGGCGATAAAGGCCGTCACGAACGTCTCGACCCTCGAAAAGCCCATGAGCATACTGTTAAGAGAGCGTGCCATGCGGGCCGGTCCAGCGCCCTCCCACGCATATGCCGTCAGGGCCGTCTTGACGAGCGCGGACATCGATGCGGCCTCAATGCCTTTGCCAGACACATCACCCAAAATCATGACGGCGCAGTCGTCGGGAAGACGGATGAGCGTATAGAAATCGCCGCCGACCAACGCCGAGTTCGTGGCTGACAGGTACACCGAATCGGTTGCGATACCCGGAACATCCCCCAGGGAATTTCTCATGCCGATCTGAAGGGTCTGAGCGATATGGCGCTCCTCGCGCTTTTGAGATTCGCCTTCGTAGATCAGTTCAAAGTCATGCGCCAAGTGCACCAAGTAGTCATATTCAAGATCATCAATCGGCTCTTGGCTACCATCACGAAGCAGCAGCGCGCGCGTCGTCGGGCTCTTCGCAACAGAAGCAGGAACAATCGCGTCGTTACTGTGCTTGCCATCACCCTCAGAGCGCGGGCGCCCCGCCTCGATGCCGGAGTCGACGTAGAGACCTTGACAAGGCAGGCCATGCGCCCTAAGCCAGCCTCCCATAGGCATCGATTCATCAACGCGAGTTATACGGACGTGTTTAAGGTCCTCGGCACTCGTACCTCCCAAAACAGATGCCTCAAAGCCATCAGGGCCAGCCCCCAGACGTGCCGCTGGCGCCGTCGTGGAAAAGAAAAGCCTCTCGGGATCGTCCGGCAAAGCAACGCGACTACCGCCTTCAAAATCTATGACGTAAGAATCCAGACTGGCGTCATACTCAACAGGGCAAAAATGGCAGTTAAGCATATTGCAGATCTCGGACGATACCGCCTGGGTAGCCGCGGCGGAATCGTCTAGAAAGGTAAACAACTCATCACGCAAGACATTGAGCGAGCGGCCAAGCTCGGCCGTGCGACGGGAGCGAAGACTCGATGCCATGCCGACCAGCTGGATAGATAGGTAATCGCAAATGACCTCGAGCACATTAACGTCATAGGCGAGCGGTGCCTGAGGGCGTTTCCAACCAACTTCCAGCACGCCAAGGATCTGCGTACCGTAAAAAACGGGAAGACAGATCTCGCTGCGATACGGAGGCATATCCTGCACGCGCAATAGGTGCTTAGAACGATTGTCCAGGTCCATGAACATACCGGAGGCGGCCCTATCGCCCTCAAGGTCCTGTTGAATCGACAAGCGACAGGCACGCGACTCACGAAGAACATACGTCGGAATGCCAGCGCCATACGGCAAAAACTCAGGCAGGTAGCTGTCGTACAGCTCCTTGGAAACACCACGAAGCTTAAAACCGCCGCTCTCAGAAAAATAGATAGCGGCACCCGAAGCACCGAGCGTTCCTACAAGCTGGTTCAAAACGGTATCAAGCAGGCTAGGTAGCTCATCGGAGCCCACGGTACTCATAATGACCGAGAGCGTGCCAGAGAGACGCTTATTCGCCACTCTAAGCTCCGATAACGCACGCTTGAGTTGACGGTCGTGAGAATACTGTTCCTCGATACTGTGAAGCGCCACAAGAACACGTGGTGCGCGGCGCCCAAAGATGCGTGGAGGCGTTACGGAGCCCGCACGAACCAAGACGGGGATAAAGGAGCCGTCACTCAGCTTGAGCATCAATTCGTTCTCGGAGCCATCAGTTTCAAATGGCAGACGATGTTCCGTCGCACGTTCAAAAGCGGATGAGTACAGGACGTCTTTAACATCTCCACCGATGACGTCGGCGCGTTCCTCGCACATCAAACCAAGTAAGCGATTATTCACATGCAGAATGGTTCCGTCGAGCTCGCAGATGATGACAGCATCGCTCGTGATCTCGACTAGTTGGGCAACGTCTGCCCACTCGTTGCGTTCAAGCGTTTCCATCGTGGACCCCACCGTCTATCGGTAACAAAAAAGCCTCCGAAGAGGCTTCTCAAATGCGATGGTGTCGGAGGCGGGACTTGAACCCGCATGACCAAAAAGCGGTCACTAGCACCTCAAGCTAGCGCGTCTGCCAATTCCGCCACTCCGACATGCTATGTTGTTAATCCGCGGTTCGTTTTGTTAGACCCGCGCGTTCAACGAGGAAGATAATAACCTATGATTCGAGAACTGTGCAAGCACTTTTTTCAAAAAAGTTTACGAATTTGTAAATGCGCAGGTAGATCCGTGTGTCCGGCCCCGAATCGGTGTTGCCTCCCGGCGCGTCCTCGGGCATGAGCGATATTTTGCTGCGCACTTCGTGCTGCAAAATATCGCTCCCCCTGCGGAATGCGCCGGGAGGCAACACCGATTCGGGGCCTGCAAATACGTACTTCAGGCACAGTTCTCAAACATGTTCTGGGAGCTGATATAAATTTAGCGGCTCGGCTTTGCCTAGCCCTTATATAAGGAGGCCGGAGCTAAAGCTCCGGCCTCGCTATCTTTCCCATTAGATTAAGTGAGCGATCAAGGAATCGCACCCCTCTGCAGTGGTAACACAGGGCCCGTGCTGGACTTAGTTTTCAGAACATTCCGCAGACCAGAAAACCCCCTTATCCGCGGCTCCGAAGGAGCAGGATAAGGGGGTTTCCATGGTCGAGGACGTTCTGAAAACTAAGTCCAGCACGGGCCCGGACGATAACAACCGACTACAGGTCGATGTGCGATTCCTTGATCGGGAACGGCTCCGCGAAGTGGCACGCGCAGCAGTGGCCCGGTGCGACTTCCTTAAACTCGGGAAGCTTCTCAGAGCAGATGCCCCGCGCGATCGGGCAGCGCGTGTGGAAACGGCAGCCGGTCGGCGGATCCAGCGGCGACGGCGGGTCGCCAGCGAGGATGATGCGCTTGCGGGTCTTCTGGATATCAGGATCGGGAACCGGCACGGCAGACAGCAGCGACTGCGTGTACGGATGGTGAGGCTCGCTGTAGAGCGTCTTCCAGTCCGAAACCTCGACCATCTTGCCCAGATACATAACGGCAACGCGATCAGAAATGTGCTGCACGACGGAGAGGTCGTGAGCAATGAAGAGATAAGCAGTACCGAACTTATCCTGAAGCTCCTTCAGCAGGTTCAAAACCTGGGCCTGAATGGAAACGTCAAGTGCAGAGACAGGCTCGTCGCAGATGATCAGCTTGGGCTTCAGAGCGAACGCGCGGGCAATGCCGACACGCTGACGCTGACCGCCGGAGAACTCGTGCGGATAGCGGTTGATGTGCTCGGGGTTCAGACCGACGACGTCCAGCAGCTCGCGGACACGCTCAATACGCTCCTCCTTGGTGCCCACGCCGTGAATGGTCATGGGCTCGGAGACGATCTCGCCAATGGTCATACGAGGGTTCAGCGAAGCATAAGGATCCTGGAAGATAAACTGCATCTCGCGACGCATGTCCTTGATCTCATGCTTGCTCATCTCGGCAACATCTTTGCCCTGGAAGAACACCTTACCGGCGGTCGGCTTGGTCAAGCGCATGATGGTGCGACCCGTTGTGGACTTACCGCAACCAGACTCACCAACCAGACCAAAGGTCTCGCCAGGATAAATCTCAAAAGAGATGTCATTTACAGCAGAGACGACACGCTTGGAAAAACGCTTGGCGAACATGCCGGACTCAGCGGGGAACTCCTTAGAGAGGTGTTCGACCTTCAGCAACGGAGTACGCTCGTTGGTATCTGCCATTACGCCTCGCCTCCCTTCTTGGAATCCTTACGCGTACGGGACGTCTCAGGAGCGTTCTTGAGGAACTCGGGGTCACCAGAGTAGTGGCACGCAGAGTAATGACCAGACTCGGTGACAACACGCTCGGGGCGCTGCTTGCGGCACTTATCGGTTGCATAGGGGCAACGAGGCGAGAACACGCAGCCCTCGGGCAGGTTCATGAGCGAAGGCGGGTTGCCGTGAATCGGCGTAAGCGGCTTCTTCTCATCGATGGCCTGCTCCGGGATGGAGCGGATAAGGCCCCAGGTATAGGGGTGACGGCTCTCGTAGAAAATTTCCTCAGCAGTACCGAACTCGACGGGACGGCCGGCGTACATAACCATGATCTTGTCGGCCATATCAGCGACGACGCCCAGGTCATGGGTGATCATGATGATGGCGTTGCCGTTCTTCTCCTGCATTTCCTGCATAAGCTCGATAATCTGAGCCTGAATGGTAACGTCCAGGGCAGTCGTGGGCTCGTCGGCAATCAGAATATCGGGATCGCAGGCAAGAGCCATGGCAATCATGACGCGCTGACGCATGCCGCCAGAGAACTGGTGCGGATACTCATTGACGCGCTTCTCGGGCTCGGGGATACCCACGAGGTCCAAAAGCTCGGTAGCGCGCTTGAGCGCCTCCTGCTTAGAGTAGCCACGGTGCAGACGAAGACCCTCGCCCACCTGCTTGCCGATCTTATAGACCGGGTTCAAGGAGGTCATAGGATCCTGGAAGATCATCGCGATGTCGTTACCGCGAATGTGCTGCATCTCTTCCTCGGTCATCTCGAGGATAGAACGACCGCGATAGCGAACGTCGCCGCCCTCGATCTTTCCCGGAGGCATCGAGATAAGACCCATGATGGTCATGGCGGTCACGGACTTACCGGAGCCGGACTCACCGACGACGCCCAGGGTCTCGCCGCGATCGAGCGTGTAGGAGACACCGTCGACAGCGCGAACGACGCCATCCTCGGTGTGGAAATACATCTTTAGGTCATCGACCTCGAGCAGATGCTGGCCCTCGGGAACCGGCTGGTCCTTCAGGTCCACATAGTTCTTGTTCTTCTTCATCCTTATGCGTCCTTCATCTTGACGTCGAGGGCGTCGCGCAGACCGTCACCCAGCAGGGTGAAGGCGAGCACCGTCGAGAGAATTGCCAGACCGGGCATGATCATCATCCAGGGAGCAGTCAGAAGATACTGCTGACCGTCCTGAATCATGGAGCCCCACGAAGGCGTAGGCGGAATAACGCCCATGCCGAGGAAGGACAGAGCGGACTCGGTCAGGATGGCGCCACCAATGTTCATGGTCGCGTAGACCACGATGGAGGCGACGGAGTTCGGGAAGATGTGACGCACTACGATACGAGCATCAGATGCACCCATCGCGCGCGCAGCGTCAACATAGTCGTTTTCTTTGACCGTCAAGATTGCAGAGCGGAAGACGCGCGCAATCGAAGGCCAGCCGAGAATACCGATGGCGATAAAGACGTTCTGAAGACCACGGCCGATAACGGCGATCATGGCGACAACGAACAGCACGTACGGGAACGCCAGGAAGATGTCCGCACAGCGCATGATGATCGTATCCCAGATCCCGCCGTAGAAACCGGCCAGAGCACCCATGACCAGACCGATCACCGTGGAGATCGCGGTGGCCATAATGCCGACGGACAGCGAAACGCGTGCACCGTAGATAACGCGGACGAGAATGTCGCGACCAAGGGCGTCGGTGCCAAACGGGTGCTCTGCACACGGAGCCAACAGCGACGTCTCGGCCATGGTGGTCGAGTCGGAAGCCGTCGGCGAACCGAGCCAGGGCTTAGCCCACAGATCTGCGGTCAGGGCAACCAAAACGACGATGATGATCCAGCAGACACCGATAACGGCGAGCTTGTTCTTGCGAAGACGCTTAAAAGCGTCGCCCCACAGCGTGCGGGACTTGGCGGGAGCAGATGCGGCCTTCGTGGCGGTAGCCTGCTCCTGAGACTGAGAATCAGTTTCCTGCATGAGACGTACCTCCCTTAGGCCTTATCCGACGGACCGCCAAGGCGGATGCGCGGGTCGAGGAATGCATAGCTAATGTCGACGAGCAGGTTAATCACCATGACGACGACGACGATGAGCGTAACGCCGCCCATAACGATGGGCCAGTCACGCATGCTAATGGCGCGATAGACCTCATAGCCGATACCGGGCCAGTTAAAAACCGTCTCGGTCAGGATGGCGCCCGAAAGCATGCCACCAAAGTCGACACCAATATAGGTAACGACGGGGATGAGTGCATTCTTAAGCGCATGCTTGACGATGATCGCGCGATTGGAGAGACCCTTGGCCTTTGCCGTACGGATGTAATCCTGGTTCATGACGTCAAGCAGCTGCGAGCGCATAATGCGGGCGGCATAAGCGGTCGAAACCGAAGCCAGCGTAATGGTCGGAAGCACATAGTGCATCCAATCCTGATACTGAGAGCTGGAACCGCCGGCACCCGAGATCGGCATGGAGATTGCACCGCCCGTAGCGTCCTTGAGGATGACGCCAAAGAACAGCTGCAGCAACATACCGAGCCAGAAGGCCGGGACCGCAACGAGGATCGACGTGGTGAGCGTTACCAAAATATCCCAGAAGGAATAACGCTTTACCGCCGAAATGATACCCGCACCGATACCCATGATTGCCTCGAGCACGATGGCGCACGCGGCAAGTTTGACCGTATACGGATACTTCTGGGCAAAGATTTCCGTAACCGGCAGCTTGCGCTGATACGAATTGCCCAGATCGCCATGAAGCAGGCCGTTCATGTAATACAAGTAACGGTCCACGAGCGACGTTTGAACGGGATCGCCGTTCTCGTCAAGGATCGCGTTGCCGTCCTCGTCCGACTGGACCAGGTGATAGCGGACGCGAAGCTGAAGCTCCACCTCGGGGGACAGAGCCTTGTCTCCACCGATCAGCTTGATCGGATCTCCCGGCACGATATTCTGGAGGGCGAACAGAATCAGCGTAACGCCCAAAAATACCGGGATGAACTGAAGCACACGTTTAACGATGTACTTACCCATACCACTCCCCTATCTAGGGATTAACCTAAATGGGATGCCGATCGCCAGACCGGCATCCCAAAATTACCATCAGCCAGTTTACCCCAGGTTAGGGAGAACTGTATGTTTCCCATGAGGTCTACGTAAATACTTGACCCTCACGGAAGCTGCAAAACTCTTAGGCGAGCTCAGCGGTACCCAGATCGGCGTGCTTCTGCGGATCGACATAGAGGTGCTTGATGCGATCGGAGCCGGCGACGGTGTGCGTGTAGAACATAATCGGGATGACCGGGCAGTCGGCAGCGACCATTGCGTCG
Organism: uncultured Collinsella sp.; assembly: GCA_902490325.1. Classification (GTDB taxonomy): domain Bacteria; phylum Actinomycetota; class Coriobacteriia; order Coriobacteriales; family Coriobacteriaceae; genus Collinsella. The sequence continues at coordinate 25,576 of CABUDJ010000005.1, read as the reverse complement.
GCCTCCTGCATCTTAGCGACGCGCTCTTCGTCGTCAACCGTGGTACGGGCCTCGTCGACCTTGGCGTCGAACTCGGGGTTGTTGTAACCAGAGCGGTTGTCGCCACCGAGGGAGTCGGAGTGGAACAGCGGATACAGGAAGTTGTCCATGATCGGGTAGTCGGCAATCCAGCCCAGACGACCGAACTCATAGTCGAAGTTCTGGTACTGCTCAAGCAGCGCAGACCACTCGGGGGTATCGGAGACGGCGTCGATGCCCACCTTGGCGAGGTCGCCGATGATGGACTCCATGATCTCCTTGTGGCCACCGTCCTGGTTGTAGGACAGCTTCACGTTAATGCCACGGCTACCGTTGGCGTCGGCAGGAGCAACCTTGTCGAGGTACTCGTTAGCCTTGTCGACGTCGTAGGCGCAGAACTCCCATGCGCCCTCCTTGTAGCCATCGATGCCCGGAGGAACAATGCCGTCGGCGGGGGTACGGGTGCCCTTGAAGATGGTCTTGCAGATGGCCTCACGGTTGATGGCCAGGGAGATACCCCTGCGCAGGTCGGCGTTGTTGAACGGCTCGGCCGTGTTGTTGCAAGTCAGGTAGTAGGTGGAAGGCTCGGCGCCGAGCAGCATGCGCTCGCCGTCACCCATGGTGTAGCCGTCCTTGGACACGCCGCGATCCTTCTTGGCGGCATCGATCTGAGCAACGGGAACGTCGCAGACATCGAGGTTACCGGCCTGGAACTCCTTGTAGGCGGTCTCCATATCCTTGATGACCTGGAAGTGGATGCCATCGATCTTGGCCTTGTCGCCATAGTAATCGTCGAACTTCTTGACGTTGATCTCCTGGCCATCCTCCCACTTGCCGTCCATCATGAACGGGCCGTTACCGACCGGGGCAAGGTAGAAGCTCTTGACATCGGACTCGGCGCACTCGGGAACCGGGGCCAGAGCCGGGTGAGAGGCGACGAAGGGGAAGTCGGCGTAAGCGGAAGCCAGCTTGACGACGAGGGTCTCATCGTCGGGGCAGGTAACACCGCTGAGCTCGGTAGCGTTACCGGCAAGCAGATCGTCATAGCCCTCGACCATGGAGAGGTGATAGGAGACCTCGGAAGGGCCGTACTCGGTAGCGACAGCCGACTTGGTGTTAACCAGACGCTCCCAACCGAGCTTGAAGGACTTGGAGGTAACGTCGTCACCGTTGTGGAACTTGGCCTTCTTGATCTTGAAGGTAAACTCGGTGGCGTCGTCGTTGGCCTCGAAGGACTCGCAAGCCAGCGGAACGATCTCGCCCTTCTCGGCGTCATAAGAGGTCAGAGCGTCAAAGAGCTGGTACTCGACCTGAGTGCCCTGGTCCTCCTGGACATTGTAGGGGTCGATGCAGACCGGGTTGTTGATGTAGAAGTTCAGCGTCGAACCGGACTCAGAACCGGAAGCGTCGCCGCCCTTCTTGCCGCATGCGGCAAGAAAAGCCATGGAGCTCGCAGCGAGGGTGCCGCCAACAAAGGCGCGACGACCCATAACGGGCTGGTGGAACATAGAATCAGCCATGCCATCCTCCTTATGAGATAGGACAAAGAAATGTTCAGTCGGACACATGTCGAAACAATCCGATCCGAACCATCAAAACGCCGCCCGCTGCTATGGCTGGTTATGCACAACGGACCAACGTTTTGCAATACAGTAGCGCATTTTATACACAATTTGGGGCTAATTCCGGTTAACGGTCGAGAATTTCTTTAGTTGGGCGAAGTATGTGAGGATATTTTGACTCTGTTACAAATATGTAAACAAAAAGGGTCCCGCACTTACGGGACCCTTTTTGAATATTTATGCGGCTCGTGCTTAGTAGCCGACGATGCCCTGCGGGAAGAAGAACATGCACAGCACGACGCACACGGCAAACACGACAGCCATGATGACGGTCAGGCGGTCGAGGTTCTGCTCCATGACGCCCGTGGCAGAGCTGGAGTTATACAGCGAGCTAGCGATCATATCCGAAACGCCGGTGCCCTTACCGGAATGCATCAGGACGAGAATCGTCAGCGCCACGGCAGAGACAGCCCAAACGACAAACAGAAGAATCTGGAACGGACCCATAGATAAGCTCCTTAATAGAACGATTCAAACCCCAGTACTGTACCACAATTCTCAGCTCTCCCCCCTTCGCCAATCAGTGACATATCTGAAATAGCAGAAAGGGGGGGGTTGCCCGGATGCGGACAACCCCCTTGATTGAAAACAAAGTCTGTTTTCGATTAGGCCTCGGTGGCGAGCACGCGGCCCGTCATCTCGGCGGAAGGCTCAAGACCAGCCATGGTGAGCATGGTCGGGGCGATATCGGAGAGACGACCGTCCTCGATACCGGTGAGCTGTGCCTTCTCATCGACGATGATGAACGGCACGCGGTTGGTGGTGTGAGCCGTGAACGGATGCTTAGAACCGTCCGCAGCAACGTCAAACATGTGGTCGGCGTTACCGTGGTCAGCGGTGATCAGCGCAAAGCCGCCCTTGGCGAGAATCGCCGGAACAACCTTGGACAGGGCATCGTCAACAGCCTCGACGGCCTTAACGGCGGCGTCGAAGACACCGGTGTGACCAACCATGTCGCAGTTCGCGAAGTTCACGATGTAGAAATCAGCGCGATCCTCGTTAATAGCGGCGACGAGCTTCTCGGTAACCTCGGGAGCGCTCATCTCAGGCTGCAGATCGTAGGTAGCGACCTTGGGGGAAGCGACGAGCACGCGCTCCTCGCCCTCCTTGGGCTCCTCGATGCCGCCGTTGAGGAAGAACGTCACATGGGCGTACTTCTCGGTCTCGGCGGTATGCAGCTGCTTCAGGCCATTGGCAGCGATGACGTCGGCCAAGACGTTCTCGGGGAACGTCTTGGGGAAGGCGACCTCGACGTCAAACGTCGGGTCGTACTCGGTCATCGTGACAAAGTGCGAAAGCTTGATCTGCTCGCGCTCAAAGCCGTCGAACTCCTTATCCGTGAACACGCGGGTCATCTGACGGGCGCGGTCGGGACGGAAGTTGAAGAAGATGGCCGCATCGCCTTCGTGAATGCCCTCGTTGTGGGCAGCGAAGGGCTCGACGAACTCGTCGCCGCGCGGATCCTTCTCGTAGTAGGCCTTGATACCGGCAACGGGGTCGGTATCGGCATCGGACGCATTGACCATGACGTCGTAGGCGCGCTGGATGCGCTCCCAGCGATTGTCGCGGTCCATGGCCCAATAGCGGCCCGAGACGGTGGCAACGCGAGCGTCGCAACCGGTCTCCTCGGAGACCTTGGCCAGGAAGGCGCAGAACTCGCTCATGTAGCCGGCGCCGGACTGCGGGTCGACGTCGCGGCCGTCCATGAAGGCGTGAACGCGAACGGTTTTGACACTGTGCTCGGCGGCCATCTTGACCAGAGCCTCAACGTGGTTCATGTGAGAGTGAACGCCGCCAGGGCTCATAAGGCCCATAAGGTGCAGAGTCTTGCCCTCGGCCTTGACATCGTCCATGGCCTTGACGAAAACCTCGTTCTTGGCGATGGAGCCATCCTTGATGGCGTTATTGATGCGCGAAAGCTCCTGGAACACGATGCGGCCGGCACCGATGTTGAGGTGACCCACCTCGGAGTTACCCATCTGACCGTCGGGAAGACCCACGTCCTCGCCCGAAGCGCCGAGCGTGGTGTGCGGGTACTTCTCGTACAGGCTATCGAGGAAGGGCGTCTTGGCGGCTGCAACGGCATTCTCGCCGTCAGCAGGAGCCAGGCCGCAGCCGTCCATGATGATCAGGAGTGCAGGAAGATGACGCTGTGCCATATGTCCTACTCGCCTGCCTTGACAACCATAGCGGCGAAGTCGGCAGCCTTGAGCGAAGCGCCGCCCACGAGGGCGCCGTCAACGTCGGGCTTGGCGACGAGCTCGGCAATGTTACCGGGCTTAGCGGAACCACCGTAGAGAACGCGGATGCCGTTGGCGAGCTCCTCACCGAACATCTCCTTGAGGGTCTCACGGATAGCGCCGCAGACCTCCTGGGCGTCCTCGGCCGTAGCGGTCTTGCCGGTGCCGATGGCCCAGATGGGCTCGTAGGCGACGACGACCTGCTTGGGGCAGTGGATGTCCAGACCGGCAAGGCCAGCCTTGACCTGGTTCACGACGTGCTCGACGTAGGTGCCAGCCTCGCGGACCTCGAGGGACTCACCGCAGCAGAAGACGGGGACGATACCAGCGGCAACAAGAGCCTTGGCCTTGTTGTTCTGGTCCTCATCGGTTTCGTGGAAGTAGTCACGGCGCTCGGAGTGACCGATGATGCAGTAGGTGCAGCCAGCGGACTTGAGCATGTCGCAAGAGGACTCACCGGTGTAGGCACCCTTGGCCTCCCAGTACACGTTCTGTGCGCCGAGGGCGATGGGGGCAGCCTGAATGCGGGAGTGAACGGTGGTGATGTCGATGGTCGGCGGGCAGACGAGCACCTCGACGCCAGCGGGCACCTCGGGCAGAGCCTGAGCCAGCTCGTCGGCGAGCTTGGCAGCCTCGGCGACATCATTGTTCATCTTCCAGTTACCAGCGATAAGAAGGGTGCGATTAGGCATCGAGAAGCGCCTCCACTCCGGGAAGAGCCTTGCCCTCGACGAGCTCCATGGAAGCGCCACCACCGGTGGAGATCCAGCTCATCTTGTCGGCAAGGTTAAACTTGTTGACGGCTGCGACGGAGTCGCCACCGCCGATGATCGAGGTGCAGTCGGCCTCGGCGACAGCCTCGGCGATAGCCTGGGTGCCGTGAGCGAAGTTGTCGAACTCGAAGACGCCCATGGGGCCATTCCAGAACACGGTCTTGGCGCCCTTGACGGCCTCGGCGTAGAGCTCCTCGGTCTTGGGGCCGATGTCCATACCCTCGCGATCATCGGGGATAGCGTCGGAAGCGACAACCTCGGGGACAGCGTCCTCGCCAAAGTGATCGGCAACGCGGTTGTCGATGGGGAGCAGGATCTTAACGCCCTTCTCCTCAGCCTTCTTGAGCATCTCGCCAGCGCGCTCGACCCAGTCCTCTTCCTTGAGGGACTGACCGACGGACAGGCCCTGAGCCAGGAAGAAGGTGTAGGCCATACCGCCACCGATGATCAGGGTGTCAGCAGAGTCGATGAGGTGATCGAGAACGCCGATCTTGGAGGAAACCTTGGAACCGCCGACGATGGCGACGAAGGGGCGCTCGGGCTCGGCGAAGATGCCGGTCAGCGTGTCGACCTCCTTCTCGAGCAGGAAGCCGGCGACGGCAGGCAGGTAAGCGGCGGGGCCCACGACGGAACCCTGGGCGCGGTGAGCGGTGCCGAAGGCATCGAGAACGAAGACGTCACCATAGGAAGCGAGCTTCTTGGCGATCTCGGGATCGTTCTTCTTCTCACGCTTATCGAAGCGGACGTTCTCGAGAACGAGAACCTTGCCCGGCTCGACGGCGGCGACAGCCTCGGCAGCCTTCTCGCCGTAGGTGTCGGCAACAAAGGTAACGTCAAGACCAGAGAGCTCGGCGAGCTTCTTGGCGACGGGCTCGAGGGACAGCTCGGGCTGGAAGCCGGTGCCATCGGGACGGCCGAGGTGGCTCATGAGGATGACGCGAGCATTGTGCTCAACGAGATAGTTGATGGTGGGCAGGGCAGCCTTGATACGGGTGGTGTCGCCAACGACGCCATCCTTGATAGGCACGTTAAAGTCAACGCGGACGAGAACGCGCTTGCCGTCGACATCGATGTCGCGGACGGTCTTCTTGGTAAAGGCCATGTTTGCTTCTACCTTTCGTACGTGTCTGCCTCCCATTACGGCAGACGATTTCTTATAAAAAGGGCGCGACCCTAGGGTGTAAGCCCTATAAGGCCGCGCCCTTCTTTAGACGCTCAACGAGCTATTCGCTAAAAGCTAAATTAAGCAACGAACTTCTCGAAGTACTTGATGGTGCGGACCATCTGAGAAGTGTAGGAGTTCTCGTTGTCGTACCAAGAGGTGACCTGAACGAGGGTCTGGCCGTTGCCGAGGTCAGAGCACATGGTCTGAGTGGCGTCGAAGATGGAGCCGTGGGTCTCGCCGATGATGTCGGTGGAGACGATGTCGTCCTCGTTGTAACCGAAGGTCTCGGAGATGGTGGCAGCGTAGGCCTTCATAGCAGCGTTGACCTCGTCGACGGTGACCTTCTTGTCAACGACAGCGTAGAGGTTGGTGATGGAGCCGGTCGGCGTCGGGACGCGCTGGGCGGCACCGATGAGCTTACCGTTGAGCTCGGGGAGAACCAGGCCGATAGCCTTGGCAGCACCGGTGGTGTTGGGGACGATGTTGACGGCGCAGGCGCGGCTACGACGCTTGTTGCCCTTGCGCTGCGGGCCGTCGAGCGGCATCTGGTCGCCAGTCCAGGCGTGAATGGTGGTCATGATGCCGGACACGATGGGAGCGAAGTCGTTCAGACCCTTGGCCATCGGGGCGAGGCAGTTGGTGGTGCAGGAAGCAGCGGAGATGATGTTGTCCTCAGCGGTCAGCGTCTCGTGGTTGACGTTGTACACGATGGTGGGCAGATCGCTGCCAGCCGGAGCGGAGATGACGACCTTCTTGGCGCCAGCGTTGATGTGGGCCTGAGCCTTAGCCTTGCTGGTGTAGAAGCCGGTGCACTCGAGAACGACGTCGACGTCGAGGTCGCCCCAAGGCAGGTTGTTGGCGTCGGCCTCCTTGTAGATCTTGATCTCCTTGCCGTCAACGGTGATGGAATCCTCGCCAGCAACGACCTCGTGATCGCGAGCGTAGTTGCCCTGCGTGGAGTCGTACTTCAGCAGGTAAGCGAGCATATCGGGAGAGGTGAGGTCGTTGATAGCGACGATCTCGGAGCCCTCATGACCGAACATCTGACGGAAGGCCAGACGACCGATGCGACCGAAGCCGTTAATAGCAACCTTTACTGCCATTGTGTCTCCTTTCGTAAGGCCCCCGCAAGCTACAGCGCCTGCCGTTGAGGCCCACAAACTAACCACTCGCCTAATATACCTTTTTTTTGACTTGAATTTCACGAGAATGCTCGAAATTGAAAATCAAATTTGCGTTAAAACGCTTTAAAGAATAAAATAGCAGCTAAATCCGTATATAAGTAGTTTCGCTCAACTACCTGTTTGCTTCAATGAGCTTTTCAAGCCTCAAAACTCGATGGTAGAGGGCCGACTTCGACAAGGGAGGGTCAGCCATCTCCCCCAGATCGCGCAGTGACAGATCAGGATAGCGCTCGCGCAGGTCGCAAAAGACCGCCAAGGCGTCCGGAAGCGTGTCGCGCAAACCCCGCTGTTCGAGCTCATCGATCAACGCAAGCTGATGCTGGGCGGCACCCGCACTTCTGGTCTGATTGGCCAGCTCGGCATTCACGCGACGGTTTACGTCGTTCTTAACCAATTTGACCGCGCGCGCTTCCTCGATCTCGGCAACGCTGCGCTTGGCGCCGACCAGCTTTAGAAGCTGCTCGATCTCCTCGGCGCTCTTAATGTAGACGGCAAAGGATCCGCGCCGCGCGTTAACGCGCGCATGGACCCCAATCTGCTCCAATAGATCGCAAAGCCCCCGGGCATACTGCTCGCCCTGCACCGCAATCTCCAAATGAAAATCGCCGCGTGGATCGGCCACGAAACCGCCGGCGATGAGCGCGCCGCGGATGTAGGCAAGCCTGCAGCAGGGACGGGCAACGATGTGCCGGGGAACACCAGCGACGAGCCCTCCCCTGCGGTCGAGAATGCCCAGCAGCACCAGAGCCTTGTCCAGGTCGGGCTGATCGGGCAGGGTAATGAGATAGTTACGGACCTTATGCAAGACCGATTTACGAACGGTGAATTCCGTTTTGAGCTTAAGGATGCGATGCGTCAGTGTGATCATCGTGCGCGCGACGGCACCCGTCTCGGTCGCGACCGTCAAACGATACCGCCCGGAGCCGGCCAGCGAAAGTGTACCGCTCACACGCGTCAGGGCGGCAAGCGTCGACAAATCGCAGTATTCACATTCGGGTTCGCAGCGCGCGAGCTCGTCACGCACCTCGGCGGTAAACGACATGCAGACCTATGCTTTCGTGTTGGCGCGCGACAGGTCGCGATGGGAAATACTCACGTGATACTGGGCACCTTCTAAATAACGTGCCGTGGCCTCGGCGATGGCAACGCTGCGGTGTTGACCGCCCGTGCAGCCGATGGCAATAGAAAGCTGTGGCTTGCCCTCCGCGATATAGCCGGGCATGACCGTATCGAGCAGCTGCGTCCAGGCCTTCCAGAACTCCTGGGTCTTGGGATGGTCCAGAACAAAGTCGGAGACTTTCTTATCGAGACCGGTCATGGTGCGCATCTCGGGATCGTAGAACGGATTGGGCAGGAAGCGGACGTCGATCATAATGTCCGCCTCGACGGGCATGCCGTGCTTAAAGCCAAACGAGAACACGTGAACGTCCATGAGCTGCTGGTCGGACAGCTCGGAGAACGCCATGCGCAATTTGTTGCGCAGGGCAGAGGTGCGCAGGCGGCTCGTGTCGATGATCATATCGGCTCGGTCGCGCACGCCCTGCAGCTGCAGGCGCTCGCGCTGAATCGCATCGGCCGTAGTCTCTCCCGGCTTGGCAATGGGGTGGCGGCGGCGGTTTTCGCTATAACGACGGATCAGCACCTCGTCAGAGGCCTCGAGAAACACGATGTCACAGCTCATCTCGCGCTCCTCGAGCGCGGCAACGGCATCGAGCAGCTCATCGAACAAACCCTGGCTGCGCAGGTCGCAGGTGACGGCAAGATGCCTGCCCACGCCCGTATTGATGCCGACGAGTTCGGCAAGCTGGGCGATCAGACGCGGAGGCAAGTTGTCGATGCAAAAGTAGCCCATGTCCTCAAACACATGCATGGCCTGCGTTCGGCCCGATCCGGACATTCCGGTGATGATGACGATATCGGGGATGCGCTCCGAGCGCTCCGCCGCATCCATGGCATCTCCCTTTTGCATGTGTGCCTCCTAAAACAAGCGCGGGACCCGGCCAGCGGATCCCGCGCGATCAATTGCCTTTATTGAGTATACCGCCCCAAGCGGATACGAGGCCTGTCTTACGCCTCAAGCGCAGCCTTGAACCAACTTGTAATACTCGTGGGGTGCGTAATGGCAGTGCCTACGACAACTGCCCAGGCGCCCGCATCGATCGCGGCGCGGGCCTCCTCGGGCGTGTGCACGCGGCCCTCGCAGATGATGGGAAGACCGGGGAATTCCTCGGTCGCCTGACGCAGGAGCGGCAGATCAGGGCCATCGGCCATGGTGCAGTCGATGGCGGCGACACCGTGAGAAAGCGTAGTGGATACCAGGTCAAAGCCCATATCAACCGCACGGCGAATGTCCTCGATGGTGGCACAATCCGCCATCAGGAGCACGCCCTCCTCGTGCAGCGGACGGAAGGTGTCCTCGACGGTCTTGCCATCGGGACGTGGGCGATCAGTGGCATCAATTGCCACGATGTCGGCACCGGCGGCAACGCAGGCGCGAGCATGACGCAGCGTCGGCGTGATGTAGACGCCCTTGTGCCCATCCTTCCACAGGCCGATAACAGGAACCTCACAGCGACCCTTAATGGCGGCAATGTCGGCAAGGCCTTGGCAGCGAATGGCGGCGGCGCCGCCAAGCTCGCAGGCGCGAGACATTTGAGCCATGGTCTCGGGCGTACGAAGCGGCTCGCCCATATAGGCCTGAACGCTCACGACGAGCTTGCCCTTCAGGGACTGGATCAAAGGATTGACGGTCATAAGGCTGCAACCTTTCTTAGAACAGCCTCCCGAGGCGTGTTGTCTCGGGAGGCTCCTACAGCAGATACTTTTACTTCAACGAGGCAAGAAGATGCTCAGCAGCACCGATGAGCGGAGCATCGCCCTCCAGAGACCCGATGAGAATCGGCGTGTCTTGAAGCGGATCGAGCGCCTGGCTGGCATAGCCCTCGTGCACCGAATCCTTCCACGTCTGCGAACGCCAATCGGGACCCTGGTGAATCACACCTCCCGAAAGCACGATAACCTCGGGATCCAAGATGTTGGCAAGCGAGCCCAAGCTGGCGCCCAGCGCAAAGCCGGCGTCATGGATGACCTCGGTCGCCTTTGCGTCGCCCGCACGGCACAGGTCGTTCACGTCGCGACCGACCGAAGGACGGCTGGGGTCGACGCGGCCAAAGCGCTCATCGTACATACGACCAATGGAAGTGCCGGAAGCAACCGACTCAAGATGACCGGAACGTCCACAGGCGCAGGGAATGCCAGCGGCAGCCGAGCACTCGATGTGGCCCATATGACCGGCAGCACCATGGAAGCCCTGCATCACACGGCCGTTCTCGACATATGCGCCGCCGATGCCCGTGCCGATGCCCAAGCACAAAACGGAGAACTTGCCTTTGCCGACGCCCCAGTGGGCCTCGCCCAGAGCATGAGCCTGCACGTCGCCCACCACGGCAACGGGGAGACCAAGGTCCTCGCGCAGACGCGGCCCCAACTGAACGCCGGACCAGCCGGGCATGATCTCGTTGGCATACGCGATGGCGCCCGTCTTGGGATCGACGACGCCTGCGGCACCGATACCGACACCGAGAACCTCGACATCGGGATTCGCCTCAAGAGCGGCCTTGATGGACGCCTCGATACGCTGGAAGACGGCCTCGCCGCCCTCCTGGGCCTCAGTAGGAACCTCGGCCTCAAATACGGGATGGGGCACGCTGCCGTCAGCCGGGTACTCCATAATGGCGGTCGCGATCTTAGTTCCGCCGATGTCGACAGAGCAGACGTACTTGTTCTCCATGTCGTTCTCCTTAGGAGATAAAAACAACTACAGGAAATGAAGGCGGTGTTATCGCCGCAGCATGATAAAGGTTTCCCAGGTGCCCGAGGTTGGGGTGAAAGTGGTCGGGCGTTGACCTAATGGGTCACGCCCGACCACTTGAGCCCCAAGATCGGGTGCCTGGGGAATCTTTACAGGAGACCGTTGTCCTGGAGGACCTTCTTAATCGCCTCGACGTTCTCGCCGGTCATGGCCTTCACCGGGCGCGGCATGGTCGGGCTGTCGAAGATGCCCATGAGGTTCATAGCGGTCTTGAAGGCGCCGACGCCACCGGCATAGCCCTGGACGCCCGAGGTGACGTCCCAGATGTGCGAAATCTCATTGAGACGATCCTGCTCAGCCTTGACGGTAGCCCAGTCACCAGCCTGAGCGGCCTTCCACTGACGCACGTAGCCCTCGGGCTCAACGTTAGCGAGACCCGGGACAGAGCCGTCGGCACCACCGAGGTAAGCGCCGTCGACAACAACCTCGTGACCGGTGAGGATGCTCATCGGATGGCCGTTCTTCTCGTTCTCCTGAACGAGGTAGCGGAACGAGATGTCATCACCCGAGGAATCCTTGACGCCGGCCAGGACGCCCTCGGCGCCGAGCTTGGCAAGGAGCTTCCAGGGGAGCTTGGTGTGGACGCACACGGGGATGTCATAGGCAAAGATGGGCAGGTCGAGTTCCTCGTGCAGGATGCGGAAGTGCTCCTCGACCTCGGTCATGCCCTGCAGGGCATAGAACGGGCAGGTGGCGACGAGGGCATCGGCGCCCAGCTCCTGAGCGACCTTGCCGTGCTCGATCATGCGCTCGGTTTCGGTATCGATGATACCGACCAGAACAGGCACGCGGTGGTCGACGATACGGACGGCCTCGGCGATGATCTGGCGACGGCGCTCATCGGTGGAGAAGACGACCTCACCCGAAGAGCCCAAGAAGAACAGGCCATCGACGCCGGCGTCGATCATGCGGTTGATGCTACGCTCAAAGGAGACAACATCGAGCTGATGATCTTCGGTATCGGGAACAACGACGGGAGGGATAACGCCGGTGAATTTCTGAGTTGCCACAAGAATCTCCTTAGTTGTCTGGCGAGCGGCCCTGTGCCGCCCACTCTTGTTGGCAGTGTTCAGGCCGCCTAGGCCAAAGAACACGGGTAGAACGTTTGGTTAAAAAAGTCGACGACTTCGTTTTCGAACGCATTGATGCGCTCGTGAGCGTATTTGGCATAGATGATATGCCTCCGGTCACACTCAAGACCGTTGAATACGGCAAACTGGCCCTTGGGATCGCTCACGGCATCCATGAGTGATGTGCCCATGAGCACCGATCCGCGCACCCGAGACGACAGAGCCTCGAGGCCGCCGGGAATTGGATTGGCAACCGCCGTGCAGGCAAGGCCCCGCTCGTCCAGAGCAGAAACCGCCAGCGCGACTCCGCCGCCAAGACCCTCGCCCCATGCAAAGATGCGGTCGGGGTCCACGCCATCAAGATTTCGCGCAACCTTCGCCAACGCGCAGCCCCAACGGACGCGCCCGACAAAAGCGGGCGAAGCAATCCCCCACTGCAGGTCGTCCGCACCAGCAACAACGTCGTCTAGTGCAAGCACGGCATACCCCATGGCGGCAAACCTCGTCATGTGATGCCATCCACGCACGGGTCGATCGATGTCGTGAAACATCAGACAGAGCGGAACAAGCTCGGATGCTCGGGCGCGGCCTGAGGGCTCAATCAAACGGCCGTGCACGACATACCCGCCGAGCTCAAAGGAAACCTCGGAGTAGCGCGCGCACGGATTGGCGAAATCAATCGCCGTAACAGTCAGCCCGCAAACCTCAAGGTCCGAAGCGGCTGTCTCTAATTCGGAAACATCCGCCGAAGCATCGCCGCGCCAATCCCGGAAATCGGAGAGCCTTGACGAAACCGTCCCAGCAATCCCCGCGAGCCCGGGGACGATCAGCTCATCGACATTGCTCTCGCACTTAGACATGAGCCTCCCCTCCTTCGCAGAAAAACGGAATGATCATGTCGTCAAAGTCCTGAATCTCCTCGTGGCCAAAGCCCTCAAAGAACTCGTGTCGCTTCTCGCAGGCCAGGTTGTAGTAGACCGCAAACTGCGTCGCCGGCGGACAGACGATATCGGCTGTGCCCGTGCCAAACAGCACGGGGCATTTGACCATGGGGGCAAAGTTCTTGGAATCGAAGTACGCCAGCTTGGCATAGGCCTCCTCAATACGAGTCGAGTCCTCGTCAAACCAACGCGACCAATAACGCAGACCCTCGTAGGCAATGTCGTCGGCATCCAAATCCCAGACCAGGCGGAAATCCGACAGGAAGGGATAGAGGATGGCGGCGCGATTGATAAGCTCGCTGTTAAGCGCGCAGGTCGCAATGCCCAAACCGCCGCCCTGCGATGCGCCGTTCACAAATACGCGGGCAAGATCGATGCCCTCGAGCTCGCGAACAATACGGCACAGGATGCGGATATCCTGGTGCAAGCGGACATAGTAGAGGTTGGCCGGGTCGCCATCGATACCGGCGACAATATGGCCCGCGACCGTTGTGCCTTCAAATCCACCAATATCCTCGGAGGGGCCACCCTGGCCGGGGCAGTCGAGGGCGATGAGTGCCATGCCCATGCCCGCAAACGACGCCTGCTCGAACCAGCTGCGGCTTGCACCCGGATAGCCGTGGAACTGTAACACCAGCGGCACGGGATCGTCCGAAACCGGCTTGAGATACTTGGCATGCAGGCGGGCGCCACACATGCCGGTATACCAGAGGTCGAAAAACCGACAGGTCGCGGAATCCGCAACCGAAGCCGCCTCAATCTCGTAGTCGAGCTCGACAGCGTCGGCCTCGGCCATGCGGTCCTTCCAAAAGAGATCGAAATCCGATGGACGGGGCATAGCGCCTCGATATTCACCAAATTGCTGTTGTAGCTCCTGAGCACTTGGCATGGCTCGTGAACCCAACCTTTCGAAATCGCAACGGAGGCGGTCCGCTATATCTCTGACGGCAAGGGAACCGGGCGCACGGGAGGGAAAGCGAGGCTACTCGCCGAGCTTGGGATGCAACAGCGACGGCGCAGCGCCGAGCAGCATCTTGGTGTAGGGGTCCTGAGGGTGCTGGAAGACCTGCTTGGCCTCGCCCTGCTCGACGATCTTGCCGCCATTCATAACGATGATGTCGTCAGAGATATAGCGGACCGTCTGGATGTCATGGCTGATGAACACCATGGCCAGGCCGAGCTCCTTCTTAAGGTCGGTCAGCAGGTTCAGAATCTGCGCGCGGACCGAAACGTCCAGAGCCGAGGTGGGCTCGTCGGCGATGATGGCATCGGGGTTCAGCGACAGGGCACGGGCAATTGCGACGCGCTGGCGCTGGCCGCCCGAAAGCTGGCCGGGAAGAACCTCGGCGGCGGAGCTGGGCAGACCGGTGAGCTCCAAGAGCTCCTTGACGCGCTTCTCCTGCTCGGCCTCGGTACCCAGGTTGTGGACGCGCATGGGGTCGAGCAGTTGCTCGCGAACGACCATGCGGGGATTGAGCGCCGTGGCCGGGTTCTGGAACACGACCGAGATGACGCGACCCATGTGGCGACGGTCCTCGGCGGTACGTTTGGTAACGTCCTTGCCCTTAAAGTAGACCTTGCCGCTCGTGGGGGCCTGCAGGCCGCACATGACGTTGGCGGTGGTGGACTTTCCGCAACCGGACTCGCCGACGATGCCGATGGTCTGTCCGGGCATGAGCTTAATCGTTACACCCTGGACGGCGTGAACCAGGTTGGGGTGCAGAATCGAGCCGGTACGGGTCCTAAAGGTGACGTGGACGTCATCAAGGAAGATGATCGGCTCGACGCCGTTGACTGCGGTCTCGCTCATCTACATCACCTCCGCGTGAGGGGTCAAACCATTTGCCTTGAGCACCTCGTCGGGGAGCTCGGAATAGAAGTGCTCGGTGCCGGGCACGCGCTTGAAGACCGGACGGGTGTCCAGGCCAATGCGCGGATGGCTCGAGCGGGGTGCGAAGCGATCGCCCTTGGGGAAATCGCGCGGGCTCGGAACGGCGCCGGGCACCTGGTGCAGGCGGCCCGAACCGCTCTCGATGGACAGGACGGAACCCAGAAGACCGCGAGTGTACTCGTGGATCGGGTTGGTGAGCAGCTCCTTGGTGGGCGCCTGCTCGATAACCTGACCGGCGTACATAACAGTGATGTTATGAGCGACCTCGGCGACCAGTGCCAGGTCGTGCGAAACGAAGATCATGGCAAAGCCGAGCTTGGCCTGAAGGTCGTTAAGCAGCTTGATGACCTGCTTCTGGACGGTAACGTCCAGAGCGGTCGTGGGCTCGTCGCAGATGACCAGCTTGGGGTCACGGGTAAGGGCCATAGCGATCAGAACGCGCTGACGCTGACCACCGGAAAGCTCATGCGGATAGCTCTCGAGCGTACGCTTGGGGTCGAGGCCCACGAGCTCCAGGAGCTCCTCGGCGCTACGGGTGCCGCCGCGCTTGGTGAGCTGCTTCATCTGGGCGGAAATGAGCATGGAGGGGTTGAGCGAGGACAGGGCGTCCTGATAGACCATGGCGATATCGGTACCGCGCAGGCCGAACCACTCCTTCTTGCTCATCTTGAGCAGGTCGCGGCCTTCCCAGAGAACCTCACCGGAAAGATGCTCGTCATCGTCGGTCAGGCCCATGATGGCCAGCGTGGTGATGGACTTACCGCAGCCGGACTCACCGACCAGGCCCATGGTCTGGCCAGGACGGACGTCAAAGTTGACGTGGTCGACGACGTTGATATCACCGTGGTGCTCAAACTGGATGCAGAAATCGCGGACCGAAAGGATCGGCTCAACGGACTCATCGGGCACATGGCGGTCGTTACGCTTGAGTTCGACATCACGCAGGGCGCCAAGACGGGCGGACAGGGACTGAGCCTGCTCCTTGTAGGCGCGAACGGGGTCGGAGACCAGCAGGTCGGCCTCACGGCGCTTGGAGGAGTCGGTCGGATCCAGGGCGGCAGAGGGAGCAGCGGCCATGGCGTCGGTAATGCCCTCGGAGAGGATGTTGAGCGCCAGGCAGGTGATCATGATGGCCAGGCCCGGGAACAGCGCCTGCCACCAACGGCCAGCGAGCACGCCACCGCGAGCGTCGGCGAGGATGTTGCCCCAGGTAGCGGTAGGCTCCTGAATACCAGCGCCGATAAAGGTCA
Organism: uncultured Collinsella sp.; assembly: GCA_902490325.1. Classification (GTDB taxonomy): domain Bacteria; phylum Actinomycetota; class Coriobacteriia; order Coriobacteriales; family Coriobacteriaceae; genus Collinsella. Next base: position 9,551 of record CABUDJ010000005.1, on the reverse strand, counting down.
GCGAAGCCTCGAAGATGATGGCGTCGGCGACCAGGGTAACGGTGAAGACCATGATCGGGGCGATGCAGTTACGCAGGACGTGCTTGATCAAAATCCACGGAGCCTTAGCGCCGGAAACGATGACCGCGCGGACATAGTCCTCGCCGTACTCGGACACAATGTTGGCGCGCACGATACGGGCAATCTGCGGAGTGTACATAAAGCCGATGGCGAAGATGATCGACGGCACGGAGTTGCCCAGGATGGAGACGAAGACGGCAGCGAGGGCGATGCCCGGGATGGACATGATGATGTCCAGGATGCGCATGATCGCCTCGGAAACGGACTTGCGCGAAACCGCCGCGAGGGCGCCCACGACCGAGCCGCAAACCAGAGCCATGGCAGTGGCGCCAAAGCCGATGATCAGCGAGTAACGACCACCGTAGAGCATACGCGAAAGGATGTCGCGGCCCTTATCGTCGGTACCGAAGATAAATCCGTTGCCGGGAGCCTGGCGAGCCGTAAAGATCTCGACCGGGCTATAGGGGGCAAGAAGGGGCGCCAGAATCGCGGTCAAGGCGACCAGCACCAACACGACGGCGGCAATCTTAGAAGACAGCGTCATCTTCTTCCAGCCACCGAGCTTGAGCCCCTTGGAGGCAGCTTTCTCGAGCTGCTCGGTTTGCTTCTCTCGAATCTTTACCATAATCTACACCGTCCTGATGCGCGGGTTGATGAGCAGGTAGAGCATGTCAACCACGATGTTGATGATGATGAAGGCAAGAGCAACGACGATGACGACGCCCTGAACCAGGTTCGCCTCGTTGCCCTGAACGCCCTGCAGAATCGCAGTACCCATGCCGGGGAGGTTGAAGATGACCTCGATGACGACGGCGCCGCCCATAAGGTAACCGATCTTAAGACCGAGGGTGGTGACCGGGGTGATCAGCGCGTTGCGCAAAACGTTGATGCCGACGACGACCTTCTCGGGAACGCCGGCGCCACGGGCCATACGGACGTAGTCCTTATCGAGCTCCTCGACCATGGCCGTACGCACGATACGAGTCATCTGGCCCGTCAGCGGGAATGCCAGAGCGATAGCGGGCATGATCATACGTCCCAGATAGCCAGCCGGGTTAGTGGTGAAGTGAGGCAGAGCACCGGACGCCGGGAGCACCTTAAGGTAGGAAGAGAACAGCAGGATCAACAGAACGGCAAGCCAGAACGACGGGGTTGCCAAGCCGGCGATGGAAAAGACGCGGATCACTTGGTCCGGCCATTTATCGCGATACAGTGCCGCGATGACGCCGAGCAAAAACGAGACGACCGCGCCGATGGCAAGACCGATGAAGGTCAGCTGCATCGTGACGGGCAGGGCCGTGGAGATGCGCTTGGCAACGGAGTTGCGAGCGGCACCATAGGTGCCCATGTCGCCATGGATCAAATCGCCCATATAGCGCACGTAGCGCACGGGCCAGGGGTCGTCCAGACCATACTTCTCATGGTACTCGGCAACCGCCTCGGGCGAGGCACCGTCACCCAACGCCGTGTAGGCGGGGTCGGTCTTGGAGAACGACATAAGGAAGAACACCAGGACGGTGACGCCCAATGCCATGATCGGCAGCGCCACAAGACGCCTTCCAATCAAACGTAGCAAGTTGTTCACGTTCTCTCCCCTTTCTTTTGTCGGTAGGACCAACTGGTATATGAGTACGGATACTCATTACAAGACCCGAGCGACATCGTTGCCGCCCGGGTCTTTGTTTCAACTATGAGGATACGGTCCCAACGACCGTCATCCTGCATACAGACTCAAGCGAGTCTTACGCCTTGACGGTCGCAACGCCCCTGAAGGACATGCTCGTCGTGCCGATGCCCTTGAAGCCATCGAGTGCCTCGCCGTTGGGTGCAGTGGACGGATCGTCCCAGGAAGCGGAGACGGTCTTGACGTGGACAACGGGGTACAGAACGGCGTTGTCGGCAATGATGTCGAAGCACTCGTTCCACTTCTTCTGCTGCTCGTCGCCCTCGGCGGCAAGAGCCTCGTCCATGAGACCGTGGAGCTTCTGCCACTCAGCAGACTCCTTCCACGGGCAACGGGTCTGCATCCAGACGTTGTCGCCGTACCACCAGTTGAGCAGCAGGTCGGGGTCGGCGCCGAAGCAGGAAGGATCGCCAGGGGCAAGGAGGATATCGTAGGCCTCGCCGCCGTCGATGGCAGCGTAGGTAGCCGGCGAGGTATCGGTCTGGATGGTCACATCGAAGCCGAGAGCGTCGAGGTCGTTTTTGACCTGGGCGGCCATGCCCTTAATCTGCTCGTTGTCGGTGGTGCGCAGGGTGATGGCACCCGGGGTGATGCCAGACTCCTCGATGAGCTTCTTAGCCTTCTTGGCGTCGGTCTTGTACACCGTGGAAGCCTCATGATAGTTGGTGAAGCTCTTGGGCAGGTAGCAGCTGGCAGCGGTGGCAAGGCCGGCGAAGGTGTTGCTGACCATCTTCTCGGTGTCGAGCGCATACATGACAGCCTGACGGACCTTGACGTTGTTCCAAGGCTCCTTGGCGACGTTGAACATGATGAAGCGGGTGCCGAAGCCCTGAACGTTATCGATCTTGCAGCCGGCGCTCTCGAGCTGGTCGACGGCGTCAGCGGTAACGAGCTCCATAACGAGCGTGGAGCCCTCCTGCTGAGCGGTAACGCGAGCGGTGGGGTCGGTCAGGATGCTGTACTGGATCTTCTTATCCTCGGCAGCGTACTCACCGTTGTACTCGGGGTTGGGAACCAGGGTGATCTCGGTATCGGAGATAGAGTCGTACATCCAGGGGCCGGAGCCGATCGGCTGCTTGGCGCGATCCTCCTCGGTCTGGGTGGCCGGGGTAACGCGGACGATGGCCAGACGATCCTTGAGCAGGGAGAAGTTGGGGACCTTGGTCTTGACCGTCACGGTGCTGGCGTCCTTGGCCTCGATGGACTCGAAGGGCTGGAAGAACGGAGCATAGGTAGCGGAAGCGGCGCAAGCGGTGTAGGAGGCAACGACATCGTCAGCGGTGACCTCGGTGCCATCGGAGAACTTGGCGCCCTTGCGGATGGTGACCTCGAAAGTCGTGTCGTCCACAGACTTGGGATCGTCGGTGGCGAGCTCGTTGAAGGTGCTGTAGTCGTGGTAATCGATGCCGTAGAGGCCCTCGACGACGTGCCAGTTAGCACCCAGGCCCACAGCGGAGCCGGTGCTGGCGGGATCGAAGCTGGACGGAGCGTAAGCGGAACCAGCGGTGATCACGCCGCCGCCACGGTTGGCGGAATCGGTGGAACCGGAAGCGGAACCCTCGTCGCTAGAGCTGCCGCCGCAGCCGGTGAGACCAAGCCCTGCGACAGCAGCGACGCTGCCGGTGAGGCCGAGGAACGAACGCCTGGACATACCCTTGTTGATGATGGCCATGTCTTCTCCTATCAATAGAGAATCTTACTCGGGAGCACCTAGACTTGCCCCCGCGCAACTTGCGGACGATATATACCTTACCTACCGACGTACCCAACTGAGGTGCCGCGCTCGGCGACCGATACATACATACGCTTGAACGGTATTTACTACCGTTCACCGAATTCATTGACAAACGATTCGTCAGACAGTATGTATCGACGAGGTGAGATATCAGTCTTCGTCAACCCGCAGGATAGCAGGGTTTTCGCTTGGGTTAGTCAAACGTTTTAGCGTTAATAAAACCCGAAACCAGCAGGCAATCATGGCGAAATAAATGGTTGAAAATCGCGCAATCATGTATATCAGTTGTTTAGAAGCGCATTTAGTTTTCGGAACGGTTGGCCGATGTCTGGGCGCGCTCGGCATTCCATGCAACAAGTGCCTCGTGGACCGCTTTGGCAACATCGGCCGGAACGCCTCGAACTTCTGCAATCTCCTGCTCGCTTGCCGCACGCAAACGCTTCATCGAGCCAAAATGGCGCATAATGGCACGTTTTCTGGTGGGTCCCACGCCTGGAACGTCATCGAGCACCGAAACTGTCATGGCTTTGTCGCGCAATTCGCGATGGAACGTGATGGCAAATCGGTGGGACTCATCGCGTACCTGCTTAATTAGATAGAGCGAAGCAGACCCGGTCGGCAGCACGACAGGAGTCTCGTCCCAAGGCACAAAAACTTCCTCGTCGGCCTTCGCCAAGCCACAAACTGGTATATCGAGCCCAAGAGCCTCAAGTTGCTTGATCGCAGCGGTCAATTGCGGCTTACCGCCATCGACAACGAGCAAATCGGGGCGCGAGCCAAAGCGCTCGTCGGCCATGCGCTCGGGAGCATAGCGTCGTCCCAAAACCTCGGACATCGACACGAAGTCGTTTGCCTCGTCCAATTCGGCCTGAATTTTAAAACGACGGTACTGGCTCTTGTCGGCGCGCCCGTTGGTAAACACCACCATCGAGGCGACCGTAAAGGTGCCATGCAGTGTAGAGATATCGAAGCACTCGATACGCAACGGCGGCGATGGCAGCGCCAACGCACTTTCGAGCTCCAGGAGCGCTTGATTGGTGCGGTCGTCAGCGTACCCCGTTCGCATCATGTAGCGCATGAGGGCATGGCGCGCATTTTTGGATGCCATATCGAGCAGACGGTGCTTTTCGCCACGCTGCGGCCTATGGAGATGGCAGGAACGCTCACGCTTGCCCGCAAGCCACTCCCCCAGCGCCTCCGCATCCTCAAGCTCGACGGAAAGGTTGACCTCAGCTGGAATATCAGCCGTCTCGTCGTAATAGCGCTTAAGAAAGCCCGATTGAAGTTCCTCTTCGTCGACATCCAAACCCTTATCGAGAATAAACTCGCAGGTTCGAACCGTTCGACCCTCACGCACGACAAAGACGCAAGCGGCGGAGATGGTCTCCTCGCGATAGAAACCGATGACATCGATATCGACACTGGAGGGAAAAACGACTTGCTGACGATCGTCCAGACCCCTGATGACCTCCAAACGACGTTTGACGCGTGCCGCGCGCTCAAAGTCGAGCGCCTCGGCGGCATCCGTCATCTCGGAGGTCAGCTCATCGACGACATCCTTGCGATGGCCCGACAAGAAGCGCTCGACACGCTTGACGTTCTTGGCATAGTCTGCCGGGGAAATCGCGCCGACACACGCACCCGGGCCGCGCCCGACATGGTAGTCAAAGCAGGGACGCCCGTTTTGCGCGCAAATCATATTGACGATGTCTTCCTCGCCCTTGTGGGACTCGACGATACGACGACAACGACGCCACTCCGCACAAGAAGCCGAGCAGATCGGGATCACCTTGCGCAGCGTGTCAATGGTCTCACGCGCCGCGCGGCTGTCAGTATAGGGACCAAAATAACGCGTTCCCGGCTTATGGCGCTCACGCGTATATTTGATAGCGGGATACAGGTCGCCCTTTGTAATGGCGATAAAGGGGTAGCTCTTGTCATCCTTGAGGTCGACGTTAAAGTACGGATGGTACTGACCAATCAAATTGCGCTCGAGCACCAACGCCTCGTGCTCGGTCTCCACCACGATATAGTCAAAGCTCGCCACCAGCTGCATCATCAGCGGAATCTTTTGACGCTCATCCTGCAGTGTCACGTATTGGCGCATACGGGCGCGCAGGTTTTTCGCCTTGCCCACGTAGATGACATCGCCCGTGGCATCCTTCCAAAGGTAGCATCCGGGCTGTGTGGGAACGCGCGAAACCTGCTCGGCAAGCGTTGGAATGTTGTCGTGACCGGCCACGCGCACCTACTTGCGACGAAGCAGCGCCGAGACCTCGGGCATCTTAAGGACGGCGGCAAGGCCAAAGGTAACAGCAAGCGAGACGACACCCGCAACGCAAACGTAGCCAAGAGTAATCAGAATCGAGCCGCCAAGTGCCCCGACAAAGTGCTCAAGCGCCCACATGACGCCGGCGCCTGCGGCAGCGCCCAGGCCACCGAGCAAAAGGCCAAAGAAGCCGCCATGCAGAATAGATTTGACCTGAAGACCACGCAGGCGACGACGCAGCCACCACAGCGAACAGCCGACCAAGATCACGTAGTCGACGACATACGAAAGCGCGATTGCCGGCATACCGAAGCCCAGCACAACGCCAAACAGCAGAACCGAGCCGGCCTGGCCGATGGCGGAATACAGGCAATAGCGGCTATAGGGCTTCATATCGAGCAAGGCAGAGAAGCTCTTCTGCATCAATACGACCACGCCGTAGAGCGGCAACGAGAACGCCAGGTAGACAAGGAACTCGGACACCAGCGCCACGCCGGACTCATCAAACTTGCCGGCACAGTAAATCATGTTGAGCGGACGCGCGAAGACAATCAGGTACAACGCGAACGGAATCAGGAAGAACAGCATCTGGGCGACGCCACGCGAAATGCCCGTGCGAACGCTGTCGTAATCCTTCTCCTGTGCGTCGTGAGAGAGCTCGGTATAGAGCGCCGTCGAAAGCGAGGCGGCAATCAGCGCGTAGGGCAGCGTGTACCACAGGCGCGCATAGGCGATGACGGAAGGACCAGTCTCGGGCTGGACAACCAGCGCGGCAGCGTTGGTGATAGAAGTCGAGACAAACATGCACACCGTGGCAAGCAGCGTCGGGATACCGAGCGCAATCGTCTGGCGCAGTGCGGGGTCCTTAAAGTCTATATGGATATGGGGATGCACGCCGTGCTTGCCAAGCGCGGGGATCTGACATGCCATCTGAACAAAGACACCGAGGGTCGTACCGGCCGCAATCAAGATGATGCCGGCACGTTCACCAAACTGTGCGGACACGGGCGCAAAACCCATAAAGCTCGCAATGACGATCACATTGTTGAGGACCGGGGCAAACGTCGACCAGAAGTAGTCGCGGTGTGCGTTGAGAACGCCCGAGAACACCGAACCCAAACCATAAAACAGAATCTGGATGGCAAAGAAACGGAACATGAACGCAGCGGTATCCATGCTGCCGCCGTCACCCGAAAGGAACGATTGCGTCCAGATAAAGCCCGGGGCGAACACGGTCCCCAGCAACGAAATGCCACCCAGCACCAAAAGCAGAATGCCGAGCAGGTTGCCCACGTACTCGTTCGAGGCCTCGCGACCCTGCTCACGCCTCACGCCCATGTACACGGGCAAAAACGCCGTCACGAGCATGCCGCCCATCACGAGTTCGTAGAGCATATTGGGCAGGTTGTTGGCGACCTGATAGGAGGACGAGAGCAGCGACATGCCGATAGCGGCCGCCATTGCCCACGTGCGGATAAAACCGGTGACGCGAGACACGATGGTCAGGATGGTCATAAGCCCGGCGGAACGACCAACCGTGGAGTAGTCCGACGAGCCCATGTCGTCAGTGTCATCTCGCGACGAAGGAGCTTCGGAGGAGGGTGTCTGAGGCGCAGATCCTTTTGCAAAATGAGTTCCGCGCTTCAATTCTTCCTGCGGCATCGCTCAGTCCTCTCTCGTAATCGCGGCAACCGTCGCCCCGCAAAATGCAATTAAATCATCGGGTGCAAGCTCGAGCTGATAACCACGCTTGCCTCCCGAAATAAAAATGGTATCCCAAAGGACGCATGTCTCATCAATGAGCGTCCGGTAGCGTTTTTTCATACCGACCGGGCTGCAGCCGCCGCGAACGTAGCCAGTCGCCGCAAGCAAATCCTTCACATGCATCATGGCCAAGGACTTCTCCCCCGCGGCACGCGCGGCGGACTTTAGATCGAGCTCGTCGGCAACAGGGATACAGCACACGACATAGTCGTTGGACGGTGTCACGCAGACCAAAGTCTTAAATCCTTGACCGGGCTCCTCGCCAAGCTGCTCCGAAATCGCGACCCCCAGGCCCACCGACTCATCACCATCGTCTTCGTACGTATGTAGAACATAGGAAATGCCGGCGCTTTCCAGCTCGCGCATCGCATTGGTTTTTGGCGTCTTTACAGCCTTTGCCATGACATATCCTTTCCCTCGCATTCGGACGCGAGGATTAAGTATATGTCCAATTCGGCTGCATACGTCACTTCGACACAGCAAGCGCCATCGAATCACAAGGAGTCGATGGCGCCCATAAACTGAATCGCCTATTTATTGAGCATCAAGTTGAGCCTGACGCTCCCGGTCGCGCCTGAGCAACGGCGCCAAAAACTTGCCCGTATAACTCTGCGGACAGTCCGCAACCTGCTCCGGTGTGCCCGAAACCACGACGGTTCCGCCGCCGTTACCGCCCTCGGGACCCATATCGATCAGGCGGTCGGCAACCTTGATGACATCAAGGTTGTGTTCAATCACCAGCACCGTGTTGCCCGCATCGACCAAGCGCTGCAGCACATCGAGCAGCTGGCGGACGTCCTCAAAATGAAGGCCGGTCGTCGGCTCGTCCAAAATATAGAACGTCTTGCCCGTCTGGCGTCGATGAAGCTCCTTGGCGAGTTTCACACGCTGCGCCTCGCCGCCCGAAAGCGTCGTGGCGGGCTGGCCCAGGCTCACGTAGCCCAAGCCTACATCGTACAGCGTCTGAAGCTTGCGCTTAATCTGCGGGATATTCCCAAAGAAAGCCAGTGCCTCGGCCACGCTCATGTCAAGTACGTCCGAGATGGTCTTGCCACGGTAAGTGACCTCGAGTGTCTCGCGGTTGTAGCGTTTACCGCCGCAAACTTCGCAGGGAACGTAGATATCGGGAAGGAAGTGCATCTCGATCTTGATCTGTCCGTCGCCCTTGCACGCCTCACAGCGCCCGCCACTCACATTAAAGGAGAAACGACCCGGCGAGTAGCCGCGCGCCTTCGACTCCGGCGTACTCGCAAACAGCGCGCGAAGATCATCCCACAGGCCGATATAGGTAGCAGGGTTGGAACGCGGCGTGCGGCCAATCGGCGACTGGTCGATATCGATAACCTTATCGATACACTCGATGCCCTCGATTTTCTTATACGGACCCACAGGGCGCGTCGAACGGTGAATGACATTCGTAAGGGCAGGCGCAATGGTGTCGGTAACCAGGGAGCTCTTGCCCGATCCCGACACGCCGGTAACAACCGTAAGCGTACCAAACTCGATTTTGGCGGTAACGTTTTTGAGGTTGTTGGCTCGAGCGCCCGTAATTTTAAGGCAGCCGCGACCGGGCTTGCGCCGTTCATCAGGCACCCGGATCATTCGTTTGCCGGTCAGATAGGCGCCCGTCATCGACTCAGGACACGCCATGATATCGGCAGCCCTCGATCGGTCTTCATCCCGCCGCGACTACGTGTCCGCCGTTGACGCCGGCGCCGGGCCCCATGTCGATCACGTAATCGGCGGCACGGATTGTATCCTCGTCGTGTTCGACGACGATAACGGTATTGCCGATATCGCGCAGGCGCTCGAGCGTCTTGATCAAGCGCTCGTTGTCACGCTGATGAAGACCGATCGAGGGCTCGTCCAGAATATAGAGCACGCCCATGAGACCCGCGCCGATCTGCGTTGCCAGACGAATACGCTGCGCCTCGCCACCGGAAAGCGTCGCCGAGGCACGATCGAGCGTCAGATAGTCGAGTCCAACATCGACCAGAAAACGCAAGCGCTCCAGGATTTCCTTGACGATACGGCCGCCG
>CABUDJ010000004.1 GCA_902490325.1 uncultured Collinsella sp. | reverse complement strand
ACGCGGCCATCGGTAAAGGCGATGGCCGCCGGACCGTCCCACGGCTCCATGAGCATGGACTGGTAGGCGTCGTAGGCGCGGCGCTCCTCGCTCAGACTATCGTTGTGGTCCCACGGCTCAGGCAGCAGCATGGACGCAGCGCGCGTAAGCGGACGGCCGTTCATGACCAAAAACTCGAGCACGTTGTCCAAAATCGCCGAGTCGGAACCCTCGCGGTTGATGATGGGCATCACGCGCTCAAGATCGTGCTGTAACACGGGGCTGTACAGGTTGGGTTCGCGGGCGCGAATCCAGTTGACGTTGCCCTTGAGGGTGTTGATCTCGCCGTTGTGGATGATAAAGCGGTTGGGATGCGCGCGCTCCCAGCTGGGCGTGGTGTTGGTGGAGTAGCGCGAGTGGACGAGCGCCACCGCCGTCTTGACGGCGGCGTCGTTGAGATCGATGAAGAAGCGGCGCATCTGTGTGGCGACCAGCATGCCCTTGTACACGATGGTGCGCGAGCTCATGGAGCACACGTAGAAGATCTTGTCTCGCAGGGCAAACTCGGCGTCGGCCTTCTTCTCGATGGTGCGGCGGCACACGTACAGGCGACGCTCGAAGGCGTCACCCGCCGGCGTGTCGTCCGGACGGCCCAGGAAGGCCTGCAGGATAGTGGGCATGCAGGCACGCGCCGTCTCACCCAGGTCGTGCGGGTCGACCGGCACCTCGCGCCAAAAGAGCAGCGGCACGCCGGCCTCGGCGCAACCCTCCTCAAACACGCGACGGGCATCCTCTACGCCCTTTTCGTCCTGCGGGAAGAACAGCATGGCCACGCCATAGTCGCCCTCTGCCGGCAGAATCTGGCCGCACTTTTGAGCCTCTTTACGGAAAAAGTGATGCGGAACCTGGAACAGGATGCCGGCGCCGTCGCCGGTGTTCTTCTCGAGTCCCGTACCACCGCGGTGCTCCAAGTTAACCAGAATGGACAGTGCGTCGTCCAGGATCTGGTGATGGCGCTCGCCGTTGATATCGGCAAGCGCGCCGATGCCACATGCATCGTGGTCGAATTCGGGGCGATAAAGGCCCTGCTGCTGAGCGGAATCTGCCTGCATCGCGATCCTCCCCTTGGTGTTAGACAGTCAGTTGAATAGGCATACTAGGAGCATCGGGGCGCCGTTGTGTTTCCCGCCCGTTTCGAAACAATCGCGTAACGCACGCCCTGCGAGTGGACACCGCCGACCTCAAGGACGGCAACATAGGCCCCAAGTTCGGCCTGCAAACTCACCTCTTCAAACATCTCAATCTGTAACAGTAAGACCCAATTTCGACGACTAACTGTTACAGATTGAGATGTTTTCGAGAGACGGTTCCGAATGTCTCAATCTGTAACATGAAGGGCCGGTTTTGGCGGTCAGCTGTTACAGATCGAGATTTTCCATAGGACCATTTCTTCCTGTCTTGATCTGTAACACCTAGACCCAATTTCCATCCCTAGTTGTTACAGATCGAGACATTTCGGCAGCCCCCTTTCACCATCCCATTCAAATACAACAATTTTGTTAGTCTTGGTTAACTTTCAAGCTTAAAACGGGTATCCTTTGCGGCGTCAAGCAAACGGCACGCACACCGTGCCAGATCAAGGAGGCCCCTATGGCGCACCGAGCAGACCGACAGACAATGCAACTTGTCCTTATCCGTCACGGAGAATCCGAGTGGAACAAACTCAACCTGTTCACCGGCTGGACCGATGTCGAACTCACCGACACGGGCCGCGAAGAGGCGGCGGCAGGCGGCCGCGCCCTCAAAGAAGCCGGTTTCGACTTTGACGTCTGCTACACTTCGCGCCTCAAGCGCGCGATCCACACCCTCAACATCGTGCTCGGCCAAATGGATCGCGAGTGGCTGCCCGTCATCAAATCCTGGAAGCTCAACGAGCGCCACTACGGTGCGTTGCAGGGTCTCAACAAGGCCGATGCCGCCGCGGAGCACGGCGACGAACAGGTGCTCATCTGGCGCCGCTCCTTCGATGTCTGCCCGCCGGCACTCGAGCCGGGCGACAGTCGCGACCCCCACACCCAGGAGCAATACCGCGACATCGCGCCCGACCAGCTGCCCTATACCGAATGCCTCAAGGACACGATAGCCCGCGTCTGGCCTTATTTTGAGGATGAGATTCGCCCCCAGATGCTCGCCGGCAAGCGCGTACTCATCGCCGCACACGGCAACTCCCTGCGCTCACTCATCATGAAGCTCGAGCACCTCACGCCCGAGGAGATCCTCAAGGTCAACATCCCCACCGGCGTGCCGCTCGTCTACACCTTCGATACCGATTTCAATGTCCTCGACAAGCGCTACATCGGCGACCCGGCGACCATCGCCGCCAAGATCGACGCCGTGGCCAATCAGGGCAAAGCGCACAAGTAGCCCCAACCCAAATCCGACGCGTGGCGCCGCACGACCCAGATGCGACGTCACGCCGCCCATACACAGGAGCGCACCATGCTCAACCATCTCAAACAACACTTTGGCTCCCGACGCACCGGTGGTCACGGAGGCCTAGACATTGCGCGGCATATCGGCCCCGGGCTGCTCGTGACCGTCGGCTTTATCGACCCGGGCAACTGGGCCTCCAATATGGCCGCGGGCTCGCAGTTTGGCTACGCGCTGCTGTGGATCGTCACGCTGTCCACGATTATGCTCATCGTGCTGCAGCACAACGCGGCGCACCTGGGTATCGCCACGGGCGCCTGCCTTGCCGAGGCCACGACACGTTACCTCCCCCGCTTCGTCGGGCGCACGGTGCTCGCCAGTGCCTATCTCGCGACCATCGCCACCGCCATGGCCGAGGTCCTGGGCGGCGCGATTGCCCTTCAAATGCTCTTTGGGCTGCCCGTGCGTGCGGGCTGCGTCATCGTGGCGGCAGTATCGATGGCGATGCTCATGACGAACTCCTACAAGCATGCCGAACGCTGGATCATCGCCTTCGTAGGCGTGGTAGGACTCTCGTTTTTGGCCGAGCTTGCACTAGTCAAGGTCGACTGGCCGCAAGCCGCCGCAAGCTGGATCACGCCCAGTATGCCCACTGGCTCTGCCGCGATTATCGTGAGTGTCCTGGGTGCGGTCGTTATGCCACACAACCTTTTTCTGCACTCCGAAGTCATCCAATCTATGCACTTCGAAGGCCAAGGCGAGCAGGTTATCGAAGAACGTCTGCGCTACGAGCTCTTCGACACGCTCTTTTCGATGGGCGTGGGCTGGGCAATCAACTCGGCCATGGTCATCCTGGCCGCAACGACCTTCTTTGCGCACGGCATTGTCGTAGACGACCTCGCCGTCGCAGCGGCCACGCTCTCCCCCATCTTGGGCCCGGCAAGCTCAACTATCTTTGCGGTAGCGCTGCTGTTCGCGGGACTATCGAGCAGCGTGACGGCGGGCATGGCGGCGGGCACCATCACCGCGGGCATGTTCGACGAGGAATACGACATCCACGACCGACACTCATCGATTGGGGTGGCGGCCTGTTTCGTCGGCGCAGTGACGGCGTGCCTAGTCGTCCCAAATCCTTTTGAAGGTCTCATCTGGAGTCAGGCACTGCTGTCGCTTCAGCTGCCGATTACGGTCTTTGTGCTCATACGGCTCACCAGCTCACGCCGTGTCATGGGCAAATACGCCAACTCGCGTCCACTCAACGCGCTGCTTGTAGGGATCGGTGCCATCGTGACGATTCTCGATGTCGTGTTGTTGACAGGGATGTAATGGGGCGGGGCACCTACCCAGGCAAACGTCTCGATCTGTAACATCTAGACCCGCTTTTGATGTCTAGATGTTACAGATCGAGATCATTCCGAAGGACAGCTCCGTTTGTCTCAATCTGTAACAAGTGGACCCAATTTCCACCGTTAGATGTTACAGATTGAGATCTTCTTCCGGACGGTTTTGGTTTGTCTCGATCTGTAACAGGAAGACCCGTTTTGAGCCGTTAGACGTTACAGATTAAGACAAAAGGTCGGCCGGACTCACAACAGACAGGATCGGCCAACAGCAACCGTGATCCCTTGGGGACGGAGGAAAAGGGTCCCGGCCGGGATATCCGACCGGGACCCTTGGACAGAGCTATGTGTTGCCGTGAGCCGCGTGCCGACGAGCTACTCCTCGACGAGCTCAAACTGATCGGGACCGACGCCGCATACCGGGCACACGTAGTCCTCGGGCAGCTCGGGCGTATCGACCTCAACCTCGTAACCGCAAACGACGCACACGAACTTATACGTCTTCTTCTCCTCAGCCATGATGTTCTCCTCTCGAACGCGACTGGTGATGTACTTCATTTATCAGTATAGATTCTCAATAATATAATGCAAGTATTTTTAAAACATTTCTAGCCTTGATACGATGACGCCTTCGGAGGCGTCTTGCCCTTCAGGACCTTATGGTAGTAATCGTAGGTGAGCGGCGTCTCGTCGCTCAGGCGCTCGGCATCCTCGACCTCGCCGACAAACAGTAGATGCGTGCCCACATCCACAGTGTCGATCAAACGGCAGCTAAACAGGGCCGCCGCGTGCTCGGGCACATAGGGCATGCCCAGAGCCGTCTCGCGGGTCTTGTATTTGGCAAACTTGTCATAATCGCTGCTGGTGCGGAACCCAAAGTTACCGATGTAGAGCATGTCGGCGGCCTGATCGATCACGGTCAGCGCGAACGCTTTGGCCGAAGCGATGACGCCCGAGGTGACGTTGTCCTTGTTCACGGCAACCGAAATGCGCGGCGGCATGGACGTCACCTGCACCGCAGTGTTGATGACGCAGCCGGCGCGCAGCCCGTCTGCCGCGGCGCTCACCACGTACAGACCGCTCGGCATGGTAAAGAACGCAGTTTTGTCCATAACGATCACTCCCCTAACCCGGGCTGGAACCTCATGGATGTATGTACCCACAAAAAAGGCAGCGCCCATAACGGACGCCGCCTTTGAAACATATGTGTCAGAACAGTAAGAAAGATGAGACGCCCGCAGTTGCGGTGAAATAGGGACTGAATAGCCCCTCAAACAGGCAAAACAGTCCGTATTCCACCGCAACTTATGAAGGACGGTCAGCGGTTGCGTTCCTTGAGGGCACGGTCGATCTCGCGTTGGACATCACGCTTGGCCATGTCCTCGCGCTTGTCGTAGAGCTTCTTGCCGCGACCCAGGCCCAGCAGCAGTTTTACGCGACCGTCGGTATTAAAGTAGAGCTCCAACGGAACCAGCGCATAACCACGGTTGCGAAGTTTGCCGTCAAGAAAGTCGATCTCCTTGCGGTGCAGCAGCAGACGGCGCCGACGGTCGGGATCGCGATTCCACACGCCACCATGGCTATAAGGGTGGATATGCAGGCCGACGAGCCAGCACTCCCCGCCACGAATCAGTGCAAAGGTATCGGTAATCTGGCACGCGCGCTCGCGAATCGACTTGACCTCGGTACCGCTCAGCTCAATACCGCACTCAAACGTCTCATCGATAAAGTACTCGTGATGTGCCGAGCGATTCTTGGAAATGAGCTTGCGCTCGCGCTTACTGGGCATCGCCGGCCTCCTTGGCGCCATCGGCGTTTGAGCCCGCAGCCTCGCGCTTTGCCCTGCGCTCGGCATTGAGCTCGGCATCGCTCTCGCGCACCAGCTTGATAATCGCCGCGCATGCCTCCTCGCCCACCAGGTCGCGGGCACGGACCGTCAGACGCGTAGCCTCCTGCTTGTCGCCGTCGCTTGCAGCATCGGTCGCGCACATGATCAGGCAGATGGCGATCTCGGCCGAAGGCGAGGTCGGCACGCCCTGCAGGGCGAGCTCACCCATCACATGGTCGTCACTCTCGTCCGCGGCATCCGGATAGGTGGTATGGATCTTGTTGAGCAGGCGCGTCGTATGCGCATCATTGGGCGCCAGGCGCAGCGCCAGACGTGCGCAGCCCACGGCAGCCGAAATGTTCTCGGTCTCGGGCTCCAAGAAGTACTGACCCAAGTTGGTGTAGGCGCGTGCGGCGCACTTACCGTCGCTCGCGCGCTCCAGCACCGAGAACGAGAGCGATGCCCACTCCTGCTTGTCCTCGAGCGCGCGGAACAGCTCGGCCAAGTCCAAGCGATAGTTGCAGTTCATGGGATCCCAACGCACGGCCTGCATCAGGGCATTCCGAGCACTCACATAATCCTGCTGGCGAATGTAGGCAAACGCCATGTCGGAGTACAGGCGGTCAAAGGGAACCTCGACCTGCACCAGCTCGCGCGGATCCTTCTCCACGCGGCGATAGGCCAGGCGCTCAAACTTGCTGTCGAAGCTAAAGTACTGGCGCTTCTCCTCCGTCTTGCACTCAGCGTCGATATACTCCTCGGCGAGCTCCACCAGACGCTCAAGCAGCGGCGTCGCCGTAGCCAGGTCGCCCTGCGCCAGATAGTTCTCGGCATACGTGATGTCTTCCAAGCTGATAGGCAGGTCCATGACAACTCCTCGGTCCGGGCGGCAGACTCAACGCGCGCCTTAAATATCGGTCAATACACAAAACCCGGGTCTCTTACGAGGCCCGGGCGTTCATTTTGTGGTAGCCCGTACCAGATTCGAACTGGTGATCTCCGCCTTGAGAGGGCGGCGTCCTAAACCGCTAGACGAACGGGCCATATGTAGCAAATGCAATGGCTGGGATGGAGGGAGTCGAACCCCCATTGACGGAACCAGAATCCGCTGTCCTGCCATTAGACGACATCCCAATGACTGCATCGCTGCGCTCGGCTGTGCCTTTGCGCAAGAAAGAAATATACGGGAAGTCCGGCCGTGACGCAAGCCCCAATTTTGACTTTTTTGAAATTCAGTCAAATACGGCCAACACGTGAAGGACCTGTGAAGTCGACCGCTGCACACGAAGGGCAAAACGCCGCGAGCGGTAGCCGTCAACCGTTGGCAGATTCTACCGCGAAAACGATAGCACCAGGCAACACAATCGAAGTATCAATGATCACGTAGATATCGAGGCGCCATGGACGAAGAGCTTGATTACCTATGGGAGACCCTGGGCCTCGAGATCACTGCTGACCTTTGGCCCGAACGGGACAAAATCCATCCCACTCTGCGCCCCGCCATCACGGTGATGCAGGCAAAATACCGCCGTGCATCCTTTTTGATCATGCGGATGTCATGGCACGCGGGACTCCCCGACCTTAAGCGAATCCAGGCAAGCCTCGTCGAGCTGTCCGGTATGCCGACCGTCATATCCGAGGCGCACCTGGAGCAGCGCCAGCGCGAGCGACTGCAACAGCAGCGGATCCCCTTTATCTGCCCCGGCGTTCAGGCATATCTGCCCTTTATGGACGAGGAGTACTGGAGCGGCAAGCCCAACAAGCACGTAAAGGTCTACGGTCCGCACGAATGGGCACAGCTCAAGGATTGAGCCGAGCGAGCCCGCCGATGGAAAACACGTCCCATCCTGAGCGCTCAAAACGGGTCGCGCTTTCCGCAGCCGCTACAGCAATGCCTCGGCCCAAGCCGATTCCTTAAAGCCAGGAATCGCAAAGTCGTCGCCCACCAACAGCGGACGCTTGACCAGCATGCCGTCGGTTGCCAGCAGCTCGTAGCACTCCCGATCCGTCATGCCCGCATCCAGACGCGCCTTCAGGCCCAGCTCTCGATATTTCATGCCCGACGAATTAAAGAAGCGCCGCACCGGCAGCCCCGAACGAGCAATCCAGGTCGCAAGCTCATCAGCCGTGGGATTGTCCAAAACGATATCGCGGTCGATATACTCTACCCCGTGTTCGTCCAGCCATGCCTTGGCCTTCTTACAGGTCGAGCACTTGGGATATTCAACAAACAGTACGGTCATGGGAATCCTCCGAATATAGATCGGCCAACGCAGGCACACGCCATACGAGGCGCCTTCGCATGATGGGCCAATTGTAGCCCACGGGTCACACACTAAACGAACCGTACCCCGAATCCGCGTTTGATGAACGGCAGCAGCTCCATTGCCTCGGGCGTGATATGACCCGCAACGTTCATGCGCTCGTCACCGGGAAGATCGACCCGCGCAATCTCAAGCTCGCCTTCGTAGCGCCCATAGCCGCTATTGCTCACAGCGATCGACCCCATCTTTCGCGACAGGCCGGCACCGGCATCCATCGGCACGGAATCCGGTTTAAGCGTCGTGCGCGACTCCTGAGACCTAAAGATGAGGGTGCTCGAATCGGGCCGGTCGTGATGAATCTGCCCACGTACATAGGCATAACCAGACTCAAGCTCGCATTGCAGGTCCACGTATCCGGCGGAAACTTGAGCAAACTGCGCCCAGCCCGCATCGGAAAGATCGGGGTCGCCGACCAACACAATGTCGCAATCGGCGCCATGTGCGAGCTCAAGCATGTTGAGGGCAACCTTTGACGCGCGACCGCGCTGTGCCTCGACCGTCGGCAGCCCCTCGAATACCGGCCCGCGAACGTTGGCATCACCCGGCACAAAAGCCATGATTTCGAATCCAAGCGCCGCAAGACGAAGATTCACCCGAGCAATGTCCTCCAGAGCTAAACCGGTATAAGGCTTGGGGTAAAAAATGTGGCAGGCAGCAAAACGAGTCACATCGGCACCGGCCTCACGCCACGATGCGATTTCATCAGAACTCACCGTCGATGCATTGACCACAATGCGAAATACACCGGACAGCTCCGCGACCCGCTGGGCGCTAAAGCCATAGTCCAAACGAAGGTATTCCAACCCCAGATCGCGCAGGTCCTCGATGCGCTCAAGCCCGAGCAAATCGCACGTGCGCGGTCCCACATCGGCAATGAGCGCAATGCCGCGGGCGGAAAGCAGCGACAGCACATGACGGATCTTATCGGCATACGCCGCTCCCCCATCCTCGGGAATATGCAGTGAGGTAAACGCATAGCGCGCACCCGCCGCGGCACCGTGCCCAATCGTCCGCTCAATATCCTGCAGAGGGCTGGAAAGATAAATCGAAATACCCGTTTTCACGTTTCAACGCTCCTTTAAAAAAGGCCGGCGGAGCAGTTAGCCCCGCCGGCACAACCATAGCATCAAGAAATCTGCCGCGCGCCGCGAGCCCTGAGCAACACGGCTCGCGATATCAAACTACTCGCCAAAGAACTCGTTGATCTTCTGCTCGTCGACGCCAAAGAACCACGTCAGGACAAAGCCGGCGACATAGGCAAGCAGCATAGCGGCAACGTAGCCGAGCTGCTGGCCAGGAACGACGATCAGCAGGCCAAACAGACCGGAAACGCCCTGAGAAACCGTGCCGATGTGAAGCAGCGCTGCGAGCGCGCCGCCAAATCCGGCACCCAGACAGGCCGTCACAAACGGACGAACGAGCGGCAGCGTAACAGCATACATCAGAGGCTCGCCCACACCCAGGATTCCAACGGGAATGGACTCTGCGACGTACTTCTTAAGCTTGGCGTTCTTGGTCTTAAAGTACAGCGCCAGACCGGCACCGACCTGACCGCCGCCAGCCATCATAAGGATGGGAAGCAGGTAATTGATGCCCTTGGTAGCACCGTCGGGATCGTTGAGCATAGCGTGGATCGGCGTGAGCGCCTGATGCAGGCCGACGGAAACCAGCGGCAAGAAGCCTGCCGACAGGATATAGCCGCCCAGGACGCCCAGCTTCTCGAAGATAAAGGTCAAAACGCTAAAGATGGCAGTCGTCAGCCATGCGCCAACCGGCTGGATGACGAGCATCAGAGCAAAGGCGCCGATGATGAGCACCAGCAGCGGGGACAAGAACGTGTCGAGTGCGTTGGGCATAACCTTGCGAATCTGACGCTCCATCCAGGCAAAAAATGCGCCAGCGATAAGAGCCGCGATCATGCCGCCCGCCGCGGGGTTGTACTGCGCATTGGTGAGCGGCAGCAGAATGGCAGTGGCAGGATCGGCCGCGCCAGGCGCAAGCAGGGGCATGGCACTGTTGGCGATACACATCATGCCGGCGATGCCGCCCAGCGCAGCGGAGCCACCAAACTCACGTGCCGCGTTATAGCCCACCAAGATGGGCAGATAGGCAAACAGGGCCCAGCCCATGGAACGAATGCCCTGGTACCACCACTCGCCCGCAAGCGCGCCTGCCGTCGAGACGTTAATGACGTTGCAAATGCCGTTGATGAGGCCAGCCGCAATGATGCCGGGAAGCAGGGCGACGAAGACATTGGAAATCTTCTTGAGGAAAGCCTGAACCGGCTTGGACTCGTACTTGGCCTTCTGCGCGGCCTTGTTTGTGGCCGCAGCGTCGACCACGCTCTCGTCAGCAACGCCTTTCGCAAGGCCGGTGAGCCTGGAGAACTCCTCGAGCACCTTATTCACCTTGCCCGGCCCCAGCACGATCTGCATCGTGTCGTCCTCGACTAGGCCCATCACGCCGTCGAGTGCCTTAATGCCCTCCGTGTCGACGCTGTCCGTGTCTTTGACGGTCACGCGCAGGCGCGTCATGCACGCCGCGTTTGCGAGCACGTTGTCTTTACCGCCCAAAAGGTCCAGCAGCTTTTGAGCCAGCTCTTTGTTCGTCATAACTCCTCCTTGTATTGGGTATCTCATCTGGATGTCATATCAGCTCACGCCGCGCACCTATTGGGCATCGGCATTGCTCTTCTCATGGCCACTCACCGCAGCACGGACATGGCCTCGCGCCCGCTCAAGAGCTACCGCGGCCTGCTCGGCATCGCAGTCCAGCAGCACCGAGACAATAGCGGTTTTTACGTGGCCGCCGGCATCTGCAAGCGCCTGAATAGCGCACTCGCGCGTGCAGCCGGTCGCCTCCATCACGATGTTCTGGCCGCGCACCACCAACTTCTCGTTCGTCTGCTGCACATCGACCATCAGGTTTTGGTATACCTTGCCGATCTTGACCATGGCACCGGTCGAAATCATGTTGAGAATGAGCTTTTGAACCGTTCCCGCCTTGAGCCTCGTTGAGCCGGTCAGTACCTCGGGACCGGGCACGGGTTCAATGGCAAGATCTGCGCTCTCCCCGATCTTCGACCCTTGGTTGCAGGCAATTGCGATCGTCTTGCACCCAGTTGCCTTGGCGTACACAAGGCCGCCCACCACATAGGGAGTACGACCGCTTGCCGCCAGGCCAACGACAAGATCCTTGTCCGAGAGTCCACGCCCCCGCAGGTCGCTCGCGCCAAGCTCCTCGCTGTCTTCGGCACCTTCGACAGCCTTGATAAACGCCGTCTCGCCTCCGGCAATGAGCCCGACAATCAGATCGGGTGACACGCCAAACGTGGGCGGACACTCCGAAGCGTCGAGTACGCCCAGACGTCCGCTGGTGCCTGCGCCCATGTAAAAGACGCGCCCGCCGCGCTCGAGTGCCTCAGCAGCCCAGTCGATTGCTGTGGCAACCTGGGGCAACACTTTTGTGACCGACTGGACGGCACGAAGATCCTCATCGTTCATCGTCGTGACGATTTGCAGCGATGTCATCGTATCGAGGTCCATTGACCTTTGATTACGCTGTTCGGTCGTGAATTTTGTTAAATCGAGCATTTCATTCACCTCATCTTTCCTGTTTCTCGATGTAGTTTTGCTTAATGACATGCGTCGCTCGTTCGTAGTCGCTGGCAACGTAAGCAGCGTACAGGGCATCGACAACCATAAGCTGAGCCATACGCGAAGCCATGGCACCGCTGCGGACCAAGGGCTCACTCGCAGCGACGCCGAGCACGGCATCGGCCATGGTGGCAAGCTTGGATGATCCATCTACTTTGGTCACGGCCACAACGGGACAGTTGTGACGTTGGGCCTCGGCGGTGCAGTCCAGCACCTCTTGCGTCAAGCCCGAGTAGCTAAAGGCGATTGCCATATCGCCCTCATGCATGTTCTTGGCACACAAGAGCTGATCATGCCAGTCGTCGTACAGATGGCACTCTTTGTCGACACGCATGAGCTTTTGCGCCAGATCGTGCGCGACCAAACGAGAGGCACCGATACCGAACAGATTGACCGCGCGTGCCCGCTTAAGATAGGCCGCACATCGCTCCAAGACGGTGTAATCGAGCGTTCGCGCCGTCGCTTCGATCGTGCGCACGTTGCTTTTCATCACCTTCCCCACGATACGTTCGACGCTGTCATCCATGGAGATGTCCTCGAGGGCAACGTCTTTCTTGTCACCCAAGAGCGCCAGCTCGGCAATCAGTTCGCGCTGGAACTCCTTGTAGCCCGCAAAACTCAAGCGCTTGCAAAAGCGCAAAATGCTCGAGGGCGAGGAGAACGTGGCATCGGCAAGACCACGGACGGACAGCCCGACCACCTCGTGCGGATGAGCGCTTACATATGCGATGACATTGCGTTCCGCCGGGCTCGCGCTGAGCTCACGCTCGCGAAGCCGCAAAAGCAATCCGTTTGCCATCCCAAACACCTCCGTTGAGAAGAATTAAAGACCAACGAACGATTCGTACCGGATATAAACAGCTTTTACGGTACATTGTGCCGCATCGTGGCGCACAAAGGGCGAGCGTTCTACCGCTCGCCCCTCAAATCCGACCGCTCGGAAATACGCGCGACACAAAATAATTCAACAAGGTCGCATTATCAGAAACGGGTTTGTTACCGGCTAGCGCCTCGCATGGGCGCCGATCGGCCGAGTCGCATGGCGCACCAACGCCGCTGCCAGCAATACCAACAGCATCGCGGTGACATAGCCCGCAGCATCGAATCCTAAATCGATAACGTCGAAATGCCTGCCGGGAACAAAGATCTTATGCACCTGATCGCCAATGGAGCAGGCGGCGCAAAATAGCAATGCGGGCAGGCAACGGGAGCATACGCTCCACGGACGCCTGGAAAAGCAAACCACGACCACCGAGGCGAACAATCCGACGAAGAAAAACTCTACGGTATGGGCAACGCGACGGACGTTCGTGCCCACCCACATGCGAATGGAAGCAAGTCGGCCAGACCGTACATTCGAGGCAGCCGAATCGGTGCCCCCGGTCATTCCGTTCTCCGTCTGAGCTTCACCCGTGGCATTGGCAGCCTGTACGCCCGTAGCCTGACCATCCACCACACGCGCGGTGGACTCGCTCAGCAACGACGTCTGCACTGCGTTTTGCTCCGTCAGCACCCAGATGCCCGCCAGCGTTGCGGCGAACAGAGCGATCGCGGTCCACCCGATTATTTGTTTTACGCGCGCCAAGGGCCAACCTCCTTTTTTTGAATATCAGCGAGTGTAGCCCCAAATGACATCGTCACCGTATCAAAATTTGAATCGCAACAGGAAGCGACAAAGCGACGCAAACCCCTACCCCGCCTCGCGCATCCAGCGATCGAACGTCCCCACGCACACGCCCAGGCACTTTGCTGCCTGGCTGCGGGTAATATCGCCCGCCTCATAGCTATCGCGCACCAGCTCAAACTGAGGAGGGCACGGCTTGCGAGGTCGACCGAAACGAACCCCTCGCGCCCGCGCCGCTGCAATCCCCTCCGCCTGGCGCCGATGGATATTCTCGCGCTCCACCTGCGCCACGTAGCTCAGCAGTTGCAGCACAATATCGGCAATCAGGGTGTTGGTCACATCCGGCGCGCCGCTGGCCCTGGCGCGCGTGTCAAGCAATGGCATGTCCAACACCACAATGGCAACCCCGAGATCCTTGGTAATGCGTCGCCATTCCTCAAGAATCTCGGAGTAATTACGGCCAAGTCGGTCGATAGAAAGCACCACCAGCACGTCCCCGTCTCCCAGGACGTGCAGCAGCTCGCGATACCGCGGGCGGTCGAAGTCCTTGCCACTCGCATGGTCGGCATAAATATTCGCCGAGCCCACGCCATAGGCGCCCAGCGCATCCAGCTGCCGGTTCAGATTCTGATCGCGCGAGCTCACCCGCGCATAACCGTACACCGTCGCCATCTCATCCCCGCTTTCTTGTAAACCTGCCAAAAAGGGACAGGTTTATTTTGGTAGGTTTTACCTCTCAAATAGCAGGTAAGCGGGCAGCCGAGCAGACGGCAAGGTAGTCACGATCCAAACGCGGAGGGCGGCCCCGAAAGACCGCCCTCCGTTCTCCCGCCACGAGTCGTGATTTGGCTAATGGATTAGCTTAAAGTCCAAGTGCCCGCGCGTGGTATTGACGCGCGAGACCTCGATGACCACGCGCTGCCCCAGCTCATAGCGGGTCCCCGTGTCGGCACCTGTGAGCGTGAGCGCGTCCTCGTCAAACTCGAACCACTCGTTGCCCAGGCTCTTAATTGAAACCAGGCCCTCGACCTGCGTCAGATCCAAGCGTACGAACAGGCCCATGCTGCTGACCCACGAGACCGTTCCGGCATAGCGCTCGCCCAGGCGATCCTCGTAGTACTGGGCAATCTTGATCTTTTGCGTCGCATGGCTGGCGGCATCGGCCGCACGCTCCGCATCGCTGCATGCACGGCAAATCTGCGGCAGAATGCGTGGCAGGGACTCGCGCCCCTTACCGATGAGCCGGGGCGTGCGTGCCAAGGCGTCCTTGCCGCCCAGCTGCTCATAGGCCAGCTGCAGCTTGAGCACGCGGTGCACCACCAAATCGGGATAGCGGCGGATAGGACTCGTAAAGTGGCAGTAGCACGGAGCGGCAAGCGCAAAGTGGCCTTCGTTGCGCGGCTTGTACAGTGCGCGCTGCATGCTGCGCAACAGCAGCGTGTTGACAAGCGGCGCGTTGGCCGTGCCAGCCGCGGCGTCGACCGCAGCCTGCAGCTCATCGGGACTTCCCAGGGCAATACCAGCCGCACGGCGGTCGTCGATGATGCCCAGCTGCGCCAGCGCCACGGCGGCGCCGTGCAGGCTATCGGGACTGGGATCATCGTGCACGCGATAGCAAGCCTCAATGTCGCGGTCGGCCAGCCACTCGGCCACGCACTCGTTGGCGAGCAGCATGGCTTCCTCGATAAGCGACGTGGCACACGAACGCTCGCGCGCCACAATCTGCACGGGTACTCCGTCCTCATCCAATAGAGCGCGAATCTCGGCCGTGTCAAAATCGACTGAGCCGCGGACGCGACGAATACGACGGCGAAGTTCGGCGAGTTCGTTGGCGGCGACAAGGAAATTGCCGAGGTCGACGTTGCAGCCGCGGGCGGCCTTCTCGCACGCAAGACCGCGCTCAAGCGCCTCCTCGCGCGAGGCCTCAGCAGCCGCAACATCCTCGGCCGCACCCTCCAGCACCCCATACTCCACCGCGCCGGCACGCACCAGCAGCGCCTCGGCGCCGTCATAGTCCATACGCACACGCGAGCGAATCACGCTGGGGTACGGATCGTAATGCCGCACGCGACCCTGCGCATCGAGCTCAATGTCAACGGTAAACGCAAGACGGTCCTCGTCAGGGCGAAGCGAACACAGGTCACAGGACAGGCGTTCGGGCAGCATGGGAAGCACGCGATCGGCCAGATACACCGATGTCGTACGATGGCGAGCCTCAAGATCGATATGCCCGTTCCAAGCCACATAGTGAGAAACGTCAGCGATATGCACACCCAGCTTGTAGCCACCCTCGGGCGTGCGCTCAAGCGAAATGGCATCGTCAAAGTCGCGCGCGTCGACCGGGTCGATCGTGATGACAAAGCGGTCGCGCAGATCGCGGCGGAGCGGGTCCTTAAGCGCCGCGGACACATCGAGCGAAAGCCCCTCGGCCTCGTCCAGCGCGGCCTCGGGATAGCTATCGGTATAGCCGTAACGCGCCATCACATATTGAACGCCCAAATCGGGCGCGTCATCTCCGCCAATGCGGCGTTCGATCGTCACGGTGCCCGATTCCAGGCGCGTCGGGTAGGTCAAAATGCGCGCGACAACGGCATCACCCGGGTGGACGCCCAGACGATCCGCCGAGGTATCCTCGGGCAGAATGAAGAAGTCGGCCTTCAGGCGCGAATCGAGCGGCTCGATCACACCGAGCGGACCAGCGGTCTGGTACGTACCCACCACGCTTATGGCTGCGCGCTCAACCACGCCTTCGATCACGGCGCGCCGCTCACCGTGCGGGCTGTTCTTAATGCTCACGGCAACGGTATCGCCATCCATGATCTCGCGCTTACCGCGGCCCATAACCTTGTAGTCGCCGCTCTCGGTTATGACATAGGCGCCATGCTCATGGAGCTGCACGCGCCCGGTCAGGCTCGGACGGCGTTCGCTGCGCACCGGCCCACGCTTATTGCGGGCACCGCGCTTATGCTTGTTATTGCGCCCCATGGCGCCTCCTTGCTATCGATGACGAACTCCAAAGAGTCTACCCAAATGATTCGCTTTCCTGCCGTCCCCTAGAGATCAAAAAACGGGCCGCCCCATAAGAGACGACCCGTTGGAAGGGATGAATTCCAGACATGCCTACACGCGCAGGTAGCGGCGCATGGCTATGGCAGAACCAAAGAGACCGATAATCACACCGACCAGAATCAGCGCAGCATAGGTCACCAGGTAGTACTGCATCGGCAGGGCAAACGACATCCAGCCGATGCTCTCCTGCAAACGCGGAATCATCAGATTGCGCAGCAGCTCCAGAACGCCGATGGAAAGCAGCGAGCCCAAAATGGCCTGCAGTACGCCCTCGGTGATAAACGGGCCGCGAATGAAGCCGTTGCTGGCGCCGACCAGACGCATAATCGCAATCTCACGACGACGCGCCGTGATGGACAGGCGAATCGTGTTGTTGATGAAGATGAATGCGATAAAGGTCAGAAGGCCAACGAGCACCACGGCGGCGATGCGGATGTAGTTGGTCACCTGGAACAGGCGGCTCACTTCCTCCTGGCCGTACAGCACGCTCGCGTTGACGTCGCCGTCATCCGCGATCTTCTGGAAGTCGGCGTTCTTCTTGAGCTTCTGGGCCGTGCTTTCGACCTTGGACGGATCGTCCATCTCAATTGCAAACGAAGCCGGCAGCGGGTTCTGGCCATCGAGCGCGCTCATGGTGGCGTCGGCGTTGCCCGACATCTTGCTCGTATACTCGGCCAGCGCGTCGTCCTTGTCCTTATAGGTCACGGACTTGACGTTATTCCACGTCTTAAGCTCGGCCTCAAAAGCCTGGACATCGGCCTGATCGGCGTCATCGCTAATGAACGCGTTGATGACAACCTGATCCTCGACGGTGCCGATCACGGAGTTCAGCATCGCGGAGCCCATGATGAACAGGCCGATGATAAACAGCGAAAGGAAGATCGTGATGACGGCGCCGAGCGAGGTAGTCCAGTTACGGAAGAAGTGACTGATTGCCTCTTTGAAGGAGTAGCCCACGTTAGTTGGTGCCATAGTTGCCGTAACCTCCCCTCTCCTGGTCGCGGATAACGTGGCCGCCCTCGAGGGCGATCACGCGACGGTGCATGCTATCGACCATCTCGCGGTCGTGCGTAGCCACGATCACGGTCGTGCCGGTGCGGTTAATACGCTCGAGCAGCTTCATGATGCCCAGCGAAATCGCCGGGTCGAGGTTGCCCGTGGGCTCGTCGCAGATCAGCAGCGGCGGACGGTTGACCATAGCGCGGGCGACGGCAACGCGCTGCTGCTCGCCACCGGAAAGCTGGTCGGGCAGCGAGTCCATCTGATCGGCCAGACCGACCAGACGCAGCACCTCGGGCACCTGGCTGCGAATGACGCCCTTGGGCTTGCCGATGCACTGAAGGGCAAACGCCACGTTTTCGTAGGCGGTCTTTTGCGGCAGAAGCTTAAAGTCCTGGAACACGGCGCCAATCTGGCGGCGCAGGAACGGAACCTTGCGGTTCTTGATCTTCATGAGGTCCTGACCGGCAACCAGGATGCGGCCGCTCGTCGGCTTGACGTCGCGGTTGAGCGTCGACAGCAGTGTGGTCTTACCCGAGCCGGAGTGACCGACCAGGAAGACGAACTCGCCCGGATAGATCTCGATGTTGATGTCGTCGAGTGCAGGCTTGTTGGGCTGTGCCGGATAGATCTTGGTGACATGCTCCATAAGGATGACGGGCTCGACACCGGCCTGCTTGGCCATCTTCTTGCGGCTGGCCTGCGGATCGATGGGCGCAAACACCGACGTAAAATCGGGGTTGTTGAGCGCGTTATCGAGGCTTGCGACCTCGGCGACCTGATCGCTCTCGACCACCGGGG
The DNA here is from genome assembly GCA_902490325.1 of uncultured Collinsella sp. GTDB lineage: Bacteria > Actinomycetota > Coriobacteriia > Coriobacteriales > Coriobacteriaceae > Collinsella. The sequence goes on along the minus strand of CABUDJ010000004.1, from coordinate 37,263 downwards.
CAGCAGGCTGCGTGGGGTCGGGAATTGCGGCAAAGAGACCAGACTGCGCAGGCTGAGGAGCCGGCGTCGCAGGGGCCAAGGGGTCGGGAATGCCGGCCATGGTAGGCTGCGGCGTGGCGGCGCCAGCCTGAGGCTGCTCCACGCGAGCGGTCACGGCCTGAACGGGCTCAAAACCCGCCGCGCCGGAAAGCGCGACATCGCTGGTGGGATTGTAGGCAAAGGGATCGGATGCCGGCTGTGCCTGATCTGCCGGCTGAGCGGGGGCCTGAGCAACAGGCTGGCCCTCTGAATCCGGAGTGGCGAAACGACTGCCCTGGACGCCTGCCTGCGTCTTGGGGGCATCATCGCCCGCACCGGAGGTACGGAAGTGGTTACCCACTGGTGCTCCTTATCGTCGTGCGTTTAAACTACATGAGCGCTTTGTATTTTAGCAGCATTAGCTTTGCTGCACATAAGAAGCATGGCGTGCTTCTATTCCCACCGGTCGGGCACAGGGTTACCTCCCAAATCGTCCTCGGACATGTCGGGAGCCCCGCCACGCGCTTCGCGCTGCGGGGCTCCCTCCGTCCTGCGGATAGATTTGGGAGGTAACCCTGTGCCCGGCCTGCGGCTACTATGGGGCCGGCGCATCCATCTTAAGGTGCTGCGCATACAAAGTTGGGAGGGTCTGAATTGCACTTTTCTGTTCTGGGCCCTTTTCCCTAATGGGGCCTTGCTTGAGGGGCGTCTTCATAAGTTGCGGTGAAATAGGGACTGTTTTACCAGTTAAAAGGTCTAATCAGTCCTTATTTCACCGCAACTGAAACAGGGGCGCTCTCCAAGAGAGCGCCCCTGCCGGGTTTCCATAGTTCTGGCGAAGCAGTCCTTGAGATCCGCCTTGCCTTATGCCAAGAACTCCTTGGTGGTCGCCACGATGTTGGCGGCGTCCAGGCCGTACTTGTGCAGGAGCTCGGCGCCCGGGCCGGACTCACCGAAGGTGTCGTTGACGCCGATCTTCTTGAGCGGCGTCGGGCACTGCTCGCACAGGACGTCGGCAACGGCGCTGCCCAGGCCGCCGATCACGGAGTGCTCCTCGACGGTCACGACGTGGCCGGTCTTGGTGGCGCTCTTGACGATCAGGTCGGCGTCGATGGGCTTGATGGTGTGCATGTTGATGACCTCGGCGTCGATGCCCTCGGCAGCGAGCTGCTCGGCGGCCTCGAGAGCCTCGCCGACCATCAGGCCGCAGGCGATGATGGTCACATCGGCGCCCTCGCGCATGACAATGCCCTTACCCAACTCGAACTTGTAGGTCTCGGGGTCGTTGATAACCGGCGAGGCCAAACGAGCGAAGCGCATGTACACCGGACCGTCGCACTCGTAGGCGGCGCGCGTCACGGCGCGGGCCTCGACGTCGTCGGCAGGAACGATCACAGTCATGCCAGGGATGACGCGCATCAGGGCGATATCCTCGCAGCACTGGTGTGTGGCGCCGTCCTCGCCCACCGAGATACCGGCGTGCGTGGCGCCAATCTTAACGTTGAGATGCGGGTAGCCGATGGAGTTACGGACCTGCTCAAAGGCGCGACCGGCAGCGAACATGGCAAAGGTGCTCGCGAAGGCAACACGACCGGTGGTCGCGATACCGGCGGCAACACCCATCAGGTTGCTCTCGGCGATACCCACGTCGAAGAAGCGGTCGGGGCAAGCGGCCTTAAATTTGCCGGTCTGCGTGGCGGCGGCCAGGTCGGCGTCGAGGACCACAAAGTCATCGTGCTCGTTGGCGAGCTCGACGAGGGCCTCGCCGTAGCTTACACGCGTGGCGATTTTCTTGACGTCTGCCATCCTAGAGCTCCTCTCCGGCGGCCGTGAGCTCTGCCATGGCCTGCTCAAACTGTTCATCGTTGGGGGCCTTACCGTGCCAACCCACCTGGTTCTCCATAAAGGAAACGCCCTTGCCCTTCATGGTCTCGGCGATAATGGCGGTCGGCTGGCCCTTGGTAGCGCGAGCCTCGGCAAAGGCGGCGCGGATCTGGTCGAAATCGTTGCCGTCGACAAGCTCCACCACGTGGAACTTAAAGGCACGGAACTTGTCGGTGAGCGGCATGGGGTCGTTGACCTCCTCGACGGGACCGTCGATCTGCAGGCCGTTGTGGTCGACGATCACGCAGAGGTTGTCGAGCTGCTGGTTGCCGGCAAACATGGCGGCCTCCCAGACCTGGCCCTCCTCACTCTCGCCATCGCCCAGCAGGGCGTACGTGCGATAAGTATCGCCCCAGTGCTTGGCGGCAACGGCCATGCCCACGGCGGCGGAAATGCCCTGGCCGAGCGAGCCGGTGGACATGTCGACGCCCGGGGTGTCGTTCATGTTGGGGTGGCCCTGCAGGTGGCTGCCGATATGGCGCAGCGTCTCGAGGTCCTCCTTGGGGAAGAACCCACGCTCGGCGAGCACGGCGTACAGGCCCGGAGCGCAATGGCCCTTGGAGAGCACAAAACGATCGCGGTCGGCCTTGCGGGGATCGGCCGGGTCGACGTTCATTTCCTCAAAGTACAGATAGGTCATGATGTCGGCAGCGCCGAGCGAACCGCCCGGATGGCCGGACTTGGCAGCGTGCACGCCGGTGACGATGCCCTTCCTTACCTCGTTGGCAACCTTTTTGAGCTCTTCGTCGCTCATTGTGCCTTCCTTTCATCCTCATTAGACAAAATGCGCACGGCACCGAAGGTAATCCCAACACAGCCGCAATGCACGTACGTCATTCATTATGCTGGAAACTGATGGCTTTACCAGAGTTTTTATCATTATTTGAACAATTTAGCAGGCAGAACCGCTGATGAAACGGTTTATCAATGTGAACGTCTTTTGGATGGAACGCGGTCGACCCTACGCGCTAATGTCCTTGAATCCCTCGCCGAAGGCTTCCGTAACGTCAGCGACCGTCACAATGGCGTGAGGATCGCGCTCGCGCACGATGGTCTTGAGGGTATTGAGCTCTCGACGGCTCACGATGACCATAATCACCGGCTTCTCGGCACCCGAATACATGCCAGTCGCCTTAAACTTGGTACAACCACGACCCAGGCCATACATGATATCGGCAGCGATATCAGGGAACTTGTCCGAGATGATGAGTACCATACGGCGTTTGTTGCCACCATCGACCACGGCATCGATCACGTAGCCGCTAATGACCATCGAAAGGCCTGCATATAGTGCGTTTTCGATTGAAAAGACCGGAGCCGATAGCGCGCATACGGCAACATCGATCGCCATGACGGTCGAGCCCACGGGCAGCGAGGTATTACGCGATATGATTTGGCCAATCGTGTCCGAGCCGCCGGTGTTGGCGCCGGCGCGCAACACCATGCCGTAACCGATGCCCGTAATAATGCCGCCCCACATAGCGGGAAGCATCAGGTCCGCATCCGCCAGAGGTGCTACAAACGGGGCGAACAGATCGGTAAAGAAGCCCAGCAGCACAAAGCCCGTCGCGGTCTGCACCACGTAGAACATGCCGCCCTCGCGCATAACGACCAGCAGCAGCAAGGCATTCATCACGATGGTCTGGATACCGACGGGAAGCGACACGCCTCGCGTCGCGCCGACCGCCTGGATAATGGTGGCAAGGCCCGTAACGCCACCGGCAGCAAGGCCGTTGGGAATCAAAAACAGGTCGGTCGCAATAGCGGCCAGAGCGCACCCCAACATGATCTGGGGCAGATCGTGAAAGAAGTTCATCGAAAGAATGCGCTTGATGTCCAGACGATATGCCATGCTGCCTCCCTCAAAAAAGCGCACCCAAACGGATGCGCTTTGAACTTCTTCTTGTATTCGATTCTAACGATTCGCCGAACAAAAACCACCCCTGCGCAGGGTTTATTCTGGATACAAACCCGTCCAACCGTTGGGCTTGGCATCGGCTTGAAGCCGCCCGATGTTTTAGACCTCCGAGCCTTCTGCATCGGCGTTGCCGGTGGCCCAGCGATGGTAGCCAATAACAAACGGGTCCAGGTCGCCATCGTCAAGGACGGCCTCGACATTGCTGGTCTCCACGCCCGTGCGTAGGTCTTTGACCATCTGGTACGGGTAGAGCACGTAGCTGCGAATCTGGTTACCAAAACCGATCGTGGTCTTGGGTCCGCGAATCTCATCGAGCGCCTCGGCGCGCTTCTCGAGCTCAATCTCGTACAGGCGAGCCTTGAGGATCTGCATGCACGCGGCCTTGTTCTGGATCTGGCTGCGCTCGTTTTGGCAGGTGACCACAATGCCGCTGGGGAAATGCGTCACGCGCACGGCGGAGTCGGTAGTGTTAACGCCCTGACCGCCCGGGCCGCTCGCGTGGTACACGTCCACGCGGATGTCGTCGGGACTGATCTCGATGTCGATATCATCGGGTAGCACGGGGATGACCTCGACGCCGGCAAACGTGGTCTGGCGGCGCTTCTTGTCGTCGGTGGGGCTAATGCGAACCAAGCGGTGGACGCCGGCCTCGGCGCGCAGCATGCCAAATGCGTCCTTGCCCTCGACAGTAAAGGTCGCGCGGTCGATGCCGATGACCTCGGCTGCGGGACAGTCGTTGATGGTGACCTTCCAGCCGCGACGCTGGCAGTACTTCATGTACATCTTAAAGAGCATGAAGGTCCAGTCCTGGGCCTCCAGACCACCCTGTCCGGGCTTGATGGTCACAATGGCATCGCCGTGATCGAACTCACCGGTAAACCAGCTCGAAAGCTCAAGCTCATCGATGGCACGGGCCAGGCGCTCAGCCGTGGCTGCAGCCTCCTCGCGAAGGGCGACGGCGTCGGGGTCATCCCCCATCTCCTCGGCAAGCTCCAGCGCGGCGCGGGCATCGGAAAGCTCGCCGCGCGCGGTGTCCACGGCAGCGATATCTTCCTTGGTACGCGCGATCTCCTCCATGGTGGCACGGGCGGCGTCGGCGTCATCCCAAAAGCCAGGGGCAACACTTTTGGCCTCGAGCTCGGTCACACGGGTACGCTTCTCGTCCAGGTGGAGATACGACTCGACCTCGCCGAGCCGGTCCGCGAACGCGTCCAGCTCGGCGGGCGTTATCTCTAAAGCCTCAGCCATTAACGATTCCTGCCGTGGCAGTACTTAAACTTCTTGCCGCTACCGCAGGGGCACGGGTCGTTGCGGCCCACGTTGACGTACGGATCGTCGCTCTCGGACTTGCGATAAGTGGTCACCTTGCCACCGTTGTTGACGGCAGCCGGTCCGCCTTGGACAGCCGTGCGGGCCTGCACCTGCGCCTGCTTGCGCAGCACCGAGTCGCCGTTATCACCATCGACCTCGGCAGGACCGGAGAAGCGCGCGCCCTCGAGCGCGGGCTCCTCCTTGTGCTCCACGGCACGCGGGGCAGCCTTGATCTCGATGCGCAGAACCGTGCGCAGGTAATCCTCGTACATGGTGTCGACGAGCATCTGGAACGCGCCGTAGGCCTCGGTCTTGTACTCGACCAGCGGGTCGCGCTGGCCAAAGCCGCGCAGGCCGATGCCGGTCTTGAGGTAGTCCATCTCCTGCAGGTAGTTCATCCAGCGGGTATCGATGACGCGCAGCATGACCTGGGTGTTGAGCTCGCGCATCAGGTCCTCGCCCAAGCGCTCGGCCTTCATGTTGTAGCACTTCTCTACGTAAGCCAGGACATCGGTAGCCAGGGCCTCATAATCCTCGTCGGGGAACTTCGGCGTATCGATGTGGCCGGTGAGCTCCACAACCCACTTGCGCAGGCCCTCCAGGTCGCGCTCGCCATCGTGACTGTCCTTGGTGCAGAACTCCTGCACGCAGCGGTACACGGTGTCGTGCATGACCTCGGTGATGTGGTCGGTCAGGTCCTTGCCGTCCAGAATCTTATTGCGCTCGGCGTAGATGACCTGGCGCTGCTTGTTCATGACGTCGTCGTACTCAAGGACGCTCTTACGCATGGAGAAGTTGATGCTCTCGACCTTGTGCTGGGCGCTCTCGACGGCCTTGGAGATGATCTTGTGCTGGATGGGCATGTCGTCGCCCATGTCGGCCGTGACCATCATCTTGGAGACGCGGTCCATCTTGTCGCCGCCGAACAAGCGCATGAGGTCGTCCTCGAGCGACAGGTAGAACTGGGTCTCGCCCGGATCGCCTTGACGGCCGGAGCGGCCGCGCAGCTGGTTGTCGATACGACGGGACTCGTGGCGCTCGGTGCCGATAACGGTCAGGCCGCCGGCGGCAAGCACGCGCTCACGCTCGGCCTTGCAGGTCTCCTTGGCCTCGGCGTTAAACTGCTCGAGCTGCTCGGGCGTCACGTCCTCCATGGTCAGGCCCTCGTACTCCAGGCGCTCGCGCACCAGCTCGTCGGGGTTGCCGCCCAGCAAGATGTCGGTACCACGACCGGCCATGTTGGTGGCGATGGTCACGGCGCCGTAGCGTCCGGCCTGGGCAACGATGTGGGCCTCGCGTTCATGGTGTTTGGCGTTGAGGACCTCGTGTGCGATGCCGCGCTTGGTAAGGGCGGCGGACAGCTTCTCGGAGCTCTCGATGGATACGGTGCCCACCAGGACCGGCTGGCCCTTGGCATGACGCTGCTCGACATCGTCGGCGACGGCATTGTACTTGGCCTGGATGGTGCGGTACACCAGGTCCTCGTGGTCCACGCGCTGCACAGGCTTGTTGGAGGGGATGACCTCGACGGGCAGCTTGTAGATCTCGCGGAACTCGGCATCCTCGGTAAGTGCCGTGCCGGTCATGCCGGAGAGCTTGTCATACAGACGGAAGTAGTTCTGCAGGGTGATGGTGGCCAGGGTCTGGTTCTCCTCGCGTACGAGCACGCCCTCTTTGGCCTCGATGGCCTGGTGCAGGCCCTCAGAATAGCGGCGACCTTCCATAATGCGGCCGGTGAACTCGTCGACGATCTTGACCTCGCCGTTGGTGACCACATACTGCTTGTCGCGGTGGAACATGTACTGGGCCTTCAGCGCCTGTTGCAGGTGGTTGACCAGCTGACCCGAAAGGTCGGCGTAGATGTCATCGATACCCAGGCGGCGCTCGATTTTCTTAAGGCCGCGCTCGGTGGCGGCAATGGTGTGCTTGGCCTCGTCCATGACGTAGTCGCCCGTGGGCTCCACGTCCTCGGTGGCGGTGAGCATGTCGTGCGACACGTCCTCACCGCGCTCCAGGCCGCGCACGGCGCGCGCGAAGTCCTTGTAGGTGCTGGCGGACTTGGTACCGGCACCCGAGATGATGAGCGGCGTTCTGGCCTCATCGATCAGGATGGAGTCGACCTCGTCGACGATGGCGTAGTTGTGGCCGCGCTGAACACGCTGCTCGGGGCGGGTGACCATGTTGTCGCGCAGGTAGTCGAAACCGAACTCGGAGTTGGTGCCGTAGGTGACGTCTGCCTGGTAGGCCGGACGCTTGAGCTCGAGCGGCATGTTGTTCTGGAGCAGACCGACGGTCATTCCCAGGTACTTGTAGATGCGGCCCATCCACTCGGAGTCGCGCTTGGCCAGGTAATCGTTGACGGTAACGACATGTACACCCTTGCCGGCAATAGCGTTGAGGTAGCCGGCCAGCGTGGAGACCAGGGTCTTGCCTTCGCCGGTCTTCATCTCGGCGATATGCCCCTCATGAAGCGCCATGGCGCCGATGAGCTGTACGTCAAAGTGACGCATGCCCGTGATGCGCTTGGAAGCCTCACGCACGGTGGCAAAAGCCTCGGGGAGCATGTCGTCGAGCGACTCGCCGTTGGCGTAACGCTCACGGAACTTATCGGTCTGGGCGCGGAGTTCCTCCTCGGTCATCTTCTCAAACTGGGGCTCAAGACCGTTGATCTGGTCGACGATCTTGTAGTAGCGCTTAAGGTCCTTATCGGATCCAAAGGACAGCAGCTTTGACATGAATCCCATGTGGTTTTCCTTTTTTGGCCATCGCCCACGCCATGCAGCCTTGGGCGAGTTAAACACAGATAAATGTACTTTAGCCAAACAAGGCGCGGCCTATACGGTCGACCTCGACCGCCACGTAATAACTACGACCAACCTGCCAAACAGGGACAGGTTTATTTTGGCAGGTTTTATCTGGGCAAACGCTACATCTCTGCCATTTGGTGCAAACGGACCTGTCCCCCTTCGCACCAATTTGGTGCAATGGGGGCAGGTTGGTTTGCACCAATAAAAAGAAAAGGGCCGCGCACCCAAACGGATGCACGGCCCTTATGCCATGAATGCGAGTGATTCCGCGGCGAGCTATTTACTCAGCAGCCTCGGTGGTCTCGGCCTCGGCAGCGGCCTCCTCGACGGGAGCCTCTGCGGGAGCCTCGGCGGCCTGCTTGGCAGCCTCCTCGGCAAACTTAGCAGCACGCTTGGCCTTCTCGGCAGCCTTAGCCTCAGCGGCGGCCTTGCGAGCGGCCTCGGCCTCAGCAGCCTTGGCGGCCTTGGCAGCCTTGGCCTCCTCGGCCTTCTTGAGCTGGGCGGCAGCGGCGCCACCGAACTTGTCGGCGAAGCGCTGGACGCGTCCACCGGTGTCGACGAACTTCTGCTGGCCGGTGTAGAACGGGTGGCACTCGTTGCAAAGCTCGACCTTCATCTCGGACACGGTAGCGTGCGTCTTGAAGGTGTTGCCGCAGGAGCACGTCACCGTGCACTCGACATACTGGGGATGGATACCCTGCTTCATGGTAGGACTCCTTATTGGTCAGGCGCTGGTTACCGATCAGCGCATAAGGCGTCTTGGTTTCCGACCAAGACAACAAACTCGGCTATGGTACCACGGCGCCGCGTGTCCCACAAAAGGTTCACGGTCTTTTCGGAACGACACGAATCTGACCCATCGAAACACATCTCCACCGTTCCTTCAACTGGCAAAATGCCGTCCCCGGGGCCTGAGAAGGGCCCCGGGGACGTTCGACTGACTGCGGGAACGGCCTTTCCGCTCAATGTGTTCGGCTGAGATCGGAAATCAACCAAACTGAACCAGGTTCAGTTGACATGGTTAAAAACGAGGGGCGACGCTTTTGCGTCACCCCTCGTCCCGGCCGGGTTGCTTTAGTTGTACACACGGTAGTTACACTTGAACTGGGTTATGTGTCCATAGTTGGGGCCGTACCAACCCGATGTATAGCTGATTACTTTTGCGCCTAGATATTCGTATCTCTTGTTGTAGCGAAGCTCACGGTAGGTCGTGTCGTACTCTGCTACGTAAAACGCGTCTCCAGAGAAGGCTTTGTACCGGTCTTTAACCGTCGAAGCCATGTACGCGGGTTCGACATCGCCTTTCTCCCCGTTGAGCGCATAGACGGGTGCCGCGATTCCGCATAAAGCCGTTGCCACGAGGATGGCGTAGACAGCCATGCGCGACGCATTGGACTTCAGCTGTTCAAATAGTTTCATGTCATTCACCTCCCTCGTATGTATCGAGGTATTCCTGCTTGAGCGTCTGCGAGGACGACTCGATCTTTTCCACGAGCGTGCCGGCCTCGATGAAGTAGAACGAGTTGGTGAGGTCTGCCAGGTCGTCGAGCAGATGGCTTGAAATGAGCACGCTTCGTCCCCGCGCCACCTCGCTGCGCATCGCGTCGCAGGAGGTTTTCCGTTTTCCCGGATCGAGGCCGTTCAGCGGTTCATCGAGGATGAGGTACGGGCAATCGGTCGCTATCGCCATGGCAAGCTTTACCTGCTGCTTCATTCCTGTCGAGAGTTTACGGGTCGGCTTGTCGAGATATGGGGAGATTCCGAGGGAGTCGCAGAGCGAGTCGATGTCGGCGGCCGATTTCCACGCCTCCCTAACGAAAGCAAGGTGCTCGATGGCCGATAGCGTGGGATAGAGATCCGCGCTGCCCGAAGAGCTCAGGTAGACGAGTTCTGCAAATTCGGCTGATCGACGTTGGCAGATTCCGTCTGCCGCCAGGCTTCCCGAGCGGATGCGGGCGGGAAATTGGCCCGACAGCGCTTCAAGAAGGGTGGTTTTCCCCGAGCCGTTGGGAGCGACGAGCCCCGCCGCCGTTCCCGGGCCCAAGGAAAGCGATCCGATCGAAAGTATCGTCGTGCTCCCGTATCCCACGCTCACGTCCAGGAGCTCAAGCCCATGGTGCTTTTTAGCGGGTCCAGCCTGTTTGGGCGAACGTGTCACGACGGCGCCGACCGCGAAAAGGACCGCGACGTATACCAGGGCCACGGCAAGCATCGATGCGCTGCCTGAACCGGAGCCAATGAATTCTGTCGGGAAGCATCCTACGTAGCCCGTGGCCTCGATAGGCGAGAACACGCCCAGCGGCAGGAGATTGAGCGCGGCGCTATGCTCCAGCGCCGAATCGGACAATAACGGGAATGCCGGGGCCGCGACAAGCAGCGCTGAGGTAAGGGGGCCTGCGAGGACGCGCCTCGTTGCGGTCGATAGGACGGCGGAGCAAACGGATATCAAGGTTCCGCCCGCAAGCAGCGCGAGAAGCAGGGTCGTGAAGACGTCTCCCGCGGTCGTGGCGGTAAGCGCGCCGTTATGGAAGAAGGTGATCGGGTACCCAATTTGCCCGAAGCCGTTTAGGGCCGAGGCGTAAATGCCCCCGGGTGCGAGGCCGGCGAGGAGCATCGCGGTCCCCGCGCCAATTATTGAAAACACGGTTTGGATAAGGCGCCGGAATTTGGGCACGGGCGCCTTCGCCGCCAGGGTCGCAGGCCTTGTGGCGCCGAGCACGAGTATCGACGAGAGAAGGAAGGGGATGAAGGGAAGGAAAGACGGCGCCGTGGCAATGGCGTAAGGCAGGAAGGAAAGGAATGGCAGGTCGCTTGCGGAGGCCGGGATATCCGTGATGCCGGAGCTGCTCAGGGCACGGCAATACGCGAGTTCCGCGTCATTGGTCTCTCGGTCTCCCACGATGGACCCGGATTGGAAGCCTTCGTCCATGAGCGCGTAGTAGCTCTCGGCAGAGTCGAGAAAGGCGGCGTCGGTTTGAGCGGCGAGGGCGGCGTTCGCGTATCTTGCAAGCTCAGCGTCATCTTGCTGCTCTGGCGATAGGTCTGTGCCGCTGGCCTGGGGCGCGCGCGTATTGAATGCGTCGACAAAGCCCTGCATGCCCTGCTTCATAAAGAAGGGCCCGTAGATGGGTGAATTGAACGCGATGGGGACGGAGAAGGCTGCGGCAAGAACGAGCGTAGAGATCCATACGGCCCTGTCTCTTAGGATTAGTTTGAGAAGAAGTCGACAGTACATTTGGAAGCACCTACGTTCCTCAAAGAACTGTTAGATTAAAAGTAACAGACCGGATGAAGATGCGTGCGACGGGGGCGAGGCGAATGGCTGAACGGTATCGATATGCGGGTTTAACGGCATATCGACCACATAGATTATTAACTTGCATTTCTACCCGCCCTCTCCGTAGAGCCGCCGATACGCGCTTAGCGCACCCTCGGCGCGTCCGGCAGGCCTTGCGAAATGGGATCCGGGAGACTTCGGCGCAGCATCATCTTGCGGAATGCTTCTAATGAGCCTCCCATCCTTCAAAAACAGAATCTCATCGCACAGTCTATCGACCGAATCCAAGATGTGGGATGACATGATGATGCACGTACCAGAATCGGCCAGCTTCCTGAGAATCCCGGAATGCAAGTCCACCCTGCTGGGATCGAGCGCGTTCATGGGTTCATCCAACAGGAGGTACCGCGCACCCGTCGCATACGCAATCGCCAAGGTAAGCTGCTGCTTCATACCCTGGCTCAGAGCGCGGATCCTCATCTTCGCGAACTCGCCTATCTGCGTTTGCTCCACTACCTCCTCGATATCACGAGCATGCGGCCACATATCGCAAACCATCTTGAGGTGATCTTCCGCACGCAATCCGGGATACAGCAGCGTTCCCTCACCAGGTGCATAGAAGATCATAGAACGGACCTCTCTCGCACCCGTACCCTGCACCTCATCCAGAACGATGCTCCCGTCCACGCGAGGACCCGGCAAACCTGCCATCGCACGCAGCAACGTCGTCTTTCCATGCCCGTTCGGAGCGACGAGACCGTAGACCGTACCCGGGGCAAACTCAGCGTTCACCGAATCTACGAGCACCTTCTTTCCATAAGAGATCGTCAGCGTTTGAAGGTCAATCATCGAGATCATCCCCTTTCGATCTTCGGAACACCCAGGCGCACCAACAACGGAGATACGGCGCCCAAGACCACCAGCAGAGCGCCCGATGCGCCGACGACCTCTCCAAAAGGCATCGCGTTCGTCCCTCGCCCAAGGAACCCAATCGTCCCCACCTGGGAAGCGGGATCAAACGAGGCGAATGGAGCCAGCAGCGCGACGCCCATGCCCACGCTTTCAACATGAGCGCTCAACGAACCCAACACCAAGAGAACCGCGCAAACCATTCCGGTGACAACGGGGTTGCGGCTAATCGCTGCTGTCAACGCAGCGACGACGGAAATCACGCCGTATGCCATGACCAGCAACGGAATACTGCACAACACCGCCTCCCCCACCATGGACGTTGTCGAAGCTCCCGCCCGAATGAGAGCGACGGGATACTCCGATCCACCCGCACCGTTCTTAATCACGGACACAACGACAGCGGGAACCATCGACACCAAAAGCAGCACCAAGCCAAGCAGGAGAGCCAGCACAACAGCCGTCAGAAAACGCACATGCGCTGTTGCGGGGATCTGGAGAACCAGAAGGGAACGACACTGCAGGTGGCTGCACGCGAGCGATGTGACAACCACGGGCAACAGCAAAAATAAGGAGGGAAGCGCTGCCTGGAGATACGAAAGGAGGATTAATGGGGGCATCTTCGTACTTAACTCGTAAACCTTGGGGTCCGGCAAGCTCGCGATCGACTCAAGCAGAAGGGCGCGCGCCTCCGCACGAGAAGGAGTCTCCGGCTCGATTCCGATCGATTGCAGGAGAGTCGCATCTGCCGCGCCCAGCTCACCTCGAGCGCGCTCGTACGTCGCAAGGCTTCGAAACCCCTCCGCAGGCATAGGCGCGTACACGAAACCCGAAAGAGCATCCCGCATGTCTTCCAGGGCCGCTTTGCCCTCGACGTCCATATTCGCAGCGTTCTGCTCTAGATACCGATCTATTGAACGGAGCTCCCCATCCCTATACCGAACAGCGGAAACGTTATCAGCGTCGGGAAACATCTCGACCAGAGCCGGGGCCAGCATCGTCGTCGACATTGCAATCGCGCATACGGCGAGGGTAGGAGAACGCAGGAGCAGTTTCCCCATCGTTCTTACGTATGCAACGGCGGAGGCACAAGCGCTCGAACGAGTTGCCGTTCTCGATGCAGTGAAGGAACCTCTCTCAAGACAAATCGGGGATATCGGGCACGCGCAGCCGCTCTTTCCAGCAACGCAAAGCAGGCTAATTGCCAGCACCTCGATCCCGATTGCGCATACGAGGGCAATCGCGCCACGCTCGAAGCAAAGTCCAGGCAGATTCACTATCTGTGTTGTCGGGTACGGGCTATAGGCGCCGACGGTCAACTCAGTGTTCGCATACGTAAGGGGATTCAACAGGGCGAACTCACGTAAAGCGATGGATCTTCCGTAATACCCGGGAACCATCGTCACCCCCATCAGGGCACATACGAACACGATTCCAAGCGTAGGGTTATTGGCAATCTTCACGGCAAGGTGAACGACAAGCGAGATGAACGCTGCCACCAAGAATTGCAAGATGGCCGTCTGCGCGAACACCAGCCAAGCCGGTTTGATAACCGGAGTCGCATATTGAATGTAGCCTATCGGATAGAACGGCGAGCCCGGGCCATTCTTTACAAGCGCGGCGATTATCCCTGGAAGATTGATGGCGAGGACGGCAAGCATTGCAAAAACACTCGCCCATACGCTCGATGCAACAAGTCTACCCAGCTCGCCCATCGGTGCCTGGATGATGAGCTTTTCACGTTTGTTAAGACGCGCGGCAAGGAACGAGACGGCAACGGCCGTTGCGACCCATAGCAAGTACTCCTTCGATCCGTCATAATAGGTGTACTCTCCATCCGATATCTGCAGAAACGGAAGTAGGGGAGAGAGCGGTGCCAAGATAAGACGTCCCGCGGCAAGAGGGTACAGAAGCGCGGGCATGCTTGATGAAGAGGTATAGACACCGTCCTCCCCCGCATTCACAAGCGCATCCGCATAGGATGCTGACAATTCCTGCTCAACACGGGTTATTCCCGACTCGAGGTATTCGACCCGTCCGTCGATGCCAGCCGCGCTCCTGAAGACGGGCAGAGCACAAAGAACCATCAACGCAACAACGACAACACAGAGCGACCTGGAGGAGAGAAGCGACCTAAAGATCGCCTTCGAGATTTTGAGCATATTCATCGCCAACCTTAACCTCATCCAGTCGGAACAGAGGGGCCGAACAAAATGCTCGGCCCTTATTACTTGCCGGCAAAGTCAATTTAACATAAACTGTTAAAAAGTAACCTGAGTTTTTTAAATTCTTCGGAGGTTATTATGAGTTCCGACAATCGCACTCCCCAGCTTCATTCCTTCCGCATCGCATGTGCGATAGCCTCTGCGGCCCTTTGCGTCACCGCCATCGCACAAGTGGCGTTCTCCTTAAAGCCAGCAATCGAAGTGCTCGACAACCCTGTGATTGCAGACTCCCCCGCGTATCCAGCCCTTGCGATCTCGACATTGGCCCCTGCCGTCATCGGTATCGCTACGACCATCCTCAGCGCCGTTCTCGTGTGGACGATCAAGAGCGCAGACCCCTTCAAGAAAGGGTCTGCGACGTGCTTGAAGGTGCTCGGCATTCTCTTCATTGTTCAAGCTGCCACCAGCCTCTACGCCGGCTCACTCGAAGCCTCCGTCTCGATGTTTGGCGGCGAGGGGACCGTCGGCACCCAAGAGATCGCTTCATCATTCGACTGGACCTCTCTGGTTCTCGGCATCGTCTTGTTCATGCTTTCCCAGCTCTTCCTGTACGCTCGAGAGCTGTACCTCGACTCCGACGAGATTGCGTAAGGAAACGCCATGCCCGTAATTGTTCGCCTCGACAAGATCATGGCCGAGCGAAAGATTTCCTCGAACGAACTTGCCGAAAGGATTGGAACCACGCCCGTGAACCTGTCCCGTATTAAAAAAGGGCATATTCGCGGCATTCGCTTCAACACGCTCGAGCAGCTATGCCTCGCCCTTCGTTGTCAACCCGGAGACCTTCTCGAAGTCATGAGCGAAGAGGATGCCCGAAAGGAGTTCGGACTCAATTGGTCCGCCGAGGATTAGAGGGCGATCGTGCTCGCCCTGCACACGGGTATGCGAATCGGCGAGGTCTGCGGCCTTCGGTGGTGCGATGTGGATTTCGAGGCGTGTCTGATCTCGGTCAGGCACTCGGTGGCATACGCGAAGGGGATGGGCTCGTTCATCAAGGACGCCATGGCGACGCTCAACGCCTACGCCGACATCGAGCCTATCTCCAAAATCCACAACATGCTGCGCGTCTCGCCGTGCCTTTGGCGCGGGCACCTCGGGCTGCGGGTCGATCCGGGACCCATGTTCCAACAGAGGATCCAGGAGTCCATCGAGACGCTCCAGGCGTTCGGCTACGGCGTCACCGAGCCGGACGACCGGAATATCGTCATACGCGACGTGAAGACGATCAGCCGGCTCTACCCCACCGAGTACGCGGCGGTGCTGGGGGCCATCCCGACCGAGGCCACGGTGGTCCGATAGGGGCGCCGCCCGCGGCATGCGCCGCGGAGCGGTATCCCCTACCGAAGGGCAGGGATGCTCTCCGCTTCCAGTTCGGAATCAGCCGTCGGAGGCGTTCGGCTGACTGCGGGAACGGCCTGTCCGCTCAATGTGTTCGACTGAGATCGAAAATCAATCCAACACGAGCTGGACACGCGCCAGACGGCTCTACCCCGTGCGGCCTGCCCCCTCACGCTCATGTTGCAGACGTGTAACGCCGCAGCAAAGGTGCCCCTTTTTGCGCAGGACAGGTACAATGATGAACACTGTACCGTAGCGGAGCGCCCCCGCGCGCCGCAATCACGCGAAAGGGTTTCCCATGGCCGAGATCTCGTCCTCCCGCATCGTCATCACCGTCCTTGGCAAGAACCGCCCCGGTATCGTCGCCGGCGTCACCCGTGTTCTGGGCGAGGCCAACGTCGACATCCGCGACATCACGCAGTCCATTATCGAGGACATCTTCACCATGACCATGCTGGCCGACACCGCCGAGTCCAAGCTCGACTTCGCCGAGCTGCAGAAGGCCCTGGCCGAGGCAGGCGAGCTTTCGGGCGTCAACGTGTCCATCCAGCGCGAGGACGTCTTTAACTTTATGTACCGCCTGTAGCGAACAAGCCGCTCGGGGCAGACGGGCGCTTCTGCGTCCAAGCGTACCGTCCCGACGTGGCATGGAGAGGAGCGCGCATGGCCTACGACGCCAAGAAAATCTACTACCGCTTCGATGACCATCTGAGCCGCCTGGTTCTGGACTATGAGGCCAGCCGCCAGATTGCGCCCGAAAGCGAAAATTTGTATTACGGCATGCCCACCGACCCTTATGACGAGGGCCTGTTTGTCGAGCACAATGTTAAGCGCGGTCTTCGCAATGCCGACGGATCGGGCGTGGTCGCGGGCCTCACCCGCATCTCGGACGTGCACGGCTACAACAAGGTCGACGGCCGGGTCGTGCCCGACAAGGGCCGACTCACGCTGCGCGGTTACAGCATCGAGGACCTCGTCAACAATGCCCAGGCAGAGGACCGCTATGGCTACGAAGAGGTCGCCTACCTGCTCATTACGGGCTCGCTGCCCAGCAAGGATGAGCTCGACGGCTTTTGCGGACGCCTGGGCGCGTTTAGGCACCTGAGCGACGAGTACGTCAAGGAATTCCCGATGACCACGGTGTCGTCGAGCATCATGAACGTGCTTCAGCGCGCCGTGCTGCTGCTCTATGCCTTCGACGCCGAGCCCGACGTGATCACCCCCGAGCACGAGATCGATGTTGCCATCTCCATGCTCGCCCGTCTGCCCCGTATTGCCGCCTTCGCGCACATGGCTTCGGTCGCCAAGCGTCGCGGCTCCGAGGTGCATGTACCGCACCCCACGCCCGGCTTGTCCACGGCCGAGACCATTTTGCAGGTGCTGCGCGGCGGCATGGCGTTTACCCGCGACGAGGCGATGCTGCTCGACGTGATGCTTATGCTCCATGCCGAGCACGGCGGCGGCAACAACTCCACGTTCGCCTGCCGCGTACTGTCGTCGTCGGCCACCGACCCGTATTCGGCCTACGCCGCGGCTATCGGCTCGCTCAAGGGCCCGCGCCACGGCGGCGCCAACGCCAAGGTCGTGTCGATGCACGAGGACATTCGCGCACACGTTTCCAACTGGGAAGACGACGATGAGGTCGCTTCCTATTTGGGCAAGATCTTGGACAAGCAGGCCTTTGACGGCACAGGGCTCATCTACGGTATGGGACATGCCGTCTACACGCTCAGCGATCCGCGCGCCGAGGTCTGCCGCCACTACGCGCGCACGCTGGCCGCCAAGAAGGACCTGGGCGAAGAGTTCGCGCTCATCGAGCGCATTGAGCGCCTAGCGCCGCAGGTGATGCGCGACCACGGCATGACCAAGCCCATCTGTGCCAACATCGACCTGTATACAGGCTTTATCTACAAGATGCTCGGCGTGCCCGAGACGCTCTTTACGCCACTGTTCGCCGTCGCACGCATGGCAGGCTGGTCGGCGCACCGCATGGAAGAGCTCTTCTGCGCGCATCGCATCATCCGTCCGGCCTACCGCCCGGTTATCGAGCAACTGGAGTACAAACCGCTCGCCGACCGCTAACGCGCGGGCCTCTATAACTCTTGAGCGTGGCCAGGGCATCACCGCCCTCGGCCACGCTTTTTATACCAGCAGAAAGGGCTGCATCAAATGATTGTGTTTTCCGATATGGATGGAACGCTGTTGACGAGCGATAAGCAGATGAGCGATGCCACCTGGGCGATGCTCGACGAGCTCGCTCGACGCGGGATTGAATTTGTGCCCTGCACGGGACGTCCGCTGTCAGGCATCTTTGAGCCCATCCTCGCCCATCCCGCCGTGCACTATGCCGTCTGCGCCAATGGCGCCAGCGTCTGGCAACTCGACGACGATGTGCCCACCGATGCCTCGCGCGCCACGTGCGTATTGAGCCGTCCGCTCGATCGCGGCATTGCCCATCGCATCCATCGCATCGCCGCCGGCCACGATGTGACCTTCGATATCTTCGCGGATGGGCAGTGCTTCCTCCCCCGCTCGCTCTACACGCGCCTGGACGAGTTCTGCGGCGGCGACCCCCACATCGCGGCTTCGCTCAAGCGCACACGAACACCGATCGACATGGATATCGACAGCAAGATCGACGAGGTCGAGACGCTCGAACGCATCGCCATGTACTGGCACGACCCGGCCGATCGCGACGCCATCGCGGCGGAGCTCGACACGCTCGGGGGCATTGAGGTCACGCGTTCGTACGCCATGAATATCGAGGTCATGGGCGAGGGCGCCACCAAGGGAACGGCCCTCACGTGGCTCTGCGAGCACCTGGGCGAGCGTCTCGCCGACGCTTGGGCGTTCGGCGACAACATCAACGACATCCCCATGCTGCAGGCAGCGGGCCACGGCATGGCCATGATCAACGCCGAGCCCGAGGACCGCGAGGCCGCCGACGCCATCACCGAATACGACAACGACCACGACGGCGTCGCCCGCACCATCATGGCCGCCCTCGCCTAGTCATTGGGGACGTTCTTAGTCATTGGGTGTTCTTAAATGACTAGTCGTTGGGGACACTCTTCGCGAAAAAGCTGCAAGGACTGTCCCCGGCTGCCGGCAGAAAAGGAACGTCCCTAACTGCCGGATTAGGCGAGGCTCTCCAGAACACGGCGAAGTTCCTGCTGGACGGCGTGGTCGCGGTTGCAGCCCACGACGCGATCGGCAACCGCTTTGAGCGCGGGGCGCGCGTTTTCCATCGCACAGCCCGTGCCGACAAAGCGAATGATCTCGTAGTCGTTCATCGAGTCGCCAAACGCCATGATCTCGTCGCGTCCAATGCCGTAATGCTCCGCAAGCTGTGCGATGCCCGAGGCCTTCGACACACCGGGCTGCATGGCATCGATCCACGCGTTTCCAGAAGGCGCAAAGGTAAAGAGCTGACCGAGTTCTCGCTGTAGCACGTACGCACTGTCCATAACGGCACAGTCATCGCAAAAGATACTCGCCTTGATGATATTTACGCTGGGATCGGGCAGTTCCCAAATGCGCTCGGCATTGGGAAGGTCCTTATCGACCTCGCGTACGAACTTGCACTCGTCATCGAGCAAGAAGGATTTGGTTCGGTCAAAGAGCGCAAGATGCAGATTGGGAAACGTCGCGACAGCCTGGGCGAGCCTTCGAATCGCCAGGTGCGAATACACCTCACGGTCTACCATTTTGCCGTCGGCGTAGACCTGGGCACCGTTAGCGGCGACAAAGTCCATCTTGTCGCGAACGGGCGCAAAGAACTCGCACAGGCGATCGTAGCGACGACCTGACGATGCGGCGAAATGCACGCCATGCTCGTGTAGCGCCAGAATCAGTTCGTAGGTCTCGGGAGGCACCTGGCTGTTTTCGTCAAGCAACGTGCCGTCCATATCGGATGCAATCAGTTTAAACATAGAAAAGCTCCCTTCGGGCTTGTTGGAATCGAACGTGTATCCAATTCCAACGTACCCAAAGGGAGCTCAGGTAAGACTCCGCGGGCGCAAACGTTACAAGGACCTGGCAAATAGCTCACGCGCACCAGGGGTCCCACATTCGCAGCGCCAGGCAACACGTCAAAGAGTGTCGCAGGCGACTAGACGTTTAAGAACGTCCCCGATGACTAGTCGGCGTAGGTGAAGGTTGTGACGTCGAACATGCCCTCGGGGCGGATGCGGAGCGTCGGGATAACCGGCAGGGGCAGGAAGATGATGCCCATGATGGGGTCGAGCGGCGGCTCGATGCCCATGGCGCGCGCCTTGACCATAAAGTCGTCGTGCTGCGCGGCGACATCCTCGGCCGTGCCTTCGCTCATCAGACCGCCGAGCGCCAGCGGAATGCGCGCCACGACCTCGCCGTTGCGCACCAGCACGTGACCACCCTGGCCCACAGCCTCAACAGCAGCCATCATATCGGCAGCGTTATCACCCACGACGCACACGTTGTGCGAGTCGTGGCCGATCGTGGAGGCAATGGCGCCACCGGTGATGGTGAAGCCACGCACCCAGCCGCGACCGATATGCTTGCCGACAAGACCCAGGCCCGCAGGGCCATCACCGTCGGCGCCCTCGGCCTGCAGCGACACACCGCGGCCGTGGCGCTCGATCAGCATAATGCGGCGCAAGCCCTCGGCGCTCTCGGGGCGAACCATACCCGTGATGGCCTTACCCGGCACCACGTCGATCACGGCCTCGCCCGGCTTAAAGGCATAGTCGAACACGTCGAGCGAAAGCTTCGGCAGCTTAACGGAGGCGCGCAGCTCATCGGCAAGGGCCGCAACCTCGGCCATCTCGGGTGCAATCTCGCCCACAAAGGTACCGTCCTGCGCCACCAGAGCACCGGCGGCATATACGCGATGCGGAGCCGTGGTGAACGTCAGGTCATTGAGCACCAGCAGGTCGGCACGCTTGCCCGGGGCGATGGCGCCACGCAGTTCGTGCGGGTCGCGGCAGCCGTGATCCAGGCCAAACGCCTCAGCCGTGGAAAGGGACGCCATAGAGATAGCGACCACCGGGTCGATACCGGCCTCAATCGCCACGCGGCAGGCGTTGTCGATCATGCCGGACGCAAGCGCATCGGAAGGAGCGCGGTCGTCGGTCGCAAAGCAGCAACGGCGGGCACGGGCAGGATTCTCCAGCAGCATCGGCGACAGGTTGGCCAGGTCATGGCTGCACGTACCCTCGCGCAGCATCACATACATGCCGCGAGACAGCTTGTCGAGTGCCTCCTCGGGAATCGTCGACTCATGGTCAGCGATAATACCTGCTGCGGCATAGGCGTTGAGGTCCTTGCCGGCAACGAGCGGCGCGTGACCGTCAACCTGCTTGGACGGCGTCTGGTTGGCAGCGTCGATTCGAGCGCAGGTCTCGGGATCGGCCATAAAGACGCCCGGCAGGTTCATCATCTCGCCCAGGCCAAAGACATCGCCCGGATGCTCGGCAAAAAACGCCTGCATGTCAGCGGCGGTAATCACAGCGCCTGCTTGCTCATCGGGCAGCGCGGGCACGCACGAGGGCATCATGTACTTGATGGAAATGGGCGCGCGACGGCCGTCCTCGATCATAAAGCGCAGGCCGTCCAGGCCGGAAACGTTGGCGATCTCGTGGCTGTCGGCAATGGCAGTGGTGGTACCGCGCGTCGCCGCCATGCGCGCATACTCGGCAGGGCGGATGTTCGAAGACTCGATATGCAGATGCCCGTCAATAAAACCGGGAGCGAGATAGCGACCCTGGCAGTCGATGACCTCAGTTGCCTCGTAGGTGCCAGCGGCATCGTCGCGACCATCGTAGAGCACGCCGACGATTACACCGTCCTTGACAGCAACGCTACCGGGCGCCAAACGCTGGCCATACACGTCGACAATCTGCGCATTGGTAAACAGCGTGTCGACGGGCACGCGCCCCTCGGCGGCCTCGATCACAGACCTCATGACCTCAACGGACATACATACTCCTTTAACCGTAGAAAAAAGCTGCGGAGCGGACAGACCTTCACCGCAGCAAACCAATAGCCATTGTATGCCCAAACGATGGGTCAACAATACGCCTCTCCGCTTAACGGCACCGCCAAATGATCCCTCCGTCCCCATGGGATCGTCGTAACCAAAAAGGCCGCAGTCGGGATTCCCGGCTGCGGCCTTATTGCACTTGTGAGGTCAACTCGCTCGTTAGACCAACTTGAAGCCCTTGCGCTTGCCTACGGAGAGGGTGTCGCCCAGTTTGAGGGCGCTGGGATCGATGTTGTAGCTCTTGGGAGCCACGGCCTTGCCGTTAATCTTGACGCCACCGCCGTCGATATCGCGACGAGCCTGGCCGGCGCTCGCCGAAAGGCCCAAGTCCTTGAGCAGGCCGGCGAGGTAGATCTGGCCCTCGTCGTTGACGGTCAGCTCGACATGCTTCTCGGGGAAGTCGGCAAGCTGGCCCTCCTTGAACACGCGGTCGAACTCGGCCTGAGCCTCGTCTCCGGCGCCGGCGCCGTGGTAGGTGTCGCACAGGTCGCGGCCCAGAGCGCGCTTGAGCTCGTAGGGGTCGGCAGAACCATCGGCCAGGGCGGCGTCGATCTTGTCGACCTCGGCCGGGGTGAGCGAGCTGGCCAGACGATAGTACTTGCCGATCATCTCGTCGGGGATGGACATGGTCTTGCCGAACATATCCTTGGGAGCGTCGGTCAGGCCGATGTAGTTGCCATAGGACTTGGACATCTTGCGCACGCCATCGGTGCCCTCGAGCAGCGGCATGGTGAGCGCGATCTGCGGCTCCATGCCCATCTTCTCCATGAGCTCACGGCCAGCGAGCAGGTTGAAGAGCTGATCGGTGCCGCCCATCTCGACGTCGGCCTTGATCTGCACGGAGTCGAAAGCCTGCATCACGGGATACAGGAACTCATGCAGGGCGATCGGCGTCTGAGACTGGTAGCGCTTGGTAAAGTCGTCGCGCTCGAGGATGCGGGCGACGGTGAACTTGGAGCACACCTGCAGCAGACCGGCCAGGTCCATCGAAAGGATCCAGTCACCGTTGTGCACGATGGTGGTCTTCTCGGGATCCAGGATCTTCATGGCCTGGCTCACGTAGGTCTCGGCATTGGCCTCGATCTGCTCCTGCGAAAGCTGCGGACGGGTGGAATTCTTGCCCGAAGGGTCGCCAATCAACGCGGTACCGTTGCCGATGATGAGGGTGACGTTGTGGCCCAGGTCCTGGAACTGACGCATCTTGCGCAGCGGCACGGCGTGGCCCAGGTGCAGGTCGGGGCTGGTGGGGTCGACGCCGAGCTTGATGTTGAGGGGCTCGCCCTTCTCAAGCTTCTTGCGAAGGTCGGCCTCGGGAACGATCTGCGCGGCGCCCGAGGTGATGATACGCATTTGCTCGTCAACAGACAGCATTGGGTATCCTCCTTTTGCTATAGCACCCTCGCCGAAAACGGCGGTGCTGGAAGTCCATAAACTCTCTTATGATAACAAACTGACGCGACGCAGCACCTACGACAGGAAAATCCTCGTCCTGCCGCATGCGTCAATGGCAACTGGCAGACGTGTACCGTCACGCTCGACCAGATAGCGTACCTGCCGACGACGCAAGCAGTCGCGGCAACGAACCTGTCCCGTCGCATCGGTGGCGCAGACGCCCTCGGCGGTCAGCAGGCAGTGCTCGCACACCATAAGCTCGGGACGGTCGGCGTCGACCGGACCCAAGACGCCGGGTTCAGCGGCCAGTTCGGCAATACGCTCCGCATCATTGCCGAGCAACTCCGCCGGCAAGCACACCCGCCCCGCACCGAGTCCGCGCAGCCAGGTAAGCGTGGCCCGATTCGCGCAGAACACCGGCGCCGCCACGTCAAACGTCACGCCCAGCTCGCGAGCGATCACCACCTGTCCCAGGTTGCGGCAGACGACGCGCCCGGCACGCTGTATCAGTGAGCGGGTCCAGTCAGCGTCACCCGTGCGGCACACCTCGTCAAGCACCACAACGGCGTCGGACAAATCAAGTTCTCCGCGCGGGTCGGCATCCATCAGCTGCCAAGCAAAAACCATGCGAGTGGGAACCGCGCACTCCACCAACTCCGTGGACGCACCGCCATCCACCGCAACGTCCTCAAAGGGCAGCACCTCAACGGCACGCGCAACGGGCGCAATCGCATCCGCCTCGGCCCGCATGCGCTCCAACACCGCCGCCGTCTGATCCAACACGCCGGCGCTGCGAATCAGGTACACCTCGCAGCCCGTGTCAACCTTACGCTTGCAATGCACGACGACGCGCTCCCCCGCTGCGGCATCCACCGGACAGGGCACCTGCGGCCAGCGCTTGGGCACATCGGGACGCGCGTCGGCACCCGGATAAAACCGGATCTCGAGCGTGTCACCCGCCGCCACGGCGGCGTCGAGCTCAACGGTCACCTCTTCGTGGCCCACAGCGACCAAGCGCCCCACGCGCACGCCCTGGTTAATCGCACGCTCAAAGCTCATCAGCTCGGCACCCGAACGCCCTCGCAGGTACGCATCGGTAAACCCACGGTTAAACGACCTTCCCAGCTCGCGCTCAAGCTCTTCCACGGCACCGGGGTCCCACGCGCCGTCGTACAGCATATCGAGTGCCCGGCGCCACACCCGCACCACGTTGAATACGTAATCGGGGTTCTTCATGCGCCCCTCGATCTTGAGCGACGCCACGCCGGCATCTACAAGCTCGGGCAGATGTGCAATACCCAGATAGTCGCGCGGGCACAGCAGGCGATCTCCCTCGACGGCGACAACGCTCTGCCCCGCCTCGTCCACCAGGTCGTACGCCAGACGGCACGGCTGCGTGCAGTCGCCGCGCATCGCCGAGCGCCCACGCCGCAGGGCCGAGAACTCGCACGCCCCCGAATAACCGATGCAAATCGCACCGTGGCAGAATACCTCGATGGGCACGCCCGTGGCACATAGCGCCGCAATCTCGTCGACCGTCAGCTCGCGCGCCGTCGTCACACGCTCGACCCCCAGCTCATCGGCGGCAAGCCGCACGGCGCCTTCGCTATGAACGCCCGCCTGCGTAGACAGGTGAATCTCGACCCCGGGAATCGCCGCGCTCAGCGCGCAGGCCAACCCGGCATCGGCCACAATCAGAGCATCGGCGCCCAGCTCCAGTGCATGAGCTCCCAGCGCCACCGCATCGGACAGCTCATCGTCAAACACGAACACGTTGAGCGTCACGTACACGCGCACGCCATGGGCATGCGCCACGGCGCAGCCGCGCGCAAACTCGTCATCCGTAAAGCCATGCGCGCTCACGCGGGCGTTAAAGCCGCCCAACCCCGCGTAGATGGCATCGGCACCCGCGGCGATGGCCGCAAGCATCTGGTCGAGCCCGCCCGCCGGCGCCAGCAGCTCGGGCAGCGCCGCACCGGCAGCATCCAATCCAGTCTCGTATTGTCCGCTCGGCCCCATCGCCCGAATCGCCATCGGCAAACTCCTTACCAAGGTATGCATTCACTCTGAAAAATGCCGTCTTCCAGCATACACGAGGCCTCGCGCGCCCCGTTTGGTTTATCGTGTAATAACTTATGTCCATCCTGCCCCGACGGCACATCCGCCGTCGGGCACGACATACCTGGAGGTCAATATATGGGTCCTCGCCAACGACAGGGACGCAGCCGTTCAAAGACGCATGCCCTGCCCATAATCCTGCTCTCGTTTTTGGGCTTTTTGCTTATCGCGGGCGTGGCATTTGGCATCGGCATGGTCGGCAACGTCAACCGCTGGCTGTCCGATCTGCCCGACTACACCGACGCCAATGCGTATCTGGTGAGCGAGCCCACCGAGATCGTCGACTGCAACGGCAACAAGATCGCGAGCTTCTACACGCAAAACCGCAAGTCCATCACCAAGGACGAGGTCTCCCCCTACGTGCTGCAGGGCACCGTTGACGTCGAGGACGAGCGCTTCTACGAGCACGGCGGTATCGACCTGTGGGGTATCGCGCGTGCTGCGGTGGCAACCCTCGGCGGCGGGCACGAAGGCGCCTCGACTATCACCCAGCAGCTGGTGCGCAACACCATCCTGCAGGAGGAGCAGTTCGACTCGACCATCGAGCGTAAGGTACGCGAGGCCTACATCGCCGTAAAGATGGAGGATATGTACTCCAAAGACGAGATCCTCATGATGTACCTCAACACCATCTATTACGGCCACGGCGCCTACGGCATCGAGGCCGCAGCCGAGACCTATCTGTCCAAGAGCGCCGCCGACCTCACCCTGAGCGAGGCCGCGCTGCTCATCGGCCTTCCCAACTCGCCCTCGCAGTACGACCCCACGGTCAACCCCGACCTGGCGCTGTCCCGTCGCAACAAGGTCCTCGACAACATGTTGCGTCTGGGCCACATTACGCAGGAGGAGCACGATGCCGCACAGGCCGAGCCCATCACCCTCAACGTGACCGAAATCTCGGGCAGCGGCGTCGATGTATACTCGCAGCCCTACTTTGTCGCCTATGTTAAGCAGCTGCTGGAGCAGGAGTTCTCGACCGACGTGCTCTTTAAGGGCGGCCTGACCGTCAAGACCACCATCGACCCCACGATGCAGCAGGTGGCAGAGAATGCCGTTCGCGAGCAGCTCGACACGCTCTCGCTCGACGGCCTGGACATGGGCATGGTCGTCGTCGATCCCAAGACCGGCTACATCAAGTGCATGGTGGGCGGCTACGACTACAACGCCGACGAGAACCACGTAAACCATGCCACGGCCAAGCGTCCCGTCGGCTCCACCTTCAAGGCCTTTACGCTGGCAACTGCCATCCAAAACGGCATGAACCCCAACGTCACCCTCAACTGCAACTCGCCGCTCAAGGCCAAGGGCACCACGACCGAGGTCCAAAACTACGCCAACCATAGCTATGGCAACATCACGCTTAAGCAGGCGACGGCATACTCCTCCAACACCGGCTACATCCAGGTGGCGGAAGCCGTCGGCAACAGCAAGATCATCTCGCTCGTCAAAAAGCTCGGCATCGATCCCGCCAAGGACAACATCGAGGACGTTCCCGTCATGACGCTCGGCACTGGCTCGATCTCGCCGCTCGAGATGGCCGCCGCCTACGCGACGTTTGCCAACGGCGGCTACTATCGTCAGCCGATCGCCATCACCGAGATTGACTCTCGTACCGGTTCGGTGCTGTACCAGCACACGGACAATCCCTCACAGGTGCTTACCGAGGGCGAGGCCGCCGCGGTCACCGATGTTCTGTCCGGCGTCATGCAGGGCAGCGGTACAGGTGCTGCTGGCGCCCTGAGCGTCAACCAGCCCTATGCCGGCAAAACGGGCACCACCGACAACACCACCAACCTGTGGTTCTGCGGCTATACCCCGCAGCTGGCGTGCGCCCTGTGGACCGGCTATTCCGCAGGTGAGATCCCCATCCAAAAATACGGCACGGACCTGCTGGGCGACAGCACCAACCTGCCTGTCTTTAAGCGGTTTATGAACACCGTTCTGACCGGTACCGAGCGCGAGGAGTTTGCGACCGGAACGGCGCCCACCTACAAGAACAACAGCGTCTGGAAGTTCTACGGCACCAACAACACCAAGAAGACGGAGAACGACGACAAGGACGAGAACGAGGACGAAGAGGAAACCACCACAACGACTACCACGACGACCACGACGACCGAGACCACGGGCGGCGACACCACCGGCGGCACCGGAACGACCGGTGGCTCGACGGGCGGCTCCACTGGTGGTTCGACCGGCGGCGATGGCGGCACGCCTACGCCCACGCCTACGCCCACTCCCGACCCCTCGCCCACGCCTGACGATACGGTCGGCTAGAAATTCATCCGGCCATTAGCAACAAGGCCCCCGAGCAGCTTATTAAAGTGCTCGGGGGCCTTTTAATTTAAAGTGACCTGGTGGACGGTCTTTATACCGGCAAACAAAAAGGGGGGGTACCAACCAACGTCGATACCCCTTACAAGCCACCATGTCACGCGCACAGTGCCGAGCGCACGACCCGCACGCCTACTTGCGAGAATTGCTCAGCTTATTGATCAGCGCCTCAAGACGCTTGCCGTCCTCGGCCGTCTGGGCAATAACCAAAATCGTATCGTTGCCGGCAAGCGAGCCAAGCACATCGGGCAACTCTGCCGCATCAACGGCGGCGGCGATGCCGGAAGCCGTGCCAGGCTGAGCCTTGATCATAACCAGATTATCGGTACGCAGAACGCCCGTTACAAGCTCGGAAACCATACGCTGCAGGTGCAGGTCCTCTGCCAGAACATAGATGCCCTCAGGGAGCTTACGCAGCCCCATGTCGGCAATATCGCGAGAGACAGTCGCCTGCGTGCAATCAAAGCCCATAGCGCGGAGCTCATCGACCAGCACGCGCTGCGTTCGGACGTCCTTATTGCGCACAATATCTCTAATGGCATCCTGGCGCCCATTGCGTTTTTTAGCCATACAAACCCTCTCTCCAAAAGATGGCGGAGACAATCAATCAGTGATTGAATAGTTTAACGTTATTTGAAGGCTTTTGTGTATAAGAACGCATTTCGAAACAATTCTATGCAAGTTTGTTTCGAAATGAGCCGTTTAGGCGGTTTTTGCGCCCGTCCGGTTAAGAAAAGCTGCCAGATGCGTACACATCACGCAGCGCGCGGGCTTGGCGCTGGCGATCGGCCCAAACAACAGACCGAGCCCCCGATGGTTATCCTTGAGCGCGGCGACCATCTGACGGGTTCGAGGCGCATCGAGCATATCACGCATGCGGGCGGAACGCTCGATTGACGACACCCCATGCGGGCTCAGACACAAATTCTCGATGCAGGCGACCAGTCCGGCAAAGTAGAACTTTTGGCTTGCCAGCTTGAGCCGACCACCGCTGTCTGCTTCCGAGAGTGAGTCCGCAAGCTCGTCGAGCGCTCGAGTGTCATCGGATACCTTGGCATACATGGTGGGATCAAAGGCATCTGTAAGTTTAGGTGCCGCCGTGTGGAAACAAGCATCGCCGCAGCCGGACACGCATCGTGTCTGCGAAAGCGCGCATGCCATAAACCCAACTGTGCGAAACACCTTGTCGCACAAAAGGCATGCCTCAAACAGCGAGCGGCTGTACATCACACCAGAGGTCTGAGCGACTAGGCCGCCTAAAATCAACTGAGGCAGCCCGGCCACCATCGAAGATTTGCTATCAATGGAAATATGAGCAGCATCCAAGACGCGCGAATGGCGCTCTCGATGTGCATCATAGCGGTCGAGCGACACCGTGGGGAGCACTATGTCTGCCGTAGTATCGCACGCGATATTGACCATCTTGGAAAGGGACTGCGGAGCAAACCACTCATCGGTGTTCATAGCGATGATTTGAGAGCCGCGCGAGGCAGCAAAACCGGCACGAAGACAAGCACCGCGCTTCGCGTCCTCGACGTCAATCAAATCAATATGGATGTCCCTGTCGGCAGCAACTTGAAGCGAATGGCGCACACCGGGCGCAGCATCGCGGCAGACAACGACAATCTGCAAATCGTAGAGGTCTTGGTTCTGGATACTCTCGAGCGCACGCATCGCATAGCTGGGCGAACCTTCTACCACAAGGATCACCGAAAGTCGCGGATGCGAGCCACGTCGAACCAAGTTATCCGTCCTCTCGACAGCAATGAATTAAATCGTGGTTCATGGTACACCCCGGCAATAAAAGCAATGAGACACCGGTTGTATTGCACGCCAAGAACAGATGTTGCACACGTGCAGCCCACAGATGACAGGTGTCGACGCACGACGCGTCGAGCCCTCCCCTAGTCGAGCACGACAAGCTCGGCGGGATCGTAATCCACGCCCATAAACGTAAGGCCGCAGGCAGGAGCCGTGGGGCCCGCAGCGGTACGGTCGCAAGCGTCGATGACCTCGCGCATCCACTCGGGTTTACGGCGATGCATGCCAATCTCGACAAGCGTGCCAACGATCGTGCGGACCATCGAATGCAGAAACGCATTGCCCTCGATGGTAAACGTCAGGATGTCCTCGCCAAACGCAACCTCATGGCCAAACTCGGCGCGCATTACGCAGCGGTGCGTAGGTTTGCCCACGGCAGAGGCAACCTTGCAAAAGCTTTTAAAGTCCTGCTCGCCCAAAAGCGCAGGGCAGGCGGCCGCCATCGCATCGACGTCGAGGGGATAGCGATGCCACCACACAGCACCGCGTGACAGCACGGGCCGCGCATCACGATCGGCAATGCGATAGGTGTAAGTGCGAGAGCGCGCGTCAAAGCGCGCAGAAAAGCCCTTACGAGCCTTGTAGACCTCGTTGATGGCGATATCTTTGGGCAGCAGGGCATCCATAGCCCGCAGCCACCTACGGCGCGTAAGGGCGAGCTCAGCGTCCGTTACG
This sequence comes from uncultured Collinsella sp., assembly GCA_902490325.1. GTDB lineage: Bacteria > Actinomycetota > Coriobacteriia > Coriobacteriales > Coriobacteriaceae > Collinsella. The sequence goes on along the minus strand of CABUDJ010000004.1, from coordinate 7,214 downwards.
GGCACGCTGATGTACTGAGCCACGGCATGCACGCCGGCATCGGTACGACCTGCGCACGTCAGACCGATCGGACGGCGAAGCAGCGTCTCGATGGCTCGACGCAGCTCACCCGCAACCGTCGTTTGTCCCGGCTGCTCGGCAAATCCGCTATACGACGAGCCATCATAGGCCACGCGAAATACGAGCGTGGCGTCAAGCTCGGAAATCGAATTGAAATCAGACGGCGCAGTCATGGGCGCTCCCAACAAACAAGTAACGGTATCGCGACAAAAAAAGAGGGGTACGCGAACGTACCCCTCGAATATAGCCTATGCAGACGGAATGTCTACTCAGCGGTCTCCTCAGCAGGAGCCTCCTCGACAGCCTCGACCTTCTTGGGAGCAGCGGCCTTCTTGGGGGCCGGAGCAGCCTTCTTGGCCTTAGGCGTGCAAGGCTCGGTGACGAGCTCCATGATAACGATGGGAGCGTTGTCGCCCTTACGTTTACCGAGCTTCATGATGCGGGTGTAACCGCCGTTGCGGTCCTGCCACATGCCCTGGGCAGCCTTGTCGAAGATCTCGGCAACGAGCTGCTTATCGCCGAGCTTGGCGATAGCCAGACGACGAGAGTGCAGGTCGCCCTTCTTGGCCCAAGTGATGATCGGGTCGACGACCGAACGAAGCGCCTTAGCGCGGGTCTCGGTGGTCTTGATGCGGTCGTTCTCGAAGAGGGCCTTAGCAAGGCTCTTCTTCATGGCCTTGGTGTGGCTCGCATCGGTGCCGAGCTTCAGGCCCTTCTTAACGTTGTGACGCATGGTCTAGTTTCTCCTCAAATATGCGAAGCATTAAGCCTTCAGGCTCAGGCCCATGGACTCAAGCTTGTCCTTCACTTCCTCGATCGACTTAACACCGAAGTTACGGATGTTGAGCAGATCGTTCTCCGAGAACTCAACGAGCTGACGGACCGAGTGAATGCTGGCGCGCTTAAGGCAGTTGTAGGAACGGACGGAAAGGTCCAGATCCTCGATCTGCTTGTCCAGCTCGGCGTTGTCGTTGGTGACCTCGGGAGCGAAGATCGAAGCCTCCTCCTCGACCTCGGGGGTCTCGGCAAGGTTCATAAAGGCAGCCATATGCTGGTTGATGATATTGGCAGCCTGGACCACGGCGTCGCGCGGGGCGATGGAGCCGTTGGTCTCGATCTCGAGGACAAGGCGGTCGTAGTCGGTGTGCTGACCGACACGGCAAGCCTCAACGAGCTTGGCGCAACGGGAAACCGGCGAGTACAGCGAGTCGACGTGGATCACACCGATGGGATCGTTGTCGCGCTTGTTGGCCTCGCCAGAAACATAGCCGCGGCCATAGCCGATGCGCATGCTCATGGTGAGATGGCCACCCTCGGTAAGCGTAGCAATGTGCTGCTCGGGGTTGACCAGCTCAAACTCGGACGGAATAAAGAAGTCCGCACCGGTGACCTCGCAGGGGCCGTCAACCGAGATGGTGGCGGTCGCCTCGTCGGTCGTGCCGAGAGCCCTGAAGACAAGACCCTTGACATTCAGGACGATGTCGGTGACATCCTCGACCATGTTAGGGATGGTCATGAACTCGTGCTGCGCACCATCGATCTGAATAGCCTCGACGGCGGCACCCTCGAGCGAGGACAGAAGAACGCGACGAAGGGAGTTACCCAGCGTATCGCCGTAACCACGCTCGAGCGGCTCGACGGAGACACGAGCAGACGTCTCGTTGATCTCTTCGACCTGAACCTGAGGCCTAATGAATTCTGACATGTATTACCTCCAGCCTCAGCAGCCCGGATGGACTACTTAGAGTAGAGCTCGACGATGAGCTGCTCGTTGATATCACCGCTGATCTGCTCACGCGTCGGCAGAGCGAGCACATTACCAGACAGCTTCTCGATATCGACCTCGAGCCAGCCAGGGACCTCAAAGCGCTCGGAGGAAATCAGGGCCTCCTTGATGGGGAGGAGGTCACGGAACTTCTCGCCGACAGCGACGACGTCGCCGGCCTTGACGCGGTAGGACGGGATGTCCACGCGCTTGCCGTTCACGGTGAAGTGACCGTGACGGACGGACTGACGAGCCTCTTTGCGGGTGCGGGCGAAGCCAAGACGGAAGACGACGTTGTCGAGGCGAGACTCAAGAATGATCATGAGGTTCTCACCGGTGACGCCGTTCATCTTACGGGCCTTGTTGAAGTAGCCGTGGAACTGCTTCTCCAGAACGCCATAGATGAACTTGACCTTCTGCTTCTCGCGCAGCTGCATGCCGTACTCAGATTCCTTGCGACGGCGCTTGGGCTGACGGATAGATTCCTTCTTGCTGCTGTAACCGAGCTCAGCGGGATCGATCCCGAGCTGACGGCAGCGCTTAAGAACAGGAGTCCTGTCGATTGCCATATTGATACGATCCTTTCAGTTACACGCGGCGACGCTTCTTGGGGCGGCAGCCGTTGTGCGGAATGGGGGTCTTGTCCTGGATGCTCGAGACCTCGAGGCCAGCAGCCTGGAGGGAGCGGATGGCGGTCTCACGACCGGAGCCGGGGCCCTTGACGAAGACGGAAACCTTCTTCATACCGTGCTCCATGGCCTGCTTGGCAGCAGCCTCGGCAGCCATCTGGGCAGCGAACGGCGTGGACTTACGGGAGCCCTTGAAGCCCACCTGGCCAGCCGACTTCCAGGAAATGACGTTGCCCTGGGGATCGGTGATCGAAACGATCGTGTTGTTGAACGTAGAACGAATGTGAGCCTGGCCCACGGAAATGTTCTTACGGTCCGCGCGCTTCAGACGGGCAGCGCGAACGTTCTTCTTAGCAGTAGCCATCTATCTAGCGCTCCTTATTTCTTCTTCTTAGCACCGATCTGACGCTTCGGGCCCTTGCGGGTACGAGCGTTAGTGTGGGTGCGCTGGCCGCGGACCGGGAGGCCCTTGCGGTGACGAAGGCCGCGGTTGCAGCCGATGTCCATAAGGCGCTTGACGTTCTGGTTGCGCTCACGGCGGAGGTCGCCCTCAACCATGATCTGGTTCTTGTCGATATAATCGCGGATGGCGTTAACCTCATCCTCGGTGAGGTCCTTAACGCGCGTATCCACGTTAACGTTGCACTCGACGCAAATCTTCGTCGCAGTGGTGCGGCCGATGCCGTAAATGTAGGTCAGACCGATCTCAACGCGCTTCTCACGCGGGAGGTCGACACCATTAATACGGGCCAACGTAGTCTCCTCTCTTAACCCTGACGCTGCTTATGACGGGGGTTCTCGCAAATGACGAGGACCTTGCCATGGCGCCTAATGATTTTGCACTTATCGCACATCTTCTTGACCGAAGGACGTACCTTCATCGTTCTTCCTTTCGGTAGCGCTCAAACTACTTCCCTACTATCTACTCGCCCAGCCGCAGGCGTTTAAAACTATGGCTGGTCTTCACACACAATCCGACCGTAGGTTGAGCTAAGCCTGCAGTCGGAAATGGAGTGCGTGTATACGTGCCGCTATTTGTAGCGATAGGTGATGCGGCCGCGGGTCAGGTCGTACGGGGAAAGCTCCACGACAACCCTGTCACCGGGGAGAATACGGATGTAATTCATTCGGATCTTGCCAGAAATGTTGCACAGAACCGAATGACCGTTCTCGAGCTCGACCTTAAACATGGCGTTGGGCAACGGTTCCTTTACCGTACCCTCGAGCTCAATTGCGTCTTCCTTCTTCACAAGCAATCATCTTTCTCTAGAAAACGACAGCGATTGAGTATTCTACAACACGTATGCACGCATCGTAATAACTTCGTAATGGCTCCACAACTAAGTGGAACTTGTTACATTTCTCCGCCTTGGAGCGAACACCAAGCACCTTGGGCATCCGTGGTCAGAATCACCGGACCGTCATTGGTAATGGCGACGGTGTTCTCGTAGTGCGCGGCGGGCAGGTGGTCGTTGGTCGTAACAATCCAACCGTCGGAGCCCGTGCTCACATGGTTGGAACCCATCGTAACCATCGGCTCGATGGCAATGACCATGCCGGCCTGGAGGCGAACGCCCCTCCCCTTCTTTCCGTAGTTAGGAACGTTGGGGTCCTCGTGCATCACGCGGCCAATGCCATGGCCAACATAATCACGAAGCACGCCGTAACCGTGAGACTCGGCGAGGGACTGAACGGCATAACCGACGTCCCCGATATGGTTACCGGGAACAGCCTGCTCGATGGCAGCCTTAAGGCAATCGCGCGTGACCTCGCACAAAGCCTTGGCTTCGGGCGTGGGGGTGCCGACGAAAAACGTCCATGCGTTATCGCCGACCCAACCGTCGACAACGGCTCCCGTATCGATGGAGATGATATCGCCATCGCGCAGGATCATGTCAGGGTTGGGAATACCGTGGACCACGGCATCGTTGATCGATGCGCAAATGGTCCCCGGGAACCCGCCGTAACCCTTAAAGGCAGGGGTGCCGCCATGCATGCGGATAATCTGCTCCGCGAGCTGATCGAGCTCAAAAGTCGAAACGCCGGGGCGCACCATGGCTCCAACGTGGCGGAGCGCCATCTTAGATAGCGCTCCTGCCTTCTTCATCTGCTCGATTTGCGTTGCAGACTTAATCTTGATCATAGACCGAGAGCCTCTTTGACATCCCCGTACACGGTCTCGCGAGCCTGGTCACCGTTGACCGACTTGAGCAGACCCTGGCCACGATAGTAGTCGACGAGCGGGCTCGTGGACTTCTCGTAGACGTCGAGACGGTTCTTGATGGTCTCGGGCTTGTCGTCGTCGCGCTGATACATCTCGCCTGCGCACTTGGGGCAGGTGGCATCGGCAGCGGTGCCGGTGTAACCGCAGGCGCGGCAGGTGCGACGCGAAGACAGACGATCGATAATGACCTCGGGGGCCACATCGACCAGAAGGGCACAGTCGATCTCGCGACCCATGGCGGAAAGCTCGGAATCGAGCGTCACAGCCTGGGCGGTGTTGCGCGGGAAGCCGTCGAGGATGAAGCCCTGCTGGGCGTCATCGGCGGCAAGGCGCTCCTTGACAAGGTCGATCACGAGCTGGTCGGGAACGAGCTCGCCAGCGTCCATGTACTTCTTAGCCTGAATACCAAGCTCGGTGCCACCCTTGACGGCAGCACGCAGCAGGTCGCCCGTGGAAATATGGGCGACGCCAAACTCGGCGACGAGCTCCTGTGCGACGGTGCCCTTACCGGCACCCGGAGCTCCGAGCAATACGAGGTTCATGAGCAATCCTCCTCTAGCCTATTTAAAGAATCCATCGTAATCATACATCTTGATTTGGCCTTCGAGCTTATCGACCGTGTCGAGCACGACGCCGACCATGATGAGGATGGACGTGCCGCCAAATGCCTGGATCAGATGGTTACCCGTGAAGGAGAAGATGATCGAAGGCACGATGGCGATGAGCGCCAAAAAGACAGCGCTGGGAAGCGTGATCTTGTTGAGCGCGTTCTTGATGTAGGCCGCGGTAGCCCTACCCGGACGGACGCCCGGAATAAAGCCGCCCTGCTTCTTAAGGTTATCGGCCGTGTCATCGGGGTTGAACACCATGGAGGTGTAGAAGTACGCGAAGAACACAATGAGGACAACGTTAAGCACCCAGTTAAGCCAACCGGTCGAAAGCGCGGAGGCAACTGCCTGAATCCAGCCGATGCCGGGGAAGAACACGGCAATCTGAGCCGGGAAGTACAGCAGCGCCGAAGCGAAGATGATCGGCACGACACCCGCGGTGTTGACCTTGATGGGCAGGTAGGTGGTCTGGCCACCCATCATGCGACGGCCCACGACGCGCTTAGCGTAGGAGACCGGGATGCGGCGCTGGCCGCGCTCAAGGAAAACAATCAGCGGGATAACCAGCAGGATGATGGCGCAGATGATCACCATGGTGATGATGCCACCGGCGTTACCCTCGGTGCTGGAGAAGATAGCCTGCGGCAGACCGGCCATGATGTTCGCGAAGATGATCAGCGACATGCCATTGCCGATACCGCGCTGGGTGATGAGCTCACCAATCCACATGATCAGCATAGCGCCCGCGGTGAGCGTACCGACGATCATGAGGTCGAAGATGATCTCGGGAGCGCCGGCGCCATTAAAGCTGATGCCGAAGCTCTTAAAGAGGAAGAGGTAACCCACGGAGTTGAGGATTGCCAGAGCCAGGGTGAGGTAACGCGAATACTGCGTAATCTTGGTCTGACCGACCTCGCCCTCGCGGGCAAGCTCATGCAGGGAAGGCACGACGGCCTGGAGCATCTGGAGGATGATCGAGCTGGTGATGTAAGGCATGATGCCCAGCGAAAACACCGACACATAGCTCAACGCGCCGCCAGAGAAAAGATTCAGGAGGGCCATAGCACCTGCGGCGACCGAATTGTTATCGGTCGAGAAAAGGCCCAGCATCCCCTGGAAGGGAATGCCGGGCACAGGAACGTGCGCACCAATGCGGTACACGACGAGCATAGCTATGGTAAAAAGAATCTTTTCGCGCAATTCTTTGATGCGGAAAGCATTCTTAAGACCATTTAGCACGGCAGCTCGACCTTTCCGCCGGCGGCCTCGATCTTGGCCTGCGCAGAAGCGCTGACCTTGTCGACCTTGACCGTGAACTTCTTGGTGAGCTCACCATTGCCGAGCACCTTGACGGGCTCGAACTCGCTCTTGGTGATGCGAGCGGCCTTAAGAGCGGCACCGTCGATCACAGCGCCGTCCTCGAACTTGCGCTCGAGACGCTCAACGTTAACAGCGGTGTACTCGATACGACGGGGGTTGCGGAAGCCCGGAAGCTTGGGAAGGCGCATGGCCAGCGGAGTCTGGCCACCCTCGAAGCCGGCACCCTTGGTGCCGCCAGAGCGGGAACCCTGGCCCTTCTGACCGCGGCCAGAAGTGGTGCCGTGACCCGAAGAATTGCCACGGCCGACGCGCTTGCGGTTCTTGGTGGAACCGGGCGCGGGAGTAAGATCGTGAAGCTGCATTTGCTACTCCTCTACAATCTCGACAAGGTGCTTGACCTTGAAGATCATGCCGCGGACGGACTCGTTGTCAGCAATCTCGCGAACCTCGCGGATCCTGTGGAGACCGAGGGCACGGACAGTACGGACCTGGTCCTGCTTGCAACCGTTGGTGCTGCGGACCTGCTTGATCTTGATGGTGTCAGCCATGCTTAGTTCTCCTTACCGACGAACATCTCGGAGACCGTCAGGCCACGGCGATTGGCGACG
>CABUDJ010000003.1 GCA_902490325.1 uncultured Collinsella sp. | reverse complement strand
ATTCCACCACAACTTGGAAGGGGCGGCCGGTACCGGATGAGTGGTGCTGGCGGGTTAGGGCGGTTTAGGCCTGTTTGCGGTGCTTCCATTGCTTGCGGCACCAGCGCATGAGCGCCTTTATGACGGGAATCGTGATGAGGATGGCCCATGCGGGATGGGGCTGCCCCAGGCAAAGCCACATATAGAGAAACCATGCAATGGCGGCTGCTGGATAGACGCATTCAATGAGCTTTGACAAATGGCGTCGATCGATAAAGTCACCAATCGCGTAGTAGACGGGAACCAAAAAGGCGAGCAAGAGTCCCGTAGCCCATGTGCCGTAGGCAATGCCGAGCACCAGGTAGGCGAGGGCGACGAGCGCGGGAAAGGGGAATTTGTTCCATGCGCGTCCGAGCCCGGTGTTGAAATGCTTGCCATGATGGTCGAGCTTGTCGTGTGCTTCCTTCCAGCTGGAAAACGTCTCGCCGTCGATGGCGACGGCGCCGTCGTCATTGGTATGCACGCTATGTCCATCGTCCTCAAGCGTATCGATATGCAATCCGCCTGGCCCCACATGCACCTCTTCGCCCTTGCGCTCGTTGGTCACATGGATGCCGCTCCAGCCAACATGGATTTCCTCGCCTTTGTTGGGATCAATAACGTGGATGCCGCGCGCGAGGGAAATATCGACAAGTGGCTTATCGCTGTAACCAGCGTGCTCAGTAGAAGCCTCAGCCTCTTCAGCCTCATCTGAAGCTTTGGTACCGGCGTCGCTGTCCTGTGCTTCATCATCAGCCTGCGAGTCGTCAGTGCTATCCACCGCCTCCCCATACAACAGCTCATCCAACGACACGCCATACAGCGCGGCGAGCGCAATAAGGTTATCGGTATCGGGCGAGGATTCGCTGCGCTCCCATTTACTGACGGCCTGGCGACTCACACCCAGCTGGGCGGCAAGCGCCTCCTGAGAAAGCCCGGCAGCCTTGCGGCGATCAACGAGCCGCTGCGCCATCGCAAGATCCATGACAGTTCCTTTCATGTGGTGACCGTAATCGAATGAGCCGAGTATGCCGAGAACAACCGGTAGCGACCACCATTTCTAGTTAGAATCTGCCCCAACCCTACCGCAACTACCGGTAGCAACCCCTAACGACCAGCCATTTCAGGACAAATGTCAGTGCTACTCTCAGCTAAGAGCCTGCAACATCCCAAAATCTCAGCCCACGCACCTGCAGCAAGAAGACGAATAGCCTCGGCCTCCCCAGTTACCGCAGGAGGCCCCAGGGCTTACCTCCCAAATCTTTCCGCAGGACGGAAGGACCCCGCCGCGCAAAGCGCGCAGCGGGGTCCTGACATGTCCGAGGACGATTTGGGAGGTAAGCCCTGGGGCCTCCGATGGGAGCGGTCCCTGCCGAGGCTATTCGTCGCCGAAGCTGATGCCCAGCGATTTGGCCTCGCGCACCAGGTCGCTCTGGGGGTCGACATACTTGAGCTTGCCAGCGACCTCCTCGAGCGGCATGTGGCACATCTTACCGTCGCGCAGGGCGATCATGTAGCCAAACTCGCCGCGCAGGCAGCCGAGTGCCGCCTCGACGCCGCACTGGGTCGCAAAGATGCGGTCCTGGGCGTCGGGCTGACCGCCGCGCTGCGTGTGGCCGGGGATGGCGACGCGGGTCTCGCGACCAGTCTTGGCTTCGATCTCCTTGGCGATGTCGTAGACAATCGACGGGCTCGTGCGCTCGGCGAGTTTCTTCTTGTACTCCTTCTTGGACAGCGCCGCGTCCTCCTTGGAGATAGCGCCCTCGGCGACGGCCACGATGGTAAAGCGGCTGCCGGTTTCCATGCGATGCTCGATGGTCTTGATGACGTTATCCATGTCGTAGGGAATCTCGGGAATCAAGATGACATCCGCGCCGCCCGCGACGCCGGCGTACAGCGGGATCCAGCCAACCTTGTGGCCCATGATCTCGATGACAAACACGCGGCCGTGACTCGAGGCAGTGGTGTGGATGTCGTCGATGCACTTGGTGGCGACGTCGATGGCGCTCGTAAAGCCAAACGTCAGCTCGGTGCCCCAGGTGTCGTTATCGATGGTCTTGGGCAGGGCGATAACGTTGAGGCCCTCTTCGCGCAGGCGGTTGGCGGTCTTGGTGGAGCCGTTACCGCCCAGCATAAACAGGCAGTCGAGCTGCAGCTTATGATAGGTGTGGACCATCGCCGGCACCTTCTCGACACCATCGGCCTCGGGGGTATCCAGACGCTTGAACGGTGTGCGGCTCGTGCCCAGGATGGTGCCGCCGCGGGTGAGGATACCGCTAAAATCGGCGGGCGTCATGACGCGGAATCTGCTGTAGATAAGGCCCTGGTAGCCGTCCTCAAAACCGTAGATCTCGATAGGTTCTTCGCTATTGGTCATAAGCGTTTTGACGATGCCGCGCATGGTGGCGTTGAGCGCTTGGCAGTCGCCGCCACTGGTAAGAAGACCGATCCTAAGCATGATGAATCCTTCCGGGCAAGTTATAACATGCGCATAAGTTTACCCCCGCACACTGTTGATACGGGGGTAAAACGTGTTAGCTCAAGCGTATGGAAATGTAAGCAACGTCAGGGAACGTAAGGTCGACGGGCCTGGCTCCTTACAGCGCAAAGGCGTCGACGTCGCCCCAGTGGCGGCGCAGAGTGATGGCGGCAGCGGGCTCGGTATTGTCAAAGATGACCGACCATTGCGTATTGCTGGTGATGTCTTCCGGATTGGGCTCTTGGGCTGCGGCGCGAAGGGCCTTCCAAGCGACTGCCTCGTCCTGGGCACCGGCGTGGGCGTCAAGGACATCGGCGATTGCGACGGCGCGCTCTTTACCATGGCCCAGCTCGTCATTCTTTTGGTTGGGCAGCACTTCGTCGCCATAGCAAGCGTAGAAGTTCGTAACCTGGCGTACAGGAGTCGCTTTGAAAGCACGGTTCGGATCGCGCGGATCCCACTCTACTACGCGCGCGTCACCGGCGGCGTCGTTGATAAAGAAGTGGTAATCGCGTCCTGCCATGGCGTGCATGTCGTAGGCGGAAAGCAGGTCGACAGCTTCTTGCGTGGTGGCGGCACGGTCGAGCACCAGACGGATGGCGAGCGAAGTGTTGATGACGGGGCGTTGCGTGTCCTGGTCACAGGGCTTGGAATCCAGGGTGAGTACGGCAATGGACACACCGCATTCGTTAACACCGTCGAGCTGGGCAAACGGGCCCATGAGTGCGGCGGCGCGTCCGGCGACGGAGTCAAGCGGAGTGTTATCGCCCAGGTTGTTAAGGGCGGCAAACCCGATGGAGGCATAGCCGCCGCGTGGGTGATTGCGCACCAGCAGCGCTGAGGTGTCGTCCTTAAAGTCGTAATTGCGACCGGTGCGCACGCGGCCTTCGGCATCTGCGGCGACAAAAGCGCTGCAGGCAAACTGGGGCGCCTGGACATGTGCCGGCACACCGGGCAGCACCTGCGCCACCACGGCATCGATGTAGGCCTGGTCGTCGCGCACGCCAGCGGCGATGATGCGATCAAGATCGTAGTCGTAGGCGATATCGATCGCGTACAGGTCGTATCCATCCGCATAGTCGGTCAAGCGTTTGAGCGACGCGGCGGACTTGATTTGCTTGTGATAAACGATACCGGTGGCAGCGGCAAGGCCGACGGCGACTCCCGCGACACCGCAGGCGATGGCAACGTTACGTGGCTTCATGACGGCTCCTCTCGTCCTGTTAGTGCAATTGTCGCAAAAGGCGCGCGGGCATGATGGCTCAACTTGGTGAGCGGCGCGGAATTAAGCACGGAATGAAGAGTGCGGCGCTGGCGTGGCGGGGTATGCTGGAGGGGATCATCAGCCCAGCGAAAGGGGAGAACATGACGGATCAGGAAGCGCCCGAGCGCGCGCATGTGACGGCCGACGATATCGAGGCTGCCAACGACCTTATCGACTTTATCGAGGCATGCCCCAGCATGTTTCATACGGCGGCGACCATTATGGCCGAGCTCGACGAGGCGGGCTTTACCTACCTGCCCGAGAATGCGGCGTGGGACATCGAGCCGGGCGGGCGTTATTACACGCAGCGCAATACCTCGAGCGTCATCGCTTTTAAGGTGGGCGAAGACCTGGCCGCGACGTGGGGCGAGGACGGCGTTGCCGGCGACTATCATTTTCAGCTCACGGCGTCGCACAGCGATTCGCCGACGTTTAAGGTCAAGGCCATGCCCGAGCTCGACGGCGCGGGCGAGACGCTGCGCCTTAACACCGAGGCCTACGGCGGCATGATCGACTACACCTGGTTCGATCGTCCGCTGGCACTCGCGGGCCGCGTGCTGGTGCGCGAGGGCGACCGTATCGAGAGTCGTTTGCTCGCTACCGAGCGCGAAGTCGCCATCATCCCGAGTCTTGCCATCCATATGAACCGCGGCGTCAACGAGGGCTTTGCTCCCAACCGATCCGTCGACCTGTGCCCGCTCATCAGCGCCGGCGAGCTTAAGCAGGGTGACTTCGATGCCCTGATCGCCGAAGAGCTGGACGTTGAGCCCGAGCAGATTCTGGGCCGCGATCTGTTCTTGGTCAACCGCCAGGATGCGCGCATTTGGGGCTGGGCCGATGAGTTTATCTCGACGCCCAAGCTCGACGACCTGGCCTGCGCCTACACCTCGCTGCAGGCATTTTTGGGTGCCGAGAACGCGCACGACGTTTCGGTCTTCTGCTGCTTTGATAACGAGGAGGTTGGCTCCGAGACCAAGCAGGGCGCCATGTCGACGTTCTTGGCCGATGCGCTGCGCCGCATTAACGGATCGCTGGGCTTTGACGACGAGTCGTACCATCGCGCACTTGCCGCATCGATGCTCGTGAGCTGCGACAACGCACATGCCGTGCATCCCAACCACGCCGAGAAGTGCGATGCCCGTAACCAGGTGGTGCTCAACGGCGGTATTGTCATCAAGGAAGCCGCCAACCAGCACTACTGCACCGACGCCTTTAGCCGCGCGGTGTTCCAGGCCATCTGCGATGACGCCGATGTGCCCACGCAGGCCTTCGCCAACAAGAGCGATATGGCCGGTGGCTCCACGCTCGGCAATCTGTCCAATATGCAGGCGAGCATGCATGCCGTGGACGTGGGCCTGCCGCAGCTTGCCATGCACTCGAGCTACGAGACCGGCGGCGTGCGCGACGTGATGTACGCCATCCGCGCCCTCACTGCCTTCTACGAGCGCGACCTGACCATCAACGGAGCCGAAAGCGTGGAGCTCTAAAACCTGCCAAAAAGGGATGTTAATTTTGGCAGGTTTTATCTGGGCGAATGCGAAGGGTGGAACCGAACTGGATCGGTGATACGTAGCCGCCGAGGTGCAGTGTGCCTCGGCGGCTTTTTGTGTACAGAGTACGGCTAATGCTTATAAATGCTATACATGCTTTACGTATCTACCATAGAGTTTTATGATAGTTTTGAAGTATTAAGGAGGGGTCATGACCACAACAGCCGCTCAGATCAACGTACGTCTCGATGCCGATCTTAAAAGGAGTGGGGACGCCGCTTTCTCCAAGGCCGGTATGACGCCGAGCCAAGCGGTGCGAGCGCTCTGGCAGCTTGCAGCGTCGCTGGCCGATCGCCCCGGTGCGCTCGAGGATATCCTGCTGCCCAGTCGTGCCCGGGCGGAACAGCGCGAGCGCGAAAAGGCCGCCAAACGTAAGCTCGAGCTCATGGATCAGGGGTCGAAGCTGTTCGCTGCCGCTTGCTGTGAGTCGGGAATCGATATGGTCAAGGCCCAGCCATCGGACGACGAAGAGCTCAAACGGAATGCCTATGCGGATCGCTATGGCGAGGAGATGAGCTGGCTCTATGAGTGAGGCTCCAAAGCGCATCTTGGTTGACACCAACGTGTGGCTCGATTACTTCATTCCCTCACGACATGGTCGTTCGGTGGCGATTGAGTTTTTACGCGATGCATGCACGGCGCAGGTGGATTTGCTGTATGCGGTGACATCGTCCAAAGACCTGTTCTATTTGATTTCAAGCGAACATAAGGCATGGTATCGGCGCGAGCATGGCTCACTGTCCCAAGATGCCGCCGTGGCGGCGACATCACTTGCATGGGATTGCCTTGACGTGTTGTCGCAACTTGCCACGCCGGTACCCTGCAACCTGAGTGACATATGGATGGCGAGCAAGCAGCGTAATCTCCATAGCGATTACGAAGACGATTTAATCATTGCGGCAGCGATACGCGCTCAAGCAGATCTACTGGTCACCAACGATGCCAAACTCTGTTCACACGCACCCGTTGCAGCAATGAGCGTAGAAGACGCAAAGAATTACTTAGCAACGCTCTAGCAATTTGAAGACCCTGCAGGTTGAGCAAACGTCAGCGAGAGCCCGCCAGAGTGAGCAAGGTGACGTGAAAGAGGAGGGCATAGGCCTTTTGGCCATGCCCAACGATTGAACGTCAGATTGCCGCTCTGGCGGGCTCGCAGCGTCGAGGGGTTCCGGCGTTTGGCAAAACGCCGGAACAATTAGTGCTCGATCCAGCAGCGCAGGGTTTCACCGGCCTGCAGGTGACGCAGATTCTCCGCGGCGATGTCGACGACGTTGTTGAGCGTGGCTGCCAGGTGGAACCAGCCGGAGACGTGCGGCGTGATGAGCATGTTGGGCGCATCCCACAGGGGGCTTGTCGCGGGCAGCGGCTCGGGGTCGGTGACGTCGACCGCAGCGCCGGCAAGGTGCCCGGACTCAAGAGCGGCAACCAGATCGTCGGCAACAACGAGGTCACCGCGGCCACCGTTGGCAAAGAAGGCGCCCGGCTTCATCGCGGCGAAGAACTCGGCGTTCGCCAGGCCGTGGGTCTCGGGTGTGCTGGGCATAAAGGATGCGACGATGTCAGCCTCGGCAAGGCGCTCGGGGAGGGCGTCCATGCCGTCCATGTCCTCAAACACGATGGGGTAGACGAGCGGATGACGCTTGATACCGCGGACGTGCGCGCCCATGCTGCGGCAGAGCGTGGCAAAGTGGCCGCCGATATCGCCCGCGCCCAGCACCAGCACGTTGGCGTTTTTGAGCGAGGTGACCGGACCTAAGTCCTCCCAGCGATGCTTGCGCTGCAAGTCGTGATAGCCGGGCAGGCGCTTGATCATGGAAAGGACCATGGCAAACATGTGCTCGCTCACGGCCTGGCCATAGGCACCCACCGAGCAGGAAAGCTTAGCGTCGGCTGGCACGGTGCCGGCGGCCAAGTAATCGTCATAGCCGGCGGTCTGTAATTGCAACAGCTGGAGATGCTCGCATGCCGTGAGCATGCCAGGGTCGATGTTGCCCAAGATCACGTCCGCATCGGCGACCTGCTTGCGCGTGGCGGCGTCGGAGCTCGTGTAGATAAAGTCCTCGCCCGGAGCGCTCGACTCAAGAATTGCGCGATGGCGGTCATTGACGGGCAGCAAAACCAGAATGTTCACAAGCAGTCCTCTCCGCTCAACCTACCAAAAAGGGACAGGTTTATTTTGGCAGGTTATATCAGGCAAAACGTTCAAACAAAAACGCCGGATGCAAGACGAGCGTGCCCGTCAGCATCCGGCGCATCCACGGCTACCAGCTGAGCAGCTCGTAGCCGTCCTCGGTCACCACGAGCTGTACCTCGCACTGGGCCGAATCGCTGCCGTCCTTGGTGCGCACGCACCAGCCATCGCCCTTGCTGATCTTGATGTCGGGCGCTCCGGCGTTGACCATGGGCTCGATGGTAAAGACCATGCCCGGAGCCATGATGGTGTCCACATCGGGCGCCTCGGTGGTAAAGCCCACAAACGGGTCCTCGTGGAACTCCTTACCGATGCCGTGTCCGCCGTACTCGCGCACCACGCTAAAGCCGGCGTCCTCGACCGTCTTTTGCACGGCCTCGGCCATCACGGACAACGGCAGCCATGGCTTGACGGCTGCCAGGCCCGCCTCCACGCTGGCGCGGGTGACGTCGACCAGGCGCTGGCGCTCGGCCGAGACCTCGCCGATACAGAACATGCGGCTCGAGTCGCTAAAGTAGCCGTCCAAGATCGTGGAGCAGTCCACGTTGATGATGTCGCCCTCGTGCAGCACGTCCGTATCGCAGGGGATACCGTGGCAGACCACATCATTGATCGAGGTGCACACGCTTTTGGGGTAGCCCTCGTAGTTGAGGTCGGCCGGCGTGCCACCGTGCTCGACGGTGAAGTCGTAGATCATCTGGTCGATCTGGTTGGTGGTCATGCCCGCGGCGATGCGCTCGCCTACGTAGTCGAGCACGCCCACGTTGATGGCGGCCGAACGCTTGATGCCCTCGATGTCGGCGGGCGTCTTGTAGAGCGTACGGGGCAGAACCTCCCAGCCCTCCTCCCACAGGCGCTCGAGGCGCTCGTCGAAAGCGCTGTGGCATTTCTTGTATTTCTTGCCGCTGCCGCACCAGCAAGCGTCGTTGCGGCCGGGTACGGGTCCTTTGTCATACATGGCTAACTTCCTTTCATTCGCAGCTAGTATAGCCCACCCGCAGACCAGCTCATTTGGGATGGGGCCCTTTTGACTGACCCTGCATGGGATAAGGGGCAGTTAAAAGAGCCCCATCCCAAAAAGACTACCCTGGGCGACTGTGGGCTAGTAGCTCACCTGGCAGGGAATGCCGAGGGCTTGGACGCGCGCGGCAATGGCGTCGAGCACCTCAGGCGCCGCTTTGGCAAGGCCGGCGACCGGTGTCTCGCGCGCCACCGTGTAGATGGTCGCTTCTTGTGGGCGAATGCGCTCAAGCGCCGCGAGCCAGGGGGCAACGTACTCCTCGCCGGTGTTGTCGATGGGCTTGCCCTGATACTCGCCGGTCAAAAAGATCGTCTGGATAATAACGTGACCGTCAAAGCTTGCGAACGTCTCGATCTGGTGCTCGACGTCGTAGGGGCCAACAGGCTGGTCGAGCAGCCGGATAAACGCCGGGTCGACGGTATCGAGCTTAAGAATGTTGTCGTCGACCATCATGAGCGCGTCGTGCACCTCGGGGCGGTCGGCGCGCGTGCCGTTGGAGAGCACGGCGATCTTGGAGTTTGGGGCAAGCTCGTCGCGCAGCGCGACGGCACCGGCAATGGCCTGCGGAAACTCCGGTGCGGCGGTGGGCTCGCCGTTGCCTGCGAAGGTGATCACATCGGGGAGCTCGCCCTCGGCTGCCATCTCGCGCAGCTTTGCCTCGAGCGCGTCGAGTACCACGGCAGCTGTGTTGTGCGGCTCATGGCAGGGGCGCTCGGCGTTGAGGCCGTTTTCGCAGTAAATGCAGTCGAACGTGCAGATTTTGCCGCTGGCCGGCATCATGTTGACGCCGAGCGAGAGACCAAGGCGACGGCTGCGAACGGGCCCAAAGATGGGGCTGGCATTCAAAAACGTAGACATAGGCATATGCTCCTCAAGACAATTGTGCCTAAGCATAGCATCGGCTCCAAAGCAAGGTGCGGGCTCTTGCTTTACAAGTTTCGTTTTTTAACGTCGCTCATTATGCCGTGCCATGAAAAGCTTCGGGTCGGGTACAGTTAATCTGTTAACAAGGCGTAAGGCAATGCGGGTCCATCCAACCGTACTGACGTGCAACTGGATGGGCATTGATGATGGGGGCGCAACATGGATTTTACAGTCGAGAATGCGGGCACCACGATTGCCTGTCGCGAATATGCCGGACCGGATGTGTCGCCTGATGCTCCTGCTTTGGTGTGCGTGCACGGCGCCTGCGTCGACGGTGTCTTTTTTGACGGTATCGCCCGCGAGCTCGCCTGTGACTATCGCGTCATTGCCTACGACCGCCGCGGTTGCGGCGAGAGCGGCGACGCTGCAGACGGACGCTACGACCTCGCCGCCCAGGCCGCCGACCTGCAGGCTGTTATCGAGCATATTGGCGCTCCGGCAAACGTGCTCGCGCACAGTGCCGGTACGTTGGTGGCCCTGGAGCTTCTCCGTGCAAACCCCGCCATAATCTCGCGTGCGATTCTGCATGAACCCGCCGTGACGGATGAGGGTGCCGGTCTGGGCGCGGCCCCGGTTTTGCTCGAGATGATCGCCGCGGGAAAGGTCTCCAGGGCATTACGGGCCTTCCTGGGCGCCATCGGCGATTCGGATCCTGAGGCCCCCAAGTTAACCGAGGCAGAAGCCAAGCATGCCCTGCGCAACGGCCGCAGTTTCATGGCAAACGAATATGGGATTACTATGACCTGCGTTCCCGATTGGGATAGCGTTCGCGCGTCGAAAACGGTGGTCGCTGTGCTCCTGGGCGAGCTCTCGATTGGCACGCCCCGCGAGGCGGGAACGAGGATAGCGGCTGAGCTTTTGGACTGTCCACTCGTAATGGTTCCCGGCGCGCACAACGGCCTGCGCGATCGCCCGGCAGCGGCTGCCCAGACCGTCCGTGGCATCCTGGGGCTCTAGCAGCTGAAAAAACAAACAGGCTTCACCCGCAAACGTTTCGGCCGTGTTAACAAATGTGCTCAAAACCTCACGTCTGCGGCTTCAATCGCGCCGTCTGCCAACTCATAAAAATGTAACAGCATTCACGTACTTACCTGCATCGACAAGGTGTTACTCTTGTAGCATTTGGAACCCACCGCTACCATGCGAAACTATCGAAAGGGCCCCATATGCTCAATAATCACGAGGCCAATCTAACCGACGAGGAGGCTGCCGCCGAGGTCGCCCGCGTCGCGAAGACCTACCCCGTGGTGCGTTTGCTGTCGGCCGATCAGATTAAGAGCGAGCCTAACTGCTTGCTCGCCGGCGATCGCTGCCCTTGTCTGCGTCAGTCGAGTCTTGAGGCCTTGACAGATTCCGATGAGGTGTCGGAGCAACTGCTCAACGATGGCGTTGAGTACCGCGCTCGCCTGCGCCCTCTGAAGGTCGAGGGCGAGCCTCACGTCCTGCTGATGGTGCGTCCGATCGATGAGCAAGAGGCCGCAGAAGAGGACCTTGTCTACACCGACGTGCTGACGAGCGTGCGCAACCGCCGATATTACGAGGAAAAGCTCCGTAGCGCCCGCATGAAGGCCGGCGTGGCGGTGATCGACCTTGATGATTTTAGGGTCTTCAACGATACGTGTGGTCGTCATGCCGGCGACCTTGCACTCGGTGCTGTGGCGACAGCCATACGCAGCGGAATTCGTTCGACTGACGAGCTTGTGCGCTATGGCTGCGACAAGTTTGTGGTCGTCATGCCCAATATTCCCTCCGATGACTTCACCCGTCGTCTGCATCAGGTGTCCGATGCCGTTCGTTCCACGATTGTTCCGGGCCATGAGTACGTGAGCTTGACGGCATGTGTTGGTGGCGTTCGCATTCATGGCGAGACGGTCGATGAGGGCGTTGGCCGTGCTGTCCAATTATTGAGCCGCGCTAAGGCAAAAGTCGGTACGGTCGTGACCGATGCCGATTCCATCGAGGCCTTCCAAAGCGAAAAGCCTTTGGTGCTTATTGTCGATGACTCCGAGATGAACCGAGCCATTCTCAGCGAGATGCTCAAGGACGAGTATTGCATCCTCGAGGCCGATAACGGTCGTATAGCGCTCGACATGGTCGACCGCTATGGCGATGAGTTGTCGCTCGTGATGCTGGACATTGTCATGCCGGGCATAAGCGGCTTTGAGGTGCTGGCCGATCTGTCGCGCCGAACGGGTATCGACAATCTGCCTGTCATCATGATTTCGAGCGAAGATTCCGATGATATGGTTCTGCGCGCGTACGAGCTGGGCGCCTCGGACTATATCAACCGCCCGTTTGACTCCCGTATCGTGCGCCGCCGCGTGAGCAATACCATCCGCCTGTATGCCAAGCAGCGTCGTCTGACGAGCCTGCTGTCTCAGCAGTACAACGAGCGTGTCAAGAACAGCCGCATGCTGATCGATATCATGGCCGGCGTCATGGAACTTCGCAACGGCGAGAGCGGCCTGCACGTCACGCATATCGAAAAGCTGACCGAGCTGCTGCTGGGCTGCTTGGTGCATCGCAGCGACAAGTTCCCGCTCGACAACGAACAGCGCTCCACGATCGCCATGGCCTCGGCGCTCCACGATATCGGCAAGATGTCGATCGACGACGCGATCCTCAACAAGCCCGGACGCCTGACGTCCGAGGAGTTCGAGATCATGAAGACGCACACCACCCTCGGTGCCGACATGCTGTTTGAGCTGGGTCACCAACATGCCGGCAATTCCTTGCTGGAATATGCGTACCAGATCGCACGTTGGCACCACGAGCGCTGGGATGGCAAGGGCTATCCCGACGGCCTTAAGGGCGACGAGATCCCCATTGCCGCGCAGGTGGTTTCGGTGGCCGACGTATACGACGCGCTCACGAGCGTGCGCGTGTACAAGGATGCCATCCCGCACCAGGAAGCGATTCAGATGATTCTGGACGGCAAGTGCGGTGAGTTTAACCCGCTACTGCTCGACTGCCTGCTCGAGGTGCAAGACCGTATTGCCGAAACGTTGGCACGTCCTGCCGACGTCGTTGCGTTCCCCACGATTTAGTTTGACCGAAGGAGTTTTAATTCATGGGTTCCATGCGTGAAGCGTATGAGAAGATCGGCGCCGATTACAACGGTGCCAGCGTTCGCCTGATGGGCGAGGAGATGCTCGCCCGCTTTGCCCTTAAGTTCTTGGATGACGAGAGCATGGACAAGCTGGAGGCCGCTATGGCGGCAGGGGACGTTGAGGGTGCGTTTATGGCCGTGCATACGCTTAAGGGTGTGAGCCAGAACCTGGGGTTCGACAATCTGTATGAGCCGGCGGTCGTGGTGACCGAGGCGTTGCGTAATGCCAGCACCGTTGATGGTGCTCGCGACGGGATACATGCACTGCGTCAGCAGTATGCGGCTACGATGTCGGCCCTGCGTGAGGCGGCCGAGTAAGGGCTTGCGTGCTTTGATGACTATGAGAGTGGATAATCTCCCGTTTTAGGCCCGGTGGCGGCCTCAAAGTGGGAGATTATCCACTCTCGTTCGATATGTGTCCAAAAATCCACGCTCACCCCTCCGGGTTAGTAAATGGCCTATGCGCACTGGCGGGGCTTTCCGCATGCAATCAATATCGTTGTTCGATAAACTGTTCGAATAACGATAGAGTCGATGAGGGTGAGTGTATGTCTAACAGCGTTCAGCGTATGGCCAAAGCGGGCGAAAATATCAGGAAGCTTGGCTTTTGCATGGCAGCCGTTTTTGCAGGGATGCTCGTCGCTTTTGCCGCGTTGGTTGTTTACGTGATCTGGTATGCGGTTACAAACGTTGCCTCTGTCGATTCTTTCGGCGTCGTGACGCTTCTCGATGGCGGGTGCATCGTTATCCCAAGCGGACTGTGCCTGGCACTCGTCGTGGGTATTTCGCTTGTCGTTCTGTGTGGGATCAGCCGTAACATCTCGCGAGGCGTCTCGCCCTTTACCAAGACGCATGTGCGGCTTATCCGTGTTCTTGCGCTTGCCTTTGCTGTTAACGCCGCGGTTTCGCTTATTGGTGCCTACGGATCGGTCAATCTTACCATTGGTGGGCTGGAGCTTTACGTCGTGCCTCATTCCTTCGTTATTGAGATTTGCCAAGGCGTTGCCTTTGATGCGGGGTCGCTTATCGGCGCGGCTGTCTGTCTGTGTATCTCGGTGATCTGGAGTTATGCCTCGCTGCTCCAAGAGCAGTCTGACGAGCTTGTGTAGGAGGAAGCATGAGCTATCTCATCATCGAGCTTGAGACGCAGCTGCTTAAGACCGGAAAGACCAGCGCTGATCTGATTCGGGCGACGGGGCATACTCCGGCTAATATTTCAAAGCTGAGAAACGGAAAGATAAAAGCTATTCGCCTAAAGACTCTTCTCGATATCTGTGATGAGCTTGATTGTCAACCGGGAGATATTATTCAGCGTGTGAGCGAGAAAGAGCTTGAGGAGCTTATTGTCGAGCGTGCAAAAAATGTCGTGAGACAGATGCGGGATGGCGGAGGCAACGAGGCGTCGCTTCCGACATCAGTCTTTGCTGTAGATTTGAGCGACGAGTAGCATAAAGCGAACAACTATAACGAAATATCAGCGTAAAGGGGCCCGTGTCTAACACGGGTTCTTTCTTTTAGATTATCTTGACAAATATGAGTTATCGAAAAACAATAACAACTAGAAAAAACGATAAAGGAAAGAAGAAACGATATGATCAGTTTTGCTATCGAGCAGGAAGGGAGGCCAATGAACACATCAGCGATAAAGTTATCAAAGGTGTCAAAGCGCTACGGGAAACGGCGCGTTTTGCATGACGTTTCCTTCGAGGTGCATCAGTCTGAGCTCCTTGCCCTTGTTGGTGCAAACGGTGCGGGCAAAAGCACGCTTATTAAAATCGTCTTGGGCCTCTGCGAGCCGTCGTCGGGGAGCGTGGAGCTCTTTGGGGGCAAGTCGAAAAAAGAGCTGAGCCTGATGCGGACGCGTGTCGGCTATGTGCCAGATTCCTGCGGAGCATACCAATCCCTCAGTGCGGCTGAGAATCTTCGGATCCGATGTGCGGAATGGGGGCTCGATGAGAAACGTGAGGTTCCTCGCGTCTTGGGCCTAGTCGGGCTGGACGTCGATGAGAAAAAGAGCGTGAGCAGTTTTTCTCTGGGAATGAAACGGCGACTGGATATAGCTACGGCTTTATTGGGCGACACCGACGTACTAATTTTCGATGAGCCGGCAAATGGATTGGATCCGTTGGGCATCGAGAGTATATGGGCCCTTATCGGTCGATTAAATCGAGAGCAGGGTAAGACCATGCTCATCTCTAGCCATGATTTAGATGAGTTGGCATCGGTTGCAACAAGCTGCCTGTTTATTCATGACGGCGAACTGCTAAAAAAGGAATCGATGGACGTCATAAGGGATGAGGCGCCATCCCTAAAAGAGTATTACAGGCGCTTGATGAAGGCGGTCTCGCTATGAAGCGGGCGATCCATCCCATAAAGGCGGACATGATGCGTTTGTACAGGTTATTTCCGGCGAAGTTTGGTCTTGCGCTTATGCTGGCGTTCGGCCTTCTCTTCGGCATCTTTCTAAAAAACGGAACAACGTTGCTCGCCTTTGGCAATAGCGTTTTTGGGGAGGATATTGGCTTCTGCTGGAATGTAATCGATCCTTCTGCACCCGATGAGTCCCTTGTGCGCAGCGCTTTTGCCGGTACATCCTTGTTCGTCCCACTCATCGTTTGTCTGGTGATTTTACAGGAGCGCGGCTATGAAGAGGGATACCGAATTTCTATGGCAAGAGGTCTCGCCCGCTTTAATGGCGCTCTAGCACATGCATTTTCGTCTGCTTTCATGATTGGCGCAGCATATAGTGCGCTTTGCCTTCTTCTTTTTGCCATAGCCGTAACACGTGGAGGGCAAAACTACGTGCATGGCATGCTGGTTGCATTTTTGCCTGCAATGATAGTCAACGCCGCATTGGTGATATCGGTTGCGCTGGAGACGGTGACCATCTATCGGATTACGGGCAGCGCTGTATTGAGCGGGGCCGTGGTGATAGTTGGATTTGTCATGAGCTTGACGCTCTACGGAACTTACCTTCAGACGCCCATACCGTCCTTGCGATGGATCTTCTTTCTTCCGGGGCCGTACCTTGGAGTCGGATGTGCCCTTGGGTATAGCGATATGGGGCAGCTGGCGCTTCTGGGGTATGGCGCGGCAGCCAGCTGTCTATCGGTATTGATTTACGCTCTCGTGAGCTTTCGTGCTGGGGGTGTGCTCAATGGCTCGTCAGACTAGAAGATTCCTTCATTCAGAATTGAAGCATGTGAGCAAATGGACGTACGCCTTAATCCTGGTAATTTATGCGTGCATGGTGGTATTGCAGCTTAATTCTTTCCCGATGTGGTTCTGTAGCCTCCGTGAGAACAGTTTCTTGGGCTTTTTCCCAGACCCGACGCTTCGGCTATCGGCAGAGGATGTCCTTCTATTTGGTAATGCAGAGGTTTTTCGCGGTCTGCTGTTCAACGTAGCCCCGCTGGCTCATGCATTGTTCTTTCCGTTCATCGCGGCTTGCGTTGTGCCGCGCTTTGTCAGTTCGGGCTTTATTGAGGAACCGTGGGGGTTGTCGGAGGCTCGGGGAGGGAAGCGTGTGTGCGCTATCGTTGCGCGAGTGGTGCTGTCTTCTTTTGCCCTTTTGGGCGCGTTTATCCTGTCGAGTGTCGTTTTGTACTGCCTTAACTGCGCAATCGTTTTGGATGCTCAACAGTGTTTCAACTTGAATATGTTTTGCGATCGACTTCTTCTGGCGAGTGCGGTCTGCCTCGCATACGTGGTCTCTTGCGTGATTGTTGCTTCCTATTTTGGGTCCGGCTTCGGTCCGATTGGCATGCTGCTACTTGTCAACGTTGTAGCGATCTACATACAGCTCGGGGCCAATTCCGTGCTTCCGCTTCCAGCCTCGATGCTCATGTGGATTTGTGGCGTGACCCCGTTGGAGGATGGTCAATGCACCTCGATTTTAATTGACTGCCTAATAAACGTAGCAAGCGTTTTCACCATTTGCTTTACCGTCGACCAATTGCGGTCGAGATTTCTTTGATTGTTTGTGAGGGATAATCATACCGAGCATACCAAATACAGGGGGGGGCGGGCACCGTGGCTGTGTCCGCCCCCCCCCGTCATGGAAAGCTTTAGCCTGTGTGATTCGCGAGCTAGCGGGCCTGTTTTACTTTGGCCGCTGCCTCGACAAACGACTTCCACAGGTTAAAGTCGGTTTCGAGCGTCTGCCAGGTGTACTCGGGATGCCATTGCACGCCCAAGCAGAACGGCTGGCCCTCGACCTCGATGCACTCGGGAACGCCATCGGTTGCCTTGGCGACCAAGCGCGTGCTCTTACCCAGACGGTCGACGCAGCAGTGGTGTGCGGAGTTGGTCTGGATCAGCCTGTGCCCGCCAACCGCGCGCTCCAGCAGCGAGCCCGGCATGACCTCGACAGGGTGCACGGGGTCGTTGAGCACGTGGGTATGGCGCCACTGCGTGCGGCCCTCGCGCGCGCCCAGGCTTGGCACGTCCATGCACAGGGTGCCGCCGGTGGCGACATTGAGCAACTGCGTGCCGCGGCAGGTGGTAAAGAGCGGCATTTTGGCGCGGAGCACCTCGCCGACCAGCTTAAACTCAAAGCTATCGCGGATCTCGCAGCAGAGGGTGGGGTCGTAGGGTCGATCATCGCCCCAACGTTTGGGATTGACATCGGGGCCGCCGGGAATGGCGATGCCGTCGGCGATATCGACGTAATGACGGATGACCTCAATGTCCTCGGTGATGGACATCTGCAGCGGCAGGCCGCCGGCGGCAAGGATGGCATCGACAAAGACGCTCGCAATCTCCTCGTTGGGGGAGAGCGTCTCGCTCAAATAGGGTTTCGCTTCTTCCCAGCGTGGTGCGACCAGGATGAGCGGACGGTCGGCGGGATCGACGTCGACGTGCGGAGTGTAGGACGATGAGGTGCGGGTTCCGATCATGGGCGTAGCTTTCGAATCCGGGTGGACATGGCACAGGGGTGGCGCGGAGCAAACGTTACTGATGAATTTGCCCGCGTGGCAATTGGGTTAGTGACCCTTGATGGAGTT
The DNA here is from genome assembly GCA_902490325.1 of uncultured Collinsella sp. GTDB lineage: Bacteria > Actinomycetota > Coriobacteriia > Coriobacteriales > Coriobacteriaceae > Collinsella. Next base: position 39,682 of record CABUDJ010000003.1, on the reverse strand, counting down.
GAGGAAGTCCTGGGCGCGCTTGGTCTGGGGGTGGTCGAAGAACTCGTCGGGCGTGCCGGTTTCCACAATCTGGCCGTCGGCCATAAACACGACGCGGTCGGCCACGCGGCGGGCAAAGTTCATCTCGTGCGTGATGACGATCATCGTCATGCCCTGCTGGGCCAGACGGACCATGACTTCGAGCACCTCGTTGATCATCTCGGGGTCAAGAGCGCTCGTGGGCTCGTCAAAGAGCATGGCCTTGGGCTGCATGGCGAGTGAACGGGCGATGGCCACGCGCTGCTGCTGGCCGCCCGAAAGCTGTGCGGGTACCTTGTTGGCCTGCTCGGCCACGCCCACGCGGCTCAGCAGGTCCATGGCGCGCTCACGAGCCTCCTCCTTGGAGACGCCCAGCACATCGACCGGTCCCAGCATAACGTTCTGCAACACGGTCATATGCGCGAACAGGTTGAACTGCTGAAACACCATGCCCAGCTCGGCACGCATGCGGGCAAGATCCTTGCCCTCCTGCGGCAGGGGCTCGCCCTCGATGAGGATCTCGCCCGAGTCGATGGTCTCCAAGCGGTTGATGGTGCGGCACATGGTCGATTTGCCTGAGCCCGAGGGTCCGATCACAACGACGACCTCGCCGCGGTCAACCGAGAGATTGATGTCGTTGAGGACGTGTAGATCGCCATAGTGCTTATCGACGTGCCTGAGCTCGATCAGCGGCTGATTGCCGGTGGAAGAGGTGCTCTGTGCCATGGTGCTCGGCTCCTTATGACTAGAAATGGTAAAGCGTTAGCGGATGATGGTCGCGCCGGTCTTGTGCGAAACATAGACAGCGGCCTTGTTGATCGCGACGTTGATGAGGATGTAGATGACTGCGATCACCAGGTAGACCGACACGAGGGCATCGTAGTTGGTAATGAGCACGCGGGCATTTTGCATGAGGTCGGGGTAGCTCACCACATAGGCGACGGTGGTGTCTTTGACTACGACCACGAGCTGCGAAATCAACGACGGAATGATAAACCGAATCGCCTGCGGCAACACGATTTTAAAGGTGATTTTAGCCTTGGAAAGACCGAGTGCCTGGGCGGCCTCGACCTGGCCGCGCGGCACGGCGTTGACGCCGGCGCGGAAAATCTCGGCCAGCACGCCGGCCGCAGCGAGCGCGACAGGCAGCGTGAGCATCCAAAACGACGGCAGCGAGATCTTGTACTGGGGCAGCACCAAAAAGAAGAAGTAGATAAACAGCAGGCTCGGCACGCCGCGGAAGAAGTCGGTAAGCACGCGGCAGACCAGCTGCAGCGGCTTAATGTCGCTGGTGCGGCCGAGCATAAGGGCTAAGCCCAGCACCAGCGCGATGGCGCCAGCGGTGAGTGCGACTTTAACAGTGCCCTCAAAGCCGGCAAGCAAGAACTTCCAGGTGGTGAGGTGCGTAAAGAAATACCAATAGTGGACCGAAAGCTGGCCGGTCACATAAAAGCGCTGCAGTACCAGGACGACGAGTGCGGCGACAGCAACAAGCGAGATGGCGGTGCCGATGCGAATCTTGGCGCGCATCTTGGGGCCGGGAGCCTCGTAGAGCGCATCGCGCATGGTAAGCGCAGGGGAGGAGTGCTTGCTCATCGGAGGATCCTCATCTTCTTATCGATATAGTTGCCAATGTGGCTCACCACAAAGGCCGTGCCCAGGTAGCCGAGTGCCGAGATAAAGAACGCGGCGACGCCGCCGAGCGAGCGGGTATTGATGTAGCTCACCACGCCGGTGAGCTCCTGCGGTTTAAGCGGCACCTGGCTGCCGAGCGCGGTGGTGAGCATGACGGCGATAAAGAGGTTGGTCATGGGCAATACACTTGAGCGCAGTGCCTGCGGAATCACGATCTTGGCGAGGATGCGATTAAAGCTCATGCCGAGCGAACGTGCGGCTTCGACCTGACCGACGCCGACGGTGTTGATGCCGCTCATAAAGTTCTCGGAGCCAAAGGCCGAGCCCAAAAGGACCGTGGCGACGATAACGCAGGCGCGGTAGGGCAGAACGACCTTGAGCGGCGGCAGCGCATAGACGACGATGATGAGCAGCGCGATGCCGGGGATGTTACGGAAGACCTGGACATATAGGTCGCCAAAGACGCGCAGCGGCTTGAGCGGCGACACGCGCATCACGGTGACGGCGACGGCCAGCACCATGGCGATGGCAAACGACTCAAGCGTCATGCCCCAGGTTGCTAGCAGCGCGTCGATATAGTTCTGGCCATAGAGCGACCAGAGCTCGGAAAGACTCATGCGGACCTCCCGCCGATAAGGAAAGGGGCTCCCGTGTGTACGGAAGCCCCGACAACTCAGTGAGGAAACAGTTTACCGCAATAAAGCGCATCATGCGTTTCCGTATGGTTTCGTTGCGGCCGTTACCAGGCTCGCTGCCTAGGCGCCGATCTCGGGCAGCTCGGGAACATTGGTGTCGCCCGTACGGTCGCCGATGCAGATCTGCCACAGCTCGGTCCAGGTGCCGTCGTCCTCGATCTTCTTAAGGAAGTCGTTGACAAAGGTGACGCCGTCGGAATCGAGCGGTAGACCGATGCCATAGGGCTCCTTGCTGCCGAAGGGCTTGCCGGCGATCTTGTATTTACCGGGCTCGCGGACCAGGGCGCTCTGCTGCATGTTGTTATCGATGACGTAGGCGTCAACGCGGCCCTGCTGGAGTGCCTGGCGGGCTTCCTCGTCGGTCTTGAACTCCTGCTGGCTGGCCTTGGGAGCGAGCTCCTCCAGGATGGCGGGGCCGTTGGAGCCGGACTGGACGGCGACGTTCTTGTCGGCCAGGTCGTCGACGCTCTTGATGTCGTCGTCATCGTCGAGCACCAGGATAGCCTGCTGCGTGTAGTAATAGGGACCGGCAAAGGAGACGAGCTTCTTGCGCTCGTCAGTGATGGTGTAGGTGGCAAAGACAGCGTCGACCTGGCCGTTCTGCAGGACGGACTCGCGCGTGTCCGAGGTCACCTGGGTGATCTCGACCTTGTTCTCGCCCAGAATGTAGTTGGACAGGAGCTGTGCGATACCGGCATCGAAGCCGCGGGTCTGACCGTCTTTCTCGTTGAGGAGGGAGAAGAGCGTGGAGGTCTGAACGCCACCGATCTTAAAGACGCCGGCGTCCTTGACGGCCGTGGCCCAGGTGCTGGCGGTGATGGCGTCGTCATCGGCCTTGGGGCCGTCGTTGACGAGCTTGTCGAATGCCTTGGCATCGAGCGTGGCGGAAACCTCGGTATCCTCGGAGCCCTTGGAGGAGCTAACGGCGGAGCCCTTGTCGGCCTCGGCGCTGGTGTCAGAGCAGCCGGCAAGACCAAGGCCGGCGACGGTTGCGAAGGTAGCGGCGACAAAGCCGCGGCGGTCGAGAACGACCTGCTGGGAGAGGTTCTTGCTCATAGTAGAACACCTTTCTCAATAAAATCCCTAGCGGTTGAGTAGAGTTATACCCTATCGCGCTCAAATGGGTCAACACGAAATAACTCAGAAACATACTTGCCTTATGGGTTATTCTACCTACCAAAAAGGGACGGGCACCTTTGTGGTAGTTCTGGCCGGTGCAGCGGCATGCCTTGCTGTTTTGTCTCGATCTGTAACATCTGCAGCCATTTTTGCCGAGTAACTGTTACAGATCGAGATTTTCTCTTCAGGGGAATTCGAATGTCTCAATCTGTAACATCTGGACGGCCAAAAGGTCCCTATCTGTTACAGATTGAGACAAACGTCGGGGACTAAGACGTCTTGTCTCAATCTGTAACAGTTAGACGGAAATTCGGGCCCTAGATGTTACAGATTGAGATAATCGCGTCGCGAAAACAAAAACCTCCGCAGGGGTGCTTCCCTTGCGGAGGTTTTCTTACTCGTTGAGCAGTCTCACGGTTTCGGCGGCCATGTTCTCGACCGTCATGCCGTTCTGCGCGAGCAGTTCGTTGGGGTCGTAGCGGTCGGGGAAACCCTTGGCGATGCCGAAGGTGCGCGTGCGCAACGGCGTGCAGGCCAGGTAGCACGCGACACGCTCGCCCCAGCCGCCGTCCAAGATGCCGTCCTCGAGGGTGACGACAACGCGATGCTCGGCGGCAAGGCTGTCGAGGAACTCGCGGTCGAGCTCGGTTGCAAAGCGCGGGTTGACGAGCGTGGCCTCGATGCCGTACTCGGCAGCCAAGCGGTTTGCCACGCGTTCGCCCAGCTCAAAGAAATCGCCGAGCGCGAGTACGGCAACGTCGCGGCCCTGACGCACCACGTTGTAGCGAACGGCGCTGTAGTCGGTGTCTTCGGCGGGCGCCAGATCGGGGCGGCTTACCAGGCCAATGCCCGGTACGCGGATCGCCGCGGGATGCTCGCGGTGGTCGAGCGACCAGCTCAGCATGGACAGGTATTCCTCCATGTAGGCCGGCGCTAAGTAGCGCATGTTGGGAAGAGCGCCCAGCATGGAAATATCGAAGAACGAGAGGTGGGTCTCGGATGTGGTGCCAAAGATCGACGCGCCAAACACCAAGATGGTTGCGGGGGCATCGTTGAGGCACAGGTCGTGCCACAGCTCGTCGTAGGCGCGCTGCAAAAACGTGCCGTACACACCAAAGACTGGCTTGGCGCCCGAGCGCGCAAGCGCGGTGGCAAAGGTCACGGCGTGCTCCTCGGCAATGCCCACATCGACGAACTGTTTGCCGGCGGCAGCGCGAAGCTCGGGTGTAAAGCCCATGATGTAGGGCGTGGCGGCCGTGATGCCCACGACCTGCGGATCGCGCTCGATGGCGGCGCTGAGCGCCTCGCCCGTAATGTCGGCATAGGTGCGCGGCGCAGGCTCGCTTGGATGGCCCGGGCAGAGCTTGCGCCCAGTCGCCATGTCAAACGGACCAACGTGATGCCAGCGCTCGGGGTCGCTCTGGGCCGGCTCAAAGCCCTTGCCCTTGGCGGTGGAGACGTGCAGCACGATGGGATGATCGATATTGCGCAGTCCCTGCAGCGCGTCGACCAGGGCCAACACATCGTTACCGGCGTCCAGATAGCGGTAATCGAGCCCCATCGCGCGGAAAACGTTGCGTTCACAGGTGCCGTTGCTGGCGCGCAGCTCGGCCAGATTGCGATACAGGCCACCGTGGTTTTCGGCGATGGACTGGTCGTTGTCATTGACGACGATGATCAGGTTGCTGTCGAGCTCGGCGGCATTGTTAAAGCCCTCAAACGCCAGGCCGCCCGAAAGCGAGCCGTCGCCAATAACGGTGATGACGTTGTACGCGTCACCCGCCAGGTCACGCGCGTGGGCAAGGCCGCAGCCCAGGCTCACCGACGTGGAGGTATGGCCCATGGCAAACAGGTCGTGCTCGGACTCGTCGGGATTGGCAAAGCCGGAAGCCTCGCCATAGCGTGCTGGATCGATATAAGTGTACGCGCGCCCGGTCAGCGCCTTGTGGGCGTAGGTCTGGTGCGAAACGTCAAAGACAATCTTGTCGATGGGGGAGTTAAACACGCGATGAAGCGCAACCGTAAGCTCAACGACGCCCAAGTTGGGGGCAACGTGCCCGCCGACGGCGGCGGAGCTTTCGAGGATTGCCTGACGGATCTCGCCGCAGAGCAGCGGAAGCTCGGCGCGGTCGAGAGCCTTGACGTCCTCGGGCGTTGTCGTTTGCGTAAGCAGCATCGTTGTGGGTTACTCCATGCGAATCGTGCGCCGGCGCTCCCTCGGCCGGCACAATTGCACAAGACAGTCTCGCACATTTTGGCGTTTGATATGTGACGGCGGCGCGGTAATTCGCCAACTGGTGGGGCAAAACGTTTTGTCCGATGCCATACTGATGTGTTCCATGATGTTTTTATCGATTGTGCACAGGCTGTGGCTTGTCGCCGTGAGTCGCTGGAAGGAGGCAGCATGTCCGATGTCGTTCGTGCCGAGAAAATCGCGTGCGAAGTAGACCATGCTGCCCGTCAACTGGCACAGGCGGGCCGTCTGGACCTGACGCGCGAGTTTATCCAGCATGGTGATGTGACGGTCTATGCACATGTGACCTCGGTGGCGCGGGCAAGTCTGTCCTTTGCCGAGCGCCTGGGCCGCGTCGGTGTCTCGGTCGACCGCGCCTCGTTGCTGCGCGGGGCCCTGCTGCACGATTACTTTCTCTATGACTGGCACGATCCCGACCCAAGCCATCGGCTGCATGGCTTTCGCCACCCGTTTTTTGCCCTGACGCGTGCCGAGGAAGATTTTGAGCTGACGCCGCGCGAACGGAATATCATCGTGCGCCATATGTTTCCGCTGGTGCCGGTGCCGCCGACGTGTCGTGAGGCATGGATTGTATGCCTGGCAGATAAATGGTGCGCTCTACGCGAGACGGTTGCCGGCCGTCTACCGCGCAAGGACGAGCCGGACGATGGCGTGAGCAGCGAATCGAGTGAAAAGAGGAGGGGGTAGACGGTGGGAACCGCGATTGATATGGCATTTGGCGGCGCGACGCTTGCCTCCTGTCCGCTCTCGGCACTGGTGCTCTCGTTTGCCTTTTACGGGTTTTGCGGCTGGGCATGGGAATCGACAGTCTGCGCCATGCTCAACCACGGACGCTTCGCCAACAGTGGCTTTTTACTGGGACCGTGTTGCCCTATCTATGGTGTGGGCGGCATAGCCTGCTGGCTTTTGTTGCGCGGGATTCCGGATGCCCCGAGCCAGTTTGTCGCCGCGGCGCTTGTATGCAGCGTGATTGAGTACAGCGTAGGCGTGCTGCTGGAAAAAACAACAGGCGCTCGCTTTTGGGACTATTCGCACCTGCCGTTTAACCTGCACGGACGCATCTGTCTGTACTGGGCATGCGCGTTTGGCTTGGGTGCGCTGTGCATTTGCCGTTTAGTGGAGCCGGCATTGCTGGGACTGCTTGGCCATCTGCCGGTTCTGATTGTGCGGCTGTCCGCCTTTATCGTCGCGGTCGCGATGGTGGTCGACGCGGTGTGCTCTTTGGCCAGCTGGCGCCGCCTGTCCGATCAGCTGGAGCGTGTGCGCGCCGACCTTGCCGACCGCATCAACGAGTCTCTTGCCGATGCGTCCGACTCCATGCTCGAACGTATTCCCGATTCGGCGATCGACTCGGTGGCACAGACGCATATCCGCAGCCGCGCCGTTAACGCGTGGCTGGCGGAGCTGGGCGACGCGACGCTCGATGCCCTGCGCGAGAAGGCTTCGATGCCGACGTTTATCTCGGATGGTGCTCGCGGCCTGGCGCTCGCTGCCCGCCGCGTGGCCGATGCCGCGCCGAGCATGCCGCGTCCGTCGCTCAGCCGTCGCCTTGCCGGTAAGCGCATGAGCCGTCCGGTACCGAGCGTGTCACTCAGTCGTCGTGACCTGCGCTTTTTCAATGCCTTCCCGCGTCTGCGCATCAATCGCTACGAAGGTGTCATTCGAGCAACTAATCTCCGCGACCGCGCCCACGAGCTGTTTCGGCGCTAGCCGGGATGGGCGCGCTCACGGCTCCCTTGCTCGCGTATTTCCCGTTCGTTTCGCGTCCGTTGCCGCGCCGTTTCCAAGATTGCGGCACCGTTTCCATTCGACAACGCAGCGTTTAACAACGCCGTATCTGGTCTACACCAGTTGCCCCTCGGCCGCATTATGGGCGCCGACAACGTTCATGCGATCAAGGGGGAGCGAATGTACGATACGGGATCGACAACGTTTATGCTCATCTGCACCATGCTCGTGTTTTTAATGACACCGGGTCTGGCGTTTTTCTATGGCGGCCTGTCCAGGCGCAAAAATGTCATCAACACCATGCTCATGTGCTTTGGCGCCATTGGCCTGGTTGGTGTGCTGTGGATTGTTGCCGGCTGGTCGCTGGCCTACGGCGGCGACGGTTCCAGCCCGTTTATTGGAGGCCTTGACCAGCTGCTGTGCCTGCCGGTGCTCAACCAGGTGCTGCAGGCGGCCGAGGGCAATGCCGCGGACGGTGCCGTCTACCCTCAGATCATTAACATCGCCTTCCAGATGGCGTTTGCCATGATCACGGCCGCTATCGTCACGGGCAGCCTGGCCGGCCGCGTTAAGTTTGGTGCCATGACGGCCTTCCTGGGCATTTGGCTGCTCGTGGTCCATGCGCCACTCGCCCACATGGTCTGGGGCGGCGAGGGCTCCTTTATCGGCGACATGATCGGCGCGCTCGACTTTGCCGGCGGCGACGTAGTACACATTTCGTCCGGTCTCACGGGCCTGATTCTCTGCTTAATGCTTGGCCGTCGTCGCGGCTTTGGCATGGTGAGCTATCGCCCGCATAACGTGCCGTTTGTGGCGTTGGGCGCCGGGCTGCTTTGGTTTGGCTGGTTTGGCTTTAACGGCGGTAGCGAGTTCAAGGCCAACGCCGTGGCGGCGCTTGCCATCCTCAACACCGTGACGGCCAGCGCGGCGGGCATGGTCTCGTGGCTTGCCGTCGAGCGCGTGCACACTGGTCGCCCCACGCTGGTGGGCGCCAACACCGGTCTGGTTGCGGGCCTTGTGGTGGTCACGCCGGGTGCGGGCTTTGTCGAGCCGTGGGCGGCACTGGTCATGGGCCTGATCGTGTCTCCCGTCTGCTACTTGGCCATCAGTCATCTCAAGACCAAGTTCGGCTACGACGACGCGCTCGACGCGTTTGGCTGCCACGGTATCGGCGGCATCTTGGGCGGCGTGCTCACGGGACTGTTCTGCGTGCCGGAGCTCTCGTGGACCGGTAAGGGCGGCCTGTTCTACACGGGCGACATGTCGCTGCTCATCTCGCAGATTTTGGGCATTGTGGTGACGGTCGCTATTGTGCTGGTACTCGATTTAGTGATCGCCGCGGTGGTCAAGGCGCTGTTCCACGGCAGCCTGCGTGTGGACGAGGCCGACGAGGCGCTGGGCCTGGATGCGAGTCAGCACGGCGAGAGCGCCTATCCTTCTTTCTCCGGACTCGATTAGCAGCTTCCCCAAGCACCGCACCTTGCCGTTCAATCGTCGCTCACGTACTTAAGTACGCTTCGCTCCTCTTTCACGGCAATCTGCGGCACTTGGGAAACCTGCTAAGACCAGTCAGTTGAACTTATTGATCTCTGAGGTTGGTTTGCGGCACCTGGAAAACCCGTGCCATGTGAAGGACAATTCATTTCTTTTATTGAAGAGAGGAATTCACTATGAAGAAGATTACGGCGATCGTTCGTGCTGAGAAGCTTGAGGTTCTTAAAGATGCGTTGTTTGCTGCCGATGTTCGCGGTATGACTATCAACCAGGTGCAGGGCTGCGGCGCGCAGCATGGCTGGAAGGAATACGTACGCGGCAACGAGTTGCTTGTCAATACGATTCCTAAGGTGCAGTTCACCCTCATCTGCGCCGATGAGCACGTTGACGGAATTGTCGACATCATCTGCAACGCCGCCCGTACCGGCGCCGTCGGAGACGGCAAGATTTGGGTCGAGCCGGTCGAAGAAGTCATCCGCATCCGTACTGGCGAACACGGCCCCGCCGCGGTGTAGGGCCGACCGTCTGTCATCTGCAACGTTAAAATACTGCAGTGAGGCATAAGGCTTGTGTTGCGGATGGACGGATTATGGGTCGCAATAAATATCCCGAGGAGACGGTCGCGAAGATTCTCGACGCGGCACTGGAGCTATTCTGTGCACAGGGTTATGAGGGGACGAGCATTCAAGATATCGTTGACCGTCTCGATGGCATGACCAAGGGCGCTGTCTATCATCACTTCAAGAGCAAAGAAGAGATTTTCAACGCCGCGTTTGATCGGGCGATGACTCCGATTGTTGAGCACCGTCGCTCGATGCTTGGCGTCGGTAATATGACCGGCGCCCAAAAGCTAAAAAGGCTTTACGCTCCCGAGTCCGTTGTTCCGCAAATTGAGCTATGGGCACGTATGCGTCCTGCAGCAGATCCGGTAAAAAGCTCGCGTCTACTGGCGATGCAGTACCAGGGCTCATTTGACGAGTCGGCCGATGGCTGTCTCTTGCCGGTGATCGAGGAGGGCATCGCCGACGGATCCATTGCGTGCGAATGCCCGCGCGAAGCGGCAGAGGCCGTATCGTTGCTGGCGAATCTCTGGTTGCTGCCACTGTTTCGTCCGCTCGAGCCCAAGGATCGAATGCTCGCTCGCGCTCAATGTTTGGCGCAGATGGCCGCCGCGGTGGGACTCGATTTGGGTGAGGAAGTGCTCCAGACAACGGCACGGATTTGGGACGTATGGGACCGTGCCGGGTGGTAATATAGATACCAACGGTATGTAATTGATTTGTGAGGGCAGCTCAGGCTGCCCTTTTCAGGTCGATAAATACATACTAGCGGTATGTATGGGGGGCGGACTTATGGCTGGGCTGAGAGACGTCGGCGTCTCGTTGAAATCAAAAACAGTGCGGTCAATCAGGCTCGCGGAACTTCTGGTTGCGCAGCTGTGCACGTATTCGATGCTGTCGGCGCTGTGCTTTGCGTATCCACTTTACTTGTTCGATTGCAGTGGATCGTCAACGTTATATGGCGTCGTCGTGGCGATAGCGTTCATACCCGGCGTACTTGCAACTCCGGTTGGCGGAGTATTAGCTGATCGAGAGGGGCATCGCGGCGTTCTAGCAGCTCTCGGTATTGCTTTAATGGTTGCAGCGATGCTATTTGTTCCCATGAAGTGCCCGTTGCCCCTTGCGGCTGTTGTGGCGGTGATGCTGTGCGTCCAATACGCCGTTCAATCTATTCTGAAGCCGATACTTCAAATTGAGACGCTGCACATGGTCGGCAAGGAAAAGGTCGAGCGGGCCACCGCGTTAGTGTCGCAGACGACCATGGCGAGCAATATTCTAGGTCCCGTGGTTGGAACAGCCGTCTACGGATGCTTTGGAATCGACGTCCTTTGCGCGATCGCGGCGGTGGCGTTTGCAATGTCGACGCTGCTGTTTTGGGCCACACTCAAACAAAATGTCCCCTCTGAAATGACGGGGGATAGCTCGACTCGTATGGCATGTCAAAGCGATTTTATGTCAGCGATTCGGTGCCTGCTCCAAAACACCTCGTTGCTCGCCGTGATTTTGCTTGCGGCTGTTTTGAATCTTGCGTTGGTTGGGTTAACGATTGGTGCACCCGTTATTGTTACCAGGCATCTCGGCATGCAATCTTCCTGCATTGGGATTATTGAGGCAGCTATGGGGCTGGGCGGTCTTGCAGGCGGCGGTTTGGTCGGTATTAGGCCGAATCGTTTTTCCTTCAATGACATATGTCGATACGTTGCGATGATCTGTTTTGGAGTCGTGCCGATTACTGTCACGCTGCTGAGCGGCGCTGGCCAAATTGTGTTTGCTGCGCTTGCGGTCGGTTCGGCATGGGTCATGGTGTGGGCGAGTATTGCGTCGGTCGAAATCGTTGCATTCGTTCAGCGGGCGGCGCCGGCGGAACTCTGCGGAAAGGTGCTTTCGGTCGTATATATGGCTCTTTCCTGCGCAACGCCTATTGGCCAATTGACATACGGATTTGCATATGATCGATGGGCGCCGGCGGCTGTGTTCGCAGCTATGCTGGTGGTACTGGTGCTGACGACGGTGCTGTTTTATCGCTTGAAAAGTCGCTCACCACAAACAATGTGACGTTCGCAGTGCAGCGGTTTAACAGAAACGATTGCTGCGGCGTGGAACGCCCATACGAGAACGAGCCTCTCCTTCGTCTACAATATCGTGCAGACGAAGGAGAGGCATGCCCATGATCAAGATGTTTGCGAGTGACTTAGACGGAACGCTGCTGAACGCCCTGCACGAGGCGGATGGGACCATCCGCCGTGCCATTCGCGAGCTGACCGAGGCTGGCTTGCATGTGGTTCCCGCGACCGGGCGCTCGACGTTGCCAATCGGCGAGCATGGCTTTACAGGGCTGGCGCTCGATGCCTGCTGCTCTAACGGCTCCATCGTGCGTGACAGCCATGGCGAGGTGCTCAAGACCTGGACTATCGACCCGCAGATTACCGAGGAGCTGCTCAAGGAGTTTCCGGATATCTGTTTTGACTGCTCCACGCCCGACGGCATGTTCTCGAGCGGTTCGTTTGAAATGCATCAGGCGGGTTTTAAAAAGGATAGCCCCATTAAGCGCATCGTGATGCGCGGCATGCGTGCTCGCGGCGGCTATCACGAGGAGCAGTATTTCGACCAGTCGATCGGCGATATCCTGCGCCACGACGTGTGCAAGATCAACTGCCGCGTGACCTCGCCCGAGCTGGAGCGCGACCTTAAGGCATATCTGGCCGAGCGCTCGGACCGCGTGGTCAACGCGCCGTTCGACCCGGTGATGTTTGAGATCACGGATGCTTCGTGCAACAAGGGTGAGAGTGTTGCCTGGCTAGCGGGCTACTACGGTATTGCCGAGGACGAGGTCGCGGTTTACGGCGACGGCGGCAACGACATCGCCATGCTCAAGCGCTTCCGTCACAGCTACGCGACCAAAAACGCAAGCGATGCAGCTAGGGCCGCCGCGAGCGCGACCATCGGTAGCTGCATGGTCCACGCCGTCCCCAAACACATGCTCGCCACCATGCGCAAGCAAAACTCCCGCACCGTCATCGAATAATGCGACAAAGGGACAGCCCCTTCGTCACATTCCAAATATTGCCTTTACGTGTTGATGCACACGGTGTGCAATAATACTCGCACTGTGCAATAGCGCACAGGCTGAGTAACAGGGAGGACGCTTGTCCCAGCTCGAGAAATGTGATCGCCGGTCCCTTCGCTCGCAGCGTGCCCTTCGCCAGGCGCTTGCCAGCGAGCTTGCCGAAAGCGGCGACCTTTCGCGCATTAACGTTGCGTCGCTCACCGAGCGCGCCGGTCTTACGCGCCGCACGTTCTATTCGCACTACCGCGATATCCCCGACTTTATCAATCAAATCGAGGACGGATTGCTGGCCGAGATCCGTGAGCGCATTGAGCTCATCACCGCAGCTCAGCTGCCCGATCTCTACCACAACATCGATGAGCTCGAGCCGGCGCCCGGTTCGGTTGAGCTGCTGCGTTATCTTGCGGCCAACCGCGACTTGATCGGTGCGCTGCTGGGTCCGGGCGGCGACCAGGCCTTCATTAAAAGAATCATCGACACCGCTCGTGAGGCTGTGGTGCCGCGTGCGCAGACGGGCATTTTGGGCCTAGCGCTGGGCACGTTCTTTGACTACTACGTCACCTACGTCGTGAGTGCCGAGGTCGGCATGATTCAGCGCTGGTTTGAGCGTGGGCTCACCGAATCGCCCGAGGCCATGGCGCGCATTATGACGGTGCTCGCTTTTGTTCGTCCTGGCGACCTGTATGGCCAACCCATCGATATCAACGTGCCGGAATACGGCATGAAGCTATTGAACTTGCAGCTCGAGGACGCGGCCGACACCGCCGCAACCGTCGAGTCCAACAACTAAGAGGAGAGACAGATGAGCAAACTCGTCGAGGGCATCAAGGACCGTATGGTCGCTGCCGCGCGTGAGGCTGCACCCGCCGTGGTGGATGCCGCGCAGAAGGCCGCGACCGCGGCTGCCGAGAAAGTTGCTGAGGCAGTTGCCGATGCCAAGAACGCGGCAGGGGAGACGTCCGCCGCTAGCGAGGCCGTCACCGCCGCTGAGCCCGTAGCCGCCGCCCAGGCCCCCGAAGGCGCAATCTTCAACCCCGAGGCCGCCCACGGCAACCTGCACCTGGGCATCGACGTGGGCTCCACCACCGTTAAACTTGCCGTGCTCAACGACGACAACCAGATCGTCTACGCCAAGTACCAGCGCCACCACACCGACGTCCGTGCCTGCGCCCGCGACCTGTTTGAGGGTGCTGCGACCGTGCTTCCGACGGCCCAGATGACCTGCGCCATCACCGGCTCGGGCGGCCTGCTGCTGTCCCAATGGCTCGACCTGGAGTTTGTCCAAGAGGTCATCGCCAGCAAACGCGCCGTCGAGACTCTCATTCCGGCCACCGATGTCGCCATCGAGCTGGGCGGCGAGGACGCCAAGATCATCTACTTCGACAACGGCATCGAGCAGCGCATGAACGGCACCTGCGCCGGCGGCACGGGCGCGTTCATCGACCAGATGGCCACTCTGCTACACACCGACGCCAGCGGCCTTAACGAACTCGCGGCCAACGCCACCACCATCTATCCCATCGCCAGCCGCTGCGGCGTTTTTGCCAAGACCGACGTCCAGCCGCTGCTCAACGAGGGCGCCCGCCCCGAGGACGTGGCCGCCTCCATCTTCCAGGCCGTCGTGACCCAGACCATCTCGGGCCTGGCGTGCGGCCGTCCCATCCGCGGCAACGTCGCCTTCCTGGGCGGCCCGCTGCAGTATCTCTCCGAGCTGCGCCACCGCTTCTACCTCACGCTCAACCTGGACGAGGAGCACCGCATTGTGCCCCAAAACGCTCACCTGTTTGTGGCGAGCGGCGCCGCCATGGCGCACGAGTCCAACAAGCTCAGCACGTTCCCGCAGCTCATCGAGGCCATCGACAGCTTAGGCGACACACAGGGTGCCGAGGTCGAGCGCCTGGATCCGCTCTTTGCCACCGACGAGGACTTTGCCGAGTTCAAGACCCGCCACGACCAGGAAGTCGTCCCCAAGGGCAAGCTCGATGGCTACGCCGGCCGCGTGTTCATCGGCATCGACGCCGGCTCCACCACCATGAAGGCCGCGCTCGTGGGCGAGGACGGTCAGCTGCTGCACACCTGGTACGGCAACAACAACGGCGACATCCTGGGCACGGCCAAGGTCATCATGGCCGATTTCTACAACCACATCCCCGCGGGCTGCACCATCGGCCACGTGACCACCACGGGCTACGGTGAGGCGCTGCTTATCGAGGCGCTCAAGGCCGACTCGGGCGAAATCGAGACCGTCGCGCACCTGCGCGGCGCCAAGGCGTTCCTGCCCGGCGTCGAGTTCATTCTGGACATCGGCGGCCAGGACATGAAGTGCCTGCGCGTCAAGGACGGCGTCATCGAGCACATCATGCTCAACGAGGCCTGCTCGTCGGGTTGCGGTAGCTTTATCGAGAGCTTCGCCGTCTCTATGAACATGGACGTGCGCGCGTTCGCCGACGCCGCCATCCATGCCAAGGCCCCGGTCGACCTGGGCAGCCGCTGCACGGTCTTTATGAACTCGCGCGTCAAGCAGGCGCAAAAGGAAGGCGCCACGGTGGGCGACATCGCGGCCGGCCTGTCCTATTCCGTCATCAAGAATGCCCTGTTCAAGGTCATTAAGCTGCGCGACCCCAAGGAGATCGGCAGCCAGGTGATCGTTCAGGGCGGCACCTTTATGTCCGACGCCACGCTGCGTGCGTTTGAGCAGCTTACCGGCGTTCATGCTGTGCGCCCCGACATTGCCGGCTGCATGGGCGCCTACGGTGCGGCACTGCTCGCCCGCGATCGCGCCGGTGCCGACGGCACCTCGACCATCCTGTCGGCCGAAGACATCGCGCACCTCACCGTGACGCAAAAGCATGTCCGCTGCGGCCGTTGCTCCAACAACTGCCAGCTCACCGTTAACGACTTTGGCGGCGGCAGACGCTTCATTACCGGCAACCGCTGCGAGAAGGGCGCCGGCCACAAAAAGCAGAAGACCGAGGCCCCCAACCTCTTCAAAAAGAAAAATGAGCTGCTCTTTAACCGCGAGGTGCTGAGTCCCGACGAGGCCCCGCGCGGCACCGTCGGCATCCCGCGCGCACTCAACATGTACGAGAACTATCCCTTCTGGCACGCGTTCTTTACGCGCCTGGGCTTTAGCGTGCAGCTGTCCGACCAGTCGAGCAAGAAGACCTACCAGGCGGGCATCGAGTCCATGCCGTCCGAGAGCGTGTGCTACCCGGCAAAGATGAGCCACGGCCATGTGATGAACCTTATCGACCGCGATGTCGACTTCATTTGGATGCCGTGCGTGCGCTGGGAGCGCAAGGAGGACCCGACCGCCGGCAACTGTTACAACTGCCCCATCGTCATGAGCTACCCCACGGCGCTGGCGCTCAACATCGACGAGATTCGCGAGCAGAACATCGAGTTCCTGTACCCGTTTGTGCCCTATCACGACAAGATCGAGCTCAAGCGCCGTCTGTACCAGGTGCTCGCCGTCGACCGTGTGGCTGATGCGCAAGCCGGTTGCGGTCGCGTGCGTGGACCCAAGATCACGCGCTCCGAGGTCGATGCCGCCGTCAACGCTGCCTTTGAGGCCGATGCGCGTTTCCACGAGGACATCCAGACCATGGGCGAGGAGGCTCTCAAGTGGGTCGAGGACCACGGCGGTCACGGCATCGTGCTTGCCGGTCGTCCCTACCATAACGACCCCGAGATCAACCACGCCCTGCCCGAACTTATCTCGAGCTTTGGCTTTGCGGTCTTTACCGAGGATTCGCTCGCGCATCTCGTGAAGCCCGAGCGTCCGATTCGCGTGGTCGACCAGTGGATGTACCACAGCCGCCTGTACGCCGTCGCCCGTTTTGTGACGATGCGCAACGACCTGGACCTGATCCAGCTTAACTCTTTCGGCTGCGGTCTGGATGCTCTGACCACCGACCAGGTGCAGGAGATCCTGGAGGCCAGCGGCAAGATCTACACCGTGCTCAAGATCGACGAGGTGTCCAACCTAGGTGCCGCGCGCATCCGCATCCGCTCGCTCATGGCTGCGCTCAAGGACCAGGAGGCCGAGCGCTTGGCCGAGGCCGCGGCCGCGGGCGAGGCCTACGAGCAGGGCGATGCCGCGCCGGTGGCGCCCTCCACGGACGCTCCCGCGTTCGCGAGCCGCAAGTACACGTTTGAGGCTCAGCGCGAGAGTGCTTCGACAGCATGGCCCAAGGTGCCCTTTACCGAGCAGATGCGCGACGAGGGCTACACCATCCTGTGCCCGCAGATGGCCCCGATCCACTTTGACCTGGTCAAAGAGGTGTTCCGCGGTGCCGGCTACAACTTGGAGCTGCTGCCCTCGACCGATCACGACGCCGTCGAGGCCGGCCTGCGCTATGTGAACAATGACATTTGCTACCCGTCGATTCTGGTGACGGGCCAGATTATGGAGGCCATCGAGAGCGGTCGATACGACCTGTCCAAGACGGCCGTGGTTATCAGCCAGACCGGCGGCGGCTGCCGTGCCACCAACTACATCGCGCTCATCCGCAAGGCCCTGCGCGAGAGCGGCCATCCCGAGATTCCGGTGATCTCGCTTTCGGCCGTGGCGCTCGGCGAGGACAACCCCGGCTTTAAGATTACGCCGGCGCTGCTTAAGCAGGCAGTCTACGCGGTGCTCTTTGGCGACGTGATGATGCAGATGCTCTACCGCTGCCGCCCGTACGAGGCCACGCCCGGCGCCGCCAACGCGCTCTACGAGGAGTACATGGCGCGCGCCCGCAAACTGGCGCCCAAATTCAACCGCCACAACTACACCAAGCTGTGCCGCGAGGCCATCCGTGCGTTCGACACCATGCCGCTTGCGGGCGAGGGCACCAAGCCGCGCGTGGGCGTGGTCGGCGAGATCCTGGTCAAGTTCCATCCCACGGCCAACAACCACGTGGTCGACGTTATCGAGCGCGAGGGCTGCGAGGCCGTAGTACCGGGCCTGCTCGACTTCTTCCTGTACTCCATGAGCAACGCCGAGCTGCAGAAGGACGAGCTGGGAAGCTCTGCCACTACGCGCGCTGGTATGCAGGCGCTCATCAAGCTCGTGGACTGGATGCGCACGCCGGTGGAGGAGATGCTCGAGAAGTCCCGCCGCTTTGAGGCACCCGAGCGCATCGGCACCATGGCCGACAAGGCCCGCACGGTGCTTTCGGTGTGCAACAACATGGGCGAAGGCTGGCTGCTCACGGCCGAGATGCTCGACCTGATTGACCATGGCGCGCCCAACATTATCTGCACGCAGCCCTTCGCGTGCCTGCCCAATCACGTGGTGGGCAAGGCCGTGATCAAGGAGCTGCGCCGTCAGCACCCCGAGAGCAATATCGTCGCGGTGGACTACGACCCCGGTGCGTCCGAGGTCAACCAGCTCAACCGCATTAAGCTCATGATCAGCGTGGCCAAGGAAAACATGCGCGCCGGTAAGGGCTTTAAGCTCGAGAAGGTGGCGCCGCTCGCGATGGACGAGGTCACTGGCCAGATGCGTGCCCATGACGGCTGCGTGAGCTGCGGGCCGGCCAGCGAGGAGGCCGTTGCATCGGTCGCCAAGCGCCTGGGACGCGGCATTAAGAAGTAGCTGGCCTACTTCGAGCCGGATATAAGACAAACGGGTGGTAGTCGTACCGGCTACCACCCGTTTTTGTTGGACATGGAATCCTGAGATAATGAACATATGTAGCCGTTCGCCGCAAATTACCGTCCGTTTATAGAACCCACCCCCAGTGTGCAGCCCTCTTACGGTTGAATAAATACACATCTATGGAATTACGTAAGAGAGGACTGTTCCTATGAGCTACAAGACCGTTTGCGTTGCCGGCGGCGGCGTGCTGGGAAGCCAGATTGCCTTTCAGGCTGCCTACTGCGGCTTCGATGTAACGATTTGGCTGCGCAGCGAGGGCAGCATCGGTCGCACCCAGCCCAAGATCGATCATGTGCGCGAGGAGTACATCGCGGCAATCGAGGGTATGGCGGACGGCACGGGCGAGTGGTGCTCCGGTATCGCCGATAGCGGCAAGCCCTTCGACAAAGAGGCGGCACTCGCCGCCGTTGAGCGCGCCTACTCCACACTCAAGCTGGAGCTCGATTTTGCCAAGGCAGTGGCCGACGCCGACTTGGTCATCGAGTCTATGGCCGAGGACACCCAGGCAAAAATCGATTTTTACAAGAAGCTCGCCCCGGTCCTTCCACAAAAGACCGTCGTCGTGACCAACTCCTCCACGTTACTGCCGAGTACCTTTGCCAAGTACACTGGCCGCCCCGAGAAGTACCTGTCGTGCACTTTGCCAACTCTATCTGGAAGAACAACATGACCGAGGTCATGGCACAGGACCAGACCGACAAGCGCTACTTCGATGAACTCGTCGACTTTGCCAACGACATCCGTATGCTGGCGTTGCCCGTCAACAAGGAAAAGAACGGTTATCTGCTCAACTCCATGTTGGTACCGTGGCTGCTTTCGGGCCTTGATCTGTACGTCTCGGGCGTGAGCGATCCCAAGAGCATCGACCTCGCGTGGACGCGTGGCACCGGCGCTCCCAAGGGCCCGTTCCACGTATTCGACACGGTGGGTATCCAGACGGCCTACAACATCGTCATGCAGTATCAGAAGGTGCCGGGCCTGGTGAGCCCGCTGCTCAAGAAGATGATGATGCCCTACAACTTTAAGGCCATGGCCTCCGTTCTTAAGAAAATGCTCGACGAAGGCAAGCTGGGCGAAAGCTCGGGCGAGGGCTTCTTCAAGTACTAAGAACGATCCCTCGGGGTCGGAGGAAAACGGATCATTTTCGGCCGCCAGCAGTGAGAAGATGGACCTAGAAATAGAAAGGAGTGGCAATGGGCCGGTTCGGGCTTTGAGGACAAGTTGCTGCAGGCCCAAGGCGATTTTTCGCTCAACGCGGGCCAGCACAGCGTGACGTATCTGCCGAGTTCTGACACGGCAACGACCGGTCGCTATCAGGTGCTGCTATACGACAACAACTTTGGTGCGGCCGAAAGTTATCCCAAGTTCGACTGGGGTCAGCTGG
The DNA here is from genome assembly GCA_902490325.1 of uncultured Collinsella sp. GTDB lineage: Bacteria > Actinomycetota > Coriobacteriia > Coriobacteriales > Coriobacteriaceae > Collinsella. The sequence goes on along the minus strand of CABUDJ010000003.1, from coordinate 20,081 downwards.
GCGCCGCGGTGGTGACTGACTACAACAAGGGCACGCATTCGTTTGGGCGCATCTTTACAGTGGACGAGACGGCGCGCACCTACGAGCTCGAAGACCAGATCGCGGTGCCGTTCTCGCGCTACGTTAGCAGTGCGCAGCGCGTCGGCGATTCGAATAGTATGCTCGTGGCATCGGGCCAGGCCAAGACCTTTGCCGAGTACGATCGCTATGGACTGCCCATCGCCGCCTACGAAATGGAAGCCGAGAAGTACATCTACCGCGTGTACAAGTACGAGCTGTAGCGCTGCGCTTAGGTTTGACCAATGGAGTATGAAAACACGCCGTTCGCCGATACCCCCTCCGCGAGTGGCAGCCATATGGTTTGATGTCAGAAACATATAGTTGTCGCCAGCCTGCTGGCGACGTTCCCCCCTGATATCGGAGGTTCCAGGTATGTTTCGCGCTCCGTTAAACAACTATCGGTTGGGCTAACATGGGTCGCCGTGCTATTTCGATAACCCTTGCAGTGGTCTGCCTGGCTGTGCTCCTGGGCGCTACAGGGCTGTTTGCTATAAGCCGAGAAACGTCCTATATGCAGGAATGCGCTTCCGAAGGGTTTGCCATTGACGGTTACTATCGGGACGACAAGACGAGTCTGGAAACCCTGGCCTTTCTTGAAGAGGATAACCATCGGTGGCAACTGGTCGACAAAGACGGAATCTGCACAGACGGGCAGTTTAAGCGTACGGATGATCCCAATATCCTGGTATTAAAGAAGGAAAACGGCGAAGAATTCGGTACGGTCCACGTGGCGTATATGTCACGCCGACGCGAGCAGGGCCAGCTCTATCTATTTAGAGATAGCAAAGTGACCCGATTTTATCTGGTGAGCACCGATCCGGCGTTTACGGTGGAGTCGGGCGATGTCGATCTGGACAGTTGATTCACGGCAATAAAACAGCGAGCGGGGCGCGGGTATGAACTGCACCCCGCAATTTGCTCGCGTCCGTATCGCGTCTGCGCCTCGTCGTAACTTGCGTCCGTGCGAGCATACGTCCCGCGCCGGCATCACTTCACATCGAACTCCACGCGATCGAGCTCGGGTACATTGAGGTCGATGAGCTTGCGGGCGACGTGACGGTCGTGCGCCCCGAGCGCCTCGCTTGTCGTCACGTGGGCGACTATCTCGCGCTCGACAATACCCTCCTCCTCACCTTCGGTGGCCGAGGTCTCGACGGCGACGGTGTAGTCCTTAAAGCCCGGCAGCACCGCGGCAAGCTCGCGCGTGGTTTCGGTGACGCCGTAGCCGTCCTGCACACCGGCCTGCGCCGAGCCAATGGACCCCGCCGTCATAACGATGCAGGGGATGGCAAAGATCACCGTGCCCACGATGATGCGGCGGCGCACCTTGCGCGATAGCTCGTCGACCTCGGCATTTTCCTCGGCAGTTACAATGCCGTCGCCGTTCAGGTCGCGCTTGAGTGGCACGCGCAAAAGAAGCAGCACGGCCTCGGCGGCCAGTGCGATAAAGACCACGTTGATGCCAAACTCGTAAAGCGCCGAGAGAAACAGCGACCCGCTTGCGATGGCGATGCCATAGCCCGCCGCGCACAGGGGCGGCATGAGCGCGGTCGCCACGGCCACGCCGGCGATGAGCGTGGCGGGTTCCTGGTCGCGCGAGTTGCCCAGGCCACCCGCAAAGCCGCCCGCGAGCGCGACGGCAAGGTCCCACACAGTCGGTGTCGAATTGTCGAGGATAGCGGCCGTGGTGGTGCCAAGGGGCGAGAGCTTAAAGTACAACGTGGACGTGACCAGGCAAAAGGCCATCTGCAGCGCGAGGCTGGCGACGGCCTCGACGGTAATCTCGCGGTCGAGCGTGGCAATGCCGTATGCCATGGCAAGAACCGAGCCCATGAGCGGGCAGATGAGCATGGCACCCACGATGGCGATGTCCGAGTCGATATCGAGGCCGATGCTTGCGATGAGCATGGCGATGATGAGGATGCACAGGTGAGAGCCGGTCAGGCGTGCCCCGTTTACAAAGCGCTTGCGGATTACGTGGTAGGGCGCGCGACCCTCGCGAATGTTGAATGCGCGCTTTAGGAAGCGGGTGGCGTTCTCCATGGCCTCGCTATGAGCAGGGCGGATGCCGTGGCGCCGGTGATGGCGTTCGCGTAGTCGCTTGATCTGTTGTTTGTCGAGTTCCATGTTTACCTCGTTTGGCTTCTGAGCCGCTTGTTGCGTCTGTCGTCTTTACTCTACACCGCGCTGAGCGAGGTGTCAGAAAAGGTTTGTTGACCTGGAAGTCAGGCCAATCGGCATGACTAAAAACGCTGTGAGGATCATAAGAGTCAAATAGACAAAAAAGCGCGGGGCCGGTTTGATTCCGACCCCGCGCTCTGCGCTGGTGCGTTGTTGTTCGGCCTACCCCAGCAGGCTCAGACCCACGGAGACAAACGCCAGGATAACGCCGACGATGGACTCACCGCCCAGCAGACCGCTGGCAACGACCAGGCCCTGCTCCTGGAAGGCGGCATCCTTGGCGGCCTTCTCCTCGTCCGAAAGGCCGGCGGCGGCGTCGCGGTGTGCGGCCCACTTGTCGTAAGCGAGCTTAACGCAGGAGCCCAAGAAGGCCGTGAGCGACATATAGAACGGCAGGTACACGCCCAGACCGATCATCATGGCCGGAATGCCGAGCCAGTACATGATGATGCCGGCGATAAAGCCGCCCGCAAACCACGGCACGCTCGGGATGCCCGAGACCATGGTGGCGACCACGCTTGCCTGCGCGGCCACAAAGCTCTTGTCGGGGCCGAAGGCGTCCGGACCATAGGCGGTTACGAGCGCGACCATGACGGCGGCAGCGACCAGGGCGCCCACGATGCCGCCGATGGCCTGGCCGACCCACTGTGCGCGCGGGTTGGTGCCCAGCACGGCGCCGGCCTTAAAGTCGTTCATGACGTCGCCCGCAAGGCCGCACGCCACGGCCACGATGCCGGCGATAAAGAACAGCTTGACCTGCGCGAGCTGCGCGAAGGCTGCCACGATGAGCATGACGATGAGGCCAAAGATCTCCATGGGGTCGATGCCCGTCTGGCCGCAGCTCTGTGCGCTCATGATGGTGGTGACAAAGGTGAACAGCGTGACGATGACGGCCGGAACGGGACCGAGGTCGAGCGCGATGGCAACGATCACGGCGATGGCGGCGGTGCCCAGGCCGATGATGCCGGCGTCGAGCTTAAGCGAGCCCGAGATGAGCGACTGCTCGTCGGTGTCGGTGGAGCTGTCGGCGGCGAGGCCGCGGACGATACCGGCGACCTGTGGCAGGATGTCCTTGAGGACGACGGCGACGCCAAAGCCCATCATGAGGCCCATACCCAGGGACTTGACGATACCCTGTGCGGTCACAATATCGAACAGGCCGGCAGCGGTGCCGCCAACGATGATGCCAAAGTTGCCCAGCAGCGCGCCGGCAAACCAGAAGGCGACGGGGGCGAAGCCCACGAGGAAGCCGATGGACAGCAACATGGGCGAGTTGTAGATGGCAAAGGTCACGCCAGGGATATTGAGCGTGCACAGCATGCTGGGCACCACGCCCAGAGCGTCGCGAAGCACGCTGTAGATGCCTGCGATGGCCATGGAGCCAAAGAGCTGCTTGCCGGTCTTGCCGCCGGCCTCGGTGGCGCGCAGGGTCTGAGCTGCGGCGTTGCCGGTGGGGAACTCCAGCGCGGCGTCCACGATAAAGTGACGGTGGATGAGCGCTGTCGCCAGAAGGCCCAAGATGGTGCCGGCGAGCGCCACGATAAACATGTCGAGCCAGCTGATTTGGTCGGCATAGCCCAGCATCCAGGCGCCCGGGATGGTAAACGCCAGGCCGCCGGCGACCATGGCGCCCGCGGACATGATGGTGTGGGTAACGTTGGCCTCGTTGAGGCTGGCGTTGCCCATGAGCTTCAGGAAGAACAGCGAAATGACGGCAGCGAAAATGATCGGCCAGGGGAGTGCGCCCATCTTGAGGGCGGTGTAGGCCGAGCTTGCCGTGATGATCACGCAGCCAAGGACGCCGATGACGACGCCGCGCAGCGTGAGTTGCCCGCGCATCGAAGCGCGGTTCGAGGGATTGCTCATATAGAACTCCTTTGCGTATATCCGCTTCCCCCGGGAGCGCCGCTACGGATACGGCGCGGGAAGTCGGGTTACCAAGGGCCGCCGCGTGAGCTCGCAAACGACCGCGCACCAGTATAACCGCAAGCTAGTCATTTCGGGATGACTGGTTTAGGTAGGCGATATACTGCTGGGCAGACGAAAGGAGCGCCGACGATGCTTAATGGGTGCGCATATATATTGACGGTCGACGTGGGCAACACGTTCATTCGCTTTGGTCTGTTTGCCGAGGATTCGGCCGCGGCGCAGGAATTCCCGCTTGCGACGTGCGAGATCACGACGCCATCGAGCATTACGGCCGACGAAGCGCGTATGCGTCTCGCGCAGGTCATGGCCGCGCTGGCGGCCGATGCGGGCATGCCCGGCGCGCTTATGCCCACGGCGGCCGTGCTGAGCTGCGTGGTGCCGGCGCTCGAGCGCCCGTGGAAGGCGGCTCTTTCCCGTACCTGCACGGGGCGCGTGCTCACGGTGGGGCCGGGCCTCAAGACTGGCATGCCCGTCCACTACGACGACCCGGCCGAGATCGGCCCCGACCGCATCGCCGATGCCGTGGCGGCTCGTGCCGTCTACGGCTCTCCGTGCATCGTGATCGACCTGGGCACCACGACCAATATCGAGGTCATCGACGCGCACGGTACCTTTGTCGGCGGCGTCATCGCGCCGGGTCTGGCGCTTGGCGCCCGCTCGCTTTCGGCCGCTGCGGCGCGCTTGCCGCAGGTCGAGCCCTCGGCGCCGACACACGTCATCGGCCGCAACACGCGCGAGGCCATGCGCTCGGGCGTGGTTCTGGGCGAGGTGGCCCGCATCGACGGCATGCTCGATATGGTGCTTGCCGAGATGCGCTCGACCAAGGCCGCGGGCGAGGGCAGCGTGCCCATCATCATCACCGGCGATGATGCCGAGGCGCTCGCGGCGTTGGTCGGCCATAGCCTGACGGTCGACGATGCGCTGACGCTGCGCGGCCTTGCCGAGCTGTATCGCATCAACCAAAAGCCTCGCCGCGCATAAAGCCGAGGACGTCGGCGGGGGAGGAACCGGTGCCCATTGCGATCACCGGCGACGCCGCACGCGAGATAGCGGGTCTGCTACGCCATGACCTTGTTCCCGACGACACGATCACCCTCCGCGGTCTGGCAGAGCTCTACCGCGTGAATACGCAGCGGCGTAAAGTGTAGCGTTACTGATATTTCGATTGTTTATTTATTTGCAACTGAGTTAAGAGGTGGGGACAACATGCAAGTTGCCCCCGTTCTGAGTCGATTTATTTCGTTGTGATTAATAAGGTATTTGGGGCGGATTAACGCGCTCTTTGCCTTATCGAATCATTGTTAGGAATCGTTGATACTCGCTGTTTCTAGCAATAATCTGAGTATTTGATGCGGCATATGCTGCGTCTAGTTGAATCGAATAGGCGGAATTTGAAAGCCTGTTAACCGCTTGACTCATATTTTGGATTGTTTTGTCCGAGGCTTCAACGGCTTCGTAAACGAGTCGTTGTTGAGAGCTGATCTCGTCTAACTTATCGATGACAATATCTAGCTTATCGATAATGGTTCCTAATTTACGTTCCATTTCGAAGATGTTATAAGCTTCACCGAGCGTCGAACATCTGCCTGCTTCGAAATATTCGCTAATTGACGCCATGGGGATAAGAGAACGATATTTTGGATAGATCAAACCAACGCTATAGAAATCGTTCAAAAGAGATTCGGATTCTTGTAGTTTAGCCCTCATTTTATTGAGGTTTTTCGCCTCGGATGCATTTAAATCCTCCAATAAGAGCGTTTTTTGGCGATTATTCTCGATAATTGTCTTCTTCCGATTATCTGCTTCTATCTTTTCGCTTTTCTCGTTCGACCTTGCGCTCATGCCAAACAGAAAGCCGATTCCAATTAGTGCGGTTATTGCAAGAGGGAGAAATGGTTTAATTACATTAATTAAGCCAAAAAAGGGCTTTACTAGGTATGAGCAGTAGCCGCCGAGGTCGGGACTAAAAATAAGGGCTACAAATGCATACCCGCTGAAAATCGAACTAATAAACGAAGCAAAGATCGTCACTATGAAGGCCAGTGCGATAATTCCTGCGGCAGATGTTGCGCCAAACAATAGGGCTGAGAAGATGCCTCCAGATATATTGCCGGCAAGTCCACTTTCGCTGTAGTCGTTTGGAACGTCGGTCGGGGCCAGTTTTTTTCTTTCTGAACTGACATAGCCTTCGAGAGCCCGGATTGCGTTTTGCTGTACAAGCACTGATTTTTCTAAACAGTAGATTGATTTGACGTAGTTTTGCAGGTCGTTCCCCTGAACTTCCATGTCTGACCGTCCTTGTTGTAATATATCCCAACAGTAGCATTACTATATCACATACGCTCTCTAGCATGGATAACAGCCAGAATGCGGGATATAGAGTGCTCGTAGGTCATAATTTAAAAAAGCTGAGAACGACCCAAGGACTGTCGTTGCGAAAGCTTGGCTATATGACCGGAATTGACTATGCGCATATTCATTCAATCGAAACGGGCAATGCTAATCCGACAATTGGTACATTGATAAAACTTGCCGATGCATTGGACATCGACTTGAAAAGTCTATTCGGCTCGAATTAGCAAGTCATTTATAAGGGTTGATATCTGCCTGCTACAATGGAGCGAAATCTCCTATACCGCATCGAGCGGGGCATCACATCGACTGGGGAGGTACGCATATGTCGGACACTCAGCATCAAACTGCGTCGGGCAAGCGCCGCGACGTCATTAGCTGGGACGAGTTCTTTATGAGCGTGGCCATCGCCGCGCAGCGCCGCAGTAAGGACCCCAACACGCAGGTGGGCGCGTGCATCGCCAGCACCAACCACCGCATCCTTTCGGTGGGCTACAACGGTACGCCCTCGGCGCTCAACGACGACTTTTTCCCGTGGGGCACGAGCGACGACCCGTTGCAGGACAAGCACAACTACGTGGTCCATGCCGAGGCCAACGCCGTGCTCAACTACCGTGGCTCGCTCAAGGACCTCGAGGGTTCCACGGTCTACGTCACGCTGTTCCCGTGCCACGACTGCGCCAAGATTTTGGCGCAGGTGGGCGTGGGCGAGGTTGTCTACCTGGACAACAAGTACGCCGACACCGATGACGGACGCATCAGCCGCCGCATCCTCGACTCCTGCGGCATCAGCTACCGCCAGGTTATCGTCGATGTTCACATCGGCACCGAGGGGCAGGCTCAGCAGTAGCGCGTGGCAACGCCAGCTGGCAACAAAAGGCAGCCAAAAGAGCCCCGTCCCAAATTGACTACTCGTGAAAGTCGCGTCTGCGCGCATGGACGGCTCGTGAGCGGGTACACGGCTGTAGTAACATAGCTTCTGTCCGCGGGCGCGCCCGCGTAATTGTGAGAAAGGAGCCCCTGTGGCTGTTAACGAAGAGCTGCTTAAGAAGGTTCTTGAAGAGATTCGCCCCAACCTGCAGGCCGACGGCGGCGATATGGAGTATGTGGGCGTCGACGACGAGGGCGCCGTCAAACTGGAGCTGCAGGGCGCTTGCGCCGGCTGCCCCATGAGCTCGCTGACCCTGTCCATGGGTATTGAGCGCATCCTGAAGGAGCATGTGCCCGGCGTTACCCGCGTTGAGCAGGTCAATGCCTCCGGCGAGACCGACGACCTGTACGACGAGTACGCGCCGTTCTAAGATGCGAAAGCTGCGGACGGCATACTCCGCATAGACGTTACGCCCAAATATGCGGCTGCGAGCGTAAGGCCCGCGGCCGCATTTGTATGTAGGGAGTAGGAGGGTCGACATGCTCAACGACTTCTACCATACGCTTGATCCCGTCGCGATTTCGGCGGGGCCCATCACGATTTACTGGTATGGTCTGGCCTATGTGGTCGGAGCTCTGCTCACGGCGGTCGTTATGTATCGCACGCAGCGTCGCTGGGGCTTTAACATCACGATTGACGACCTGACGAGCGTCGTGGTCGGTGTGGTCTTTGGCCTTATCATCGGCGCCCGCCTGTTCTACGTCATCTTTTACGGCGACGGCTACTACTGGGCACATCCGCTCGAGATCTTTGCCACCAACGAAGGCGGCATGAGCTTCCACGGTGGCCTGGTCGGCGGCATTATCGGCGGCATCATCGTGTGCCGCATGTATAAGCTCGACGCATGGACTCTGGCAGACCTTGCTGTCATCGGCGCGCCGCTGGCCTTGTGTCTGGGCCGTTGTGCCAACTTTGTCAACGGTGAGCTGTGGGGCAAGCCGACCGATCTGCCCTGGGGTGTGGTCTTTGGCGGGACTGCGGGCGATATGCCGCGTCACCCCTCCCAACTCTACGAGGCATTTCTTGAGGGAATTGTGCTCTTCTGCATCCTGCAGGTGCTCAGCCGCAAAAAGCCGCTGCTGCCCCAGGGTACGTTTATGGGCGTGTTTGTGATGGGTTACGGCATCGTCCGCTTCCTCATTGAGTTTGTGCGCGTGCCCGATGCCCAGCTGGGCTATCTGCTGGGCGGCGTCATCACCATGGGTCAGCTGTTGAGTCTGCCACTCGTGATTGCGGGCCTGGCGCTCGTCATCTTTGCCCTCCGCCGCAACCGTCCCCAGCGCATCTACCTCGACGCCTAACCACCACAAAGGGGACAGGCACCTTTGTGGTGGTTCGCTGGGCAACGATGACAGAACCGTAACGTTTCCCCAGATAAAACCTGCCAAAATAAACCTGTCCCTTTTTGGCAGGTTTCTAGAAAGGCTTTCGGACTGTGAAGGATTCCGATCTCTCCACAACGGCTGCGCGCGACGCTGCCCGCATCGTCTGGTTTAAGCGCTACCCCGCCAAGCAGACGCTCATCGCATTTTTGCTCGCGCTGTTGGCGACCACGGCGTTTTCCATCGATCCCGCCCCGGTGTCGAGCAACGCAGTCTTGGCGATTGACCCCAAAGCCTCGGGCATGCTGTACGTGTGCTACGAGGTGCTCCTCTCGTTTGCCGGCCATACCGACGCGGTCATGTTGCTTGCACTTGCCTGCCTGCTCACCTTGCCGTTTCGCTACGTGTTCTTTGGCCGTGGCGACACCTGGCGTCCATCGATCATTCTGCCGTCGCTGTTCTTCGCCATCTGCATGGTGTTCGGCCGCAGCTACGATCTCACCGACTCGGCCGAGATTGTCCTTGGCGACAAGGCCCGCATCATCTGCGCCTGGATTGGCGGCGCGGGCTGGATGCTCCTGGCGATCGTTGCCTTCTATCTGGCTTTTGAGTGCCTGGATTGGCTGAGCTCTCGGCGCATTCCGTTTTCCGAAGCGCACTTTGGCCGCGTATGGCGTGTGACTCACGCCGTGCTCTCGGTCCATCCCTTTGCCGGGCCCTTCCTGGTGCTTATGACCGCCTGGGCGCCCACGCTCATTGCTTCGCTGCCCGGCCTTTTTATGGGAGATACGGGTGCGCAGATTCGCCAGTGGTTCAACTATCCCAATGGCACGAGCGACTACCTGCGCCTACTCAACCCCAACGTGCTGCTCAACGGGCATCATCCCGTAGTGCACACGGCCATTATCGGCTCGTGCGTTCAACTGGGGCTTTCGCTGTTCAACAGCGCTAACGCGGGCCTCATCATCTATACCTGCACTCAGTTCGTCATTACGGCCGCCTGCATGGCCTATTCCATCTCGTCGCTGCGCAAACTGGGCGTGAGCCTGCCGGTCCGCGGCGTGATCTTGCTGTTCTTTGTGTTTATGCCGATGTTCTCCAACTACGCGGCCCTGCTTACCAAAGACGTGCTCTTTGCCGACGCGTTTTTGGTGCTGTTGGTGCAGACCGTGAAGCTCGTGGCCTGCGGCCTGCCCCGTCGTGATGCCAATGTCGAGCGAGCGGGCGAGAAAGCCCCCGTGCTCTTTGCGCGCCACGACTGGCTGTTGTTTGCGCTGGCTGCCATGGGTTCCACGTTTTTGCGCAATGGAGGCCTGGTGTTTCCCCTGGCGGCCTGCGTGATTGCGGCGGCGTTTTGCGCATGGGATGTACATGTCGCTTGTCGTGCGGCTAAGCAGACGGGCACCGCGGTCTCATGCGCCACGCCGCGCTTCCGCTGGGTTGGCGTTCTCGCGGTGCTCGCGCTCTGCCTTGCCTCTAATATGTACTTCACCAAGGTCTTTATGCCGGCGCACGACATCACGCCTGGTTCCAAGCGCGAAATCCTCTCGATTCCGTTCCAACAGACGGCTCGTTTCGTCCAAAAGCACGACGGCCTCAACTCGGGCGTCAACCCTACGGTTAAGGAGGACGGCACTATCGTGGAGGCACCCTGCGACGGTTTGGTGACCGATGAGGAGCGCGCCGTGATCGATCGCGTGCTCAAGTACGAGAACCTGGGTCGCCGCTACAACCCCGACAAGTCCGATGCCGTCAAGAACTGCTTTAACGAGTACGCCTCGCAGGAGAACATCGATGCCTATTTTGAGGTATGGGCCCAGATGTTTAAGAAAGATCCCGAGTGCTATATTTCGGCGCTTATCAATAACTACTATGGTTATTTTTATCCGAGCGCGCGCGATGCCTGGGTCTACAGCACGGCGCGTAGTGCCGAGATCATGGCGCGTCCCGACAACCTCAAGTACTTCGACTTCCATCCGGTTGACAGCAACGTGGTGCGCTGGTGTGACCACCTGATCAATCTGTACCGTGTGGCGGTGCAGCGCATTCCGTTTATTTCGCTCACCATGAGCTCGGCCACCTATGTGTGGATCATGATTGCCGTGGTGGTCTACCTGCTGCGTCGTCATTCATGGCGTGCGCTGGCGATCTGGGTGCCGCTGTTGGGCGTGCTCGCCGTGTGCCTGATTGGCCCGTGCAACGGCTCGACCTACATGCGCTACCTGTACCCGGTCATCGCCTGCATGCCCTTCGCCATCGGCGCCACCGTCACCCGCAGCGACTTCCTCTGGTCCTAACTTGGTGCATTGGGGTCAGGTTTCTTTGCACCAAAGGGGACATCATCACGACGCCTTCATTTTGGGGTTTATCTCGCAGGCCAGTAGGTATATCATAACGACACTTGTTTATATTGCCCGAGCATCTGCGCTGGGCTTTAGGTCGAAACCGATAGGAGACACGTATGTCCGGACACTCTAAGTGGGCCACAACCAAGCATCGTAAGGGCGCGCAGGACGCCAAGCGTTCCGCCCTCTTCTCCAAGCTCAGCCGCAACATCACCGTTGCTGCCCGTCTCGGCGGTGACCCGCTGCCCGAGAACAACGCCAGCCTCGCCGCTGCCGTTGCCAAGGCCAAGGCTCAGTCCATGCCTAAGGACAAGATCAAGTCCGCTATCGACAAGGCATTTGGTTCGGGTGCCGATGCCGCCGTCTACGAGAACATCGTGTACGAGGGCTATGGTCCCGCCGGCGTTGCCGTCTACGTTGACTGCCTGACCGATAACCGCAACCGTACCGCCGCCGATGTCCGTTCCGCCTTCTCCCACGCTGGCGGCAACCTGGGCACCTCTGGCTCCGTCGCCTTCCAGTTTGAGCGCAAGGGCCAGATCGTCGTCGCCAAGGAGATCCTGGACGAGAACGCCAAGAAGGAGACCATGATCGCCAACGGTGCTGCCGGTGACGAGGATGAGTTTATGATGGCGATCGCCGAGGCCGGTGGCGAGGACTACGAGGACGCCGGCGAGGAGTGGATCGTCTGGACCGCCGCCAACGACGTCATGGCTGTTTCCAAGGCACTCGAGGAGCAGGGCATCCAGGTCAAGGGCTCCGAGACCACTATGGTCCCGACCACCCCGACCGAGGTCTCCGGTACCGACGCCAAGAAGGTTCAGCGCCTCATCGACCGTCTTGAGGAGCTCGACGACGTCCAGGATGTTTACAGCACCATGGACATGACCGACGAGGTCATCGCTGCCCTCGAGGAGGAGTAGCGCTTGCACGGGTTAAGCCGTGCATATCTGGGCATAATGAAGCGAGCATGCAAGCCTCGTGGAATAGATGAGCCGGATCCGCGTGCGTAGAGCACCGGACCCGGCTCTTTTATAATGATGCGAACCGTTCTGCATTTCGAGAGCCGAGATTTGAAGGGAGCGCCGCGTGCGCGTACTCAAACGAGCCCTAGCGATCGTGTATCTTGCCGCCACCATCGTGGCGCTGGGTACGCTTGTCTGCCAGTTTTGGGGGCCGTATACGTATCGCTTTATGCTGCTGATGCGCGACCCCATGCCGCGCATCGTCGTGACGGTGTGCGCCGGCGTCGTGGCGCTTGGCGTACTGCTGAGCTTTTTCCGCCTGATGTTCGCCCGTCGCGAGCCGTCCTGCGTGCATCCGGCGGGGGAGCGCAATATCGAGGTTACCCTTGCGGCGCTTTCTTCGTGCGCCAGGGCTGCTGCCGAGCGCGACGACCGCGTGATGGTTGAGCATATCGAGGCCCGCGTCCAAGGCCCCGACGATTCGCACGTCCGTTTTAAGGTCGAGGCTATCGCGCTTGACGATAAGGACGTGGCATCTCTGGCTACCGCGATGCAGCAGCGCATCGAAGAAGCCTGCGATACCATGCTCGGCGCGCCGGGTACGACCGCGCGCGTCCGTTTTTTGCCGTCCAAGACTACCGTCCAGACCGTGGAGGTTTCCGGTGAGTGATACCAATCAAGATAAGACCGCTCGTACGCCGCGCCTGACGATTGACCAGAGCGCCACGTCGGCGAGCGAACCTGTTGATTCCAAAGTAGAGGCAACCGAGTTACAAGACGCGGCAGCCGCGGATTTTGACGAGGCTATGGGTCTCATCAAGGGTACGGGCGCTGCCATCTGGAGCTATGCTGTGCGTCATCCCAACACCACGCTCGGTGCCGTCGCTGGCTTTATCCTCGCCGTTTTGGTGCTCACGTTGGGCCTGTGGGATACGCTCGTCATTGCATTCTTCGTGCTGATCGGCGCTGTGATCGGTCAAATTCGCGACGGCGAGAACGGGATCTTCAACTTCTTCGGCCGTCTGTTTAGCGGCCGCTAATATGTATTCGACTGTCGCATCCGCGGCAGGCATAAGGAGGAACCATGGCTTTTAATACGAAGGTCGATGTAGCCGATACCGAGCTCGAGGAGAACGAGGCGGTCGTCGCCGAAGCTGAGGATGTGACGCTCGAGGACGAGGCTCTCGTCGAGGCCGAGTCCGATACGGATGAGGACGACGAGGAAGCAGACGAGTCCGAGGACTCGCTGACCTATTCCAACGGCGTGATCGAGAAGATCGTTGCCATGGCCACTCGCGAGGTTCCGCACGTTCTGGGCATGAAGGGTAACCTCATGCACTTTGTGCAGGAGCAGTTTGGTGCCGAGAATCTGACCAAGGGCGTGACGGTCGAGGTCACCGATGACAATCGCGTGGTCGTCAACATCTCCGTCATCATCGAGTACGGCGCCTATGCGCCCGCGATCTTCGACGATGTCAAGGCACGTGTCACCGAGCGCCTTGCCGCGATGACTGGCCTTGAGGTGGCGGGCGTCAACCTGCGCATCGAGGATGTCATCACCCCCGAGGAGTACGAGCACCGCACCAGCCAGCACGAATAACCTTCCAAAAGGGGACAGGTTTGTTTTGGCAGGTTTTATCTGCGAAAACATTAAACGGCCGACCGCGCAAGCAAAAGCGTGGCCGGCCGTTTTTGCACGCTCCCGATATAGTCATACCGCTCGTCTAACTAAGGGTTGCAATCCCCACGTTCCGCGTTACTCTAATGGGCGCATTGTTTCCAAATTGTTAACGAGGGGTTGCCGTAATGGCCGACGAGCACGAAACAGAAAGCAAGGCATGGGCAATTGAGGCCGCTGCGGCAGAGGCGGCGTCGCGTGCTGCCGAGGAGGTGCATCGTCCTCCCGTAGTGCCGATGGAGCGCGTGGTCGATCGCGATGTTATCGAGCGGGGCGAGCGCGCTGGTCGCAAGCGCAGCCAGGAGCCAGGTTTTCCGCGCTTTTTTGCCGAGCTCAATCTGGGCCTGATCCTCACGGCCTTTGCCATCGTCGCGTTTAAAACCCCTAATCACTTTGCTTTTGGCGGCACCTCGGGCGTGTCGGTCATTCTGTCCACGCTGTTCCCGACCCTGCCCGTCGGCGTCTTTATGTGGATTATCAACGCGGTTCTCGTCGTTTTGGGCTTTATCTTTTTGGAGCGCAAGGCAATCCTGTGGAGCGTCTTCGCCTCGTTTGCGCTGTCCGCCTATGTTTCGCTGTTTGAGCTTTTTATTCCGACCGATGTCTCTCTGACGGGTGATATGTGGCTCGACCTGTGCTTTGCCGTCATCTTGCCGGCGCTTGGCAGCGCTATTGTCTTTGACATCGGCGCCTCGACGGGTGGCACGGACATTCTTGCCATGATCCTCAAGCGCCGTACGACGCTCGAGATTGGCCGTGCCCTGCTGCTGGTCGATATCGGCATCGTGACCATCGCGGCCTTTTTGTATGGCCCGCGTGTCGGTCTGTATTGCGTGCTCGGCCTGTTTGCCAAGACGCTTGTGGTCGACAAGGCCATCGAGAGCATTCACCTGCGCAAAGTCTGCACGGTCATTTGTTCCGAGCCCCTTAAGGTCGAGGAGTTTATCGTCAAGCATCTCAACCGTACGGCGACTATCAGCCGCGGCTATGGTGCTTTCTCGGGCAAGTGCGTGACGGTGATCATGAGCGTGCTGAGTCGTCGCGAGGCCGTGCAACTGCGTCGCTACGCGCGCGAGATCGATCCGGGTGCCTTTATCACGATTGTCGACAGCTCCGAGATCGTCGGCAAGGGTTTCCGCGGAACGAACTAACGCGGTCGAGCTCATCAAACAATCGAATAGCGCCCTGCGCGTTGCAAATACGTCATGTTGGAGCATTTGTCCCCACATTGGGTGATAATGATGCTAAAGACATCGTTTGCGATCCAGATGATTCGCTCATGATACGAAGGGATGATTTCGATGTTCTGTTCGCAGTGTGGTGCCCCCATGGGCGACAACGACAAGTTCTGTGGCGCGTGCGGTGCTCCTAATGCCGGTGCCGCAGCCTCTGCCCCTCAGGGTCAGCCCCAGCAGTTTGTTCCGCAACCGCCCGTGGCGAATGCGTCCAAGGGCTGTGTGGCTCAGGCGTTTGAGGACATGACCAAGACGCCGGGCGTGCTGCAGCGCGTGTGCCAGATTGCCTTTTTACCGGCGCTGATTTGTGTTGTGTCGGTACTCGTGCTGTTTATTCCCGTTATCGGCGGTATCGCGGCTGCCATCGGCTTTTTGGCAGCTTGCATTGCGAGCGTGTGTGGTTCCGGCTTTGGTATTGAGTGGGGTCGCGATCTGTCGCTCAAGGTTGATGACGGTATGGATCGTCCACTCATGCGTTCCACGTCGTTTGGGCTCGGAGTCTTTTCGAGCGTTATCTCGGTCGTGCTCGAGGTTATCGCTGCCATTCCCGTTATCGGTGTAGTGCTTTCGCTGGTGGAGAGCGTGGTAATTGGCGCCGCGGGCTCGTATTCGTATTACGGCTCTTATGCACTCGAGGCAGCGCTGTTCGGCTCGCTTGGCCTGCTTGTCCTGGCCATGATTGCCACGGCGGTCTTGGGGGTCTTCTTTAAGATGTTCGCCGACATTGCCGTGATGCACTTTGCGGTGACCGGTCGTGTCGAGAGCGCGTTTTCGCTCGATAAGGTCTGGGCGGCCTTTAAGCACAACAAGACCAAACTGTTCTGCGCTTCGTTCCTTCCCGAGTTTTTGACGGGCCTGGTCGCCAACGTTGTCACCTGGATCCTGACGTTCGTCTTTGGCACCATTGCCTCTGTCGGTATGTATAGCTACTACTACCGTCCTACGGCTATTGAGGCGCTTGTTACCGGCGGTGGCATCACGCTCGTATTGTTCTTGGTGCTGACGGCGTTTGTCACGGTATTCCTCACGGTCTTTGGCAAGATGCTCAAGCACCGTGCCGTTGGCTATTGGGTTGCGCGCTACGCAAGCGAGTGGGCCGACGAGGACAAGGACGACGTCCTGACTTTTGTGCTGCCGTTTGAGAAGAAGTCTGCTCCGGCTGGTTTTAGCGCCGACGCAGCGCCCGTATCCGATTCCGCTGCGGCGCCGGCGCCTGCGCCCGAGCCCGAGCCCGAGCCCGTGCCTGAGCCTGAGCCCGAGCCCGTGCCTGAGCCCGAGCCCGCGCCCATGCCGGAACCGGAGCCCGAGCCTGCGCCTGAGCCCGAGCCTGCGCCTGAGCCCGAGCCTGCGCCAAGCTCCGACGAGGACCCGCAGGACGAGTAACCCTGCCACCTGCCATTTGGGGACGGGGTAGAAACGGTAGAAATAGCGCTTGACAAATAAGCGGGGACGGACGTGCCGAAGCGTCCGCCCCCGCTTTGATATCGCGATGCGGCTATGACTGCGAGATGGTCGTGGATCGACTACTCGTCGTGCTTCTCCTCGCGGCGAGCGGCGGCACGTGCATCGTGGATGCCCTTGATCGCGGCGTGTCGGGCGGTGCGGGCATCATGGATGGCGTCACGGGCCTCGGCGGACGTCGCCTTGGCAGAGCGCAGTTTGGCTGCCAGGTCGGGATTGGTCTCGGCGACCGCGGCAATCGTGGGGCCGTCGAGCTCTTCTTGTGTGGGCTCGGCCAAAAAGTCGATGGCATATTGGGCGGCCACCATGGAGCCCTTGGCCAGTACCGACTCGTCAATCTTGTAGAAGCAAGAATGTTGGGCGTACGTGGCGCCAATCTTGGGGTTGCGCGTACCTACAAAGGCGAGCACGCCCGGTACACGGCGCAGGTACTCCGAAAAATCCTCGCCCGAAAGTGTGCCGCGATAATGGCCTTGGCCGGTGGGGCCCAGGCATTTGATTACTGCCTGGCGGCAGCGCTCGCTCGAGGCGGCGTCGTTTTCGACCTTGTAGTTGGCGATGGTGTAGTCGGTGAGCTCTGCCTCGGCGCCCAAGGCGGCCGCGGTATGCTCCACGATGCGACGCATAAGCTCCGGCATTTCCTCGTGGGTCGAATCGCCGTAGGTGCGCACCGTGCCGGCGAGGTAGGCCGTGCCGGCGATAACGTTGCGCGCGGTTCCGCCGTGCAGCTCGCCGACGGTAATGACGGCCGGCTCGTAGGGACTGATCTCGCGCGAAACGATGGTCTGCAGGGCATTGACGATCTCGGCGGCAACCATAACGGCGTCGTGACCGCGCTGGGGCATGGCACCGTGGCATGAGGTGCCGCGAACATCGATGCGGAACCAGTCGGTATTGGCCATGCGCGGACCGGGCTCGCAGCTCACGGTGCCGGCGTCAACCTCGCTCCAGATGTGCGCGGCGTAGGCGCCATCGACGCCGTCGAGCACGCCCGTGCCGATCATGAGTTTGGCGCCCTGGCCGTTTTCCTCACTGGGCTGGAAGACGATGCGGACTTCGCCGTGGATGTCGTCGGTCATATGGCGCAGGATCTGCAGCGTGCCGAGCATCATGGCGATGTGGCAGTCGTGGCCGCAGGCGTGCATGCAGCCCTCGTTGACGCTGGCAAACTCCTCGCCGGTCTGCTCGGTGACGGGCAGGGCGTCGATATCCGCGCGCAGCAGGATGCGGCGGCGCGGCGTGCCGTCCTCGTGGTAGGCATCCGACGCGGTACCGCGAAGCGTTGCCACCAAGCCGGTCTTGAGCGGACGCTCGTAGGGGATATTCATGGCGTCGAGCTGGTTGGCGATGTCGGAGGTCGTGCGCTCCTCGGCAAGGCTCAGCTCCGGGTGCTTATGGAAGTGCCGGCGCTGCTTGATGATATAGGGTTCAAACTCGGTAGCGATATCTTTGATGGCTGCGGTGACGTCGTCAGCCGCGCGAGCCTCGGTCGCCGCCATAATCTGCTGTGCCTTGGTCTTCGTCATGGTCGATTTGCTCCTTGCTGGGTTGATCGCAAAATCGTACAGGCTCTCTCCAGTATGCCACCTGCCGCTAGGGCTGGTAAAGTTGCCGTTTGCCGCTTGGGGTTTTGTTACAAGGGCGGGGGAGTACACTCGGGGGTGTTGAATTTCCTGCCAGAGATGGGGATGCCCATGCAACATATCGATCGGATTATCCGCTCCAAGAACGTCTTTACCGCGCAAGACGGCATCGATACCGCCCGCGAGCTGGCGATTGCCATCGCAGGCGACCGTATCGTCGCAGTCGGTGAGCCCGATGACGTGATCGCCGCCGCTCCTGCCGCCACATCGGTTATCGACTACGGCGAGCAGTTTGTCTGCCCCGGCTTTCATGACGCTCATCTGCACTTCTTCCATACCTCGGTCGGTTCCTCGCCGTACATGCTCATGGATATGGGCACGTCCGAGGCGGCACTGGTGCAGCACGCGCTCGAGTTTTCCAAGGACCTGCCCGATGACGCTTGGGTTGTGACGCAGGGCTGGCGCGACTACCGTTGGGACCCGCCCGAGCATCCTACCAAGGCGTCGCTCGATGCGGCATTCCCCGATCGTCCCTGCGTTATGTATTCGGGCGACGGGCATACGCTTTGGCTCAACAGCCGCGCACTCGATGCACTCGGCGTCACGCGCGACAGCGAGCCTCCGGCGGGCGGCAGCTACGACAAGGACGCAAGCGGCGAGCTCGCGGGCATTGCTCACGAGGCGGCTGCCATGCAGCTGCTACCGCGCTGCCTTGAGTGGCTGGGGGAGGATCGCATTGCAAGCGCTTACGCCGATCAAATGAGGCGTATGGCCGAGCAGGGTATCACCTCGATCTGCGATATGTCGCTCATGCCTATGCCGGGCTGCGATTTTATCCGCGACGATGTCTACGACAAACTGCAGGCAGCCGGCAAGTTGGGCATCCGAGCCCATCTGTTCCCCACGCTGCTGGATGACCAGTCGCGCTTGGAAGAGCTGCAGGCACGTTACGCGAACAATGTGCTGCTCTCGGCACCGGGCTTTAAGCAGTTCTTCGACGGCGTGTCGAGCGAACACACGGCATATCTCACCGAGCCCTATACCAATCCGCGCTTCCCGGGCGACCAGGGCCGTCTGACAGTTCCTGCCGAGCGCATGCGTAAGCTGGTTCTGGCGGCTGCGGAGCGCGGCCACACTGTGCGTATCCACGTCATCGGCGACGGTGCGATTCATGCCGCGCTGGATATCTTCGAGGAGGCCGCCGACCTGTACGGCCTGCCCCAGCACGGCCATAACACACTCGAGCATCTGGAGAACCTCCTGCCCGAGGACATCGACCGCCTGCGCAAGCTCAACGTGGTCGCCTCGAGCCAGCCCTGCCACATCACGCTCGATCCGGGCGGCCCCGAGCGCGATTTGGGCATGGAGCGCAGCCGCATCATGTGGCCGTTTGCAACCTATAAGCAGCGCGGCATTCGCCAAGCCTTCGGTACCGACAGCCCCATCACGCCTGTTACCAGCATGAACGTGCTCTACACGGCTATTACGCGCCAAGACCCCAAAAGCCACTGGCCCGAGGGCGGCTGGTTGCCGAGCGAGCGTATCGATGCGGCAACGGCTCTGCGCAACTACACCCTGGGCAGCGCCTATGCAGCGGGCGACGAGCAAAACCTCGGCAGCCTAGAACCCGGCAAATACGCCGACCTGGTAGTCCTGGACCAAAACCCACTCACCATCGACCCCCAAGAACTCCAAGCCACCAAAGTCCAAGCCACCTACCTGGCAGGCAACCTCATCTACGAGCGTTAGTCCCACATTCCGTCCTCGGTTGCGGTGAAATACGGACTAAATAACACCCCAACAGCCAAAAACAGTCCATATTCCACCGCAACTTAAGGGGGCACGTTTCGACAACGTGCCCCCTTTCTTGTGAATCCCATTCGCATCGCCATTTTGCTGTACTGACTTTTCTGAATGCCGGGCCCGAATTAGTTAACCTGGCTCCCACGTGGCTCCGGAGGGGCGGGGCATAAGGTTTATCGCGAGTTCCGCACGAGCCGAAGGCCACTTAATGTGGCCTTCGTGCGAGCAGGACTGTC
>CABUDJ010000002.1 GCA_902490325.1 uncultured Collinsella sp. | reverse complement strand
GACGCGCATACCCGGCTCTACCGACCTGATGGGTCGCGAGGTGGTCGACGAGCGCTTCGGTTTACTCGGCACGATCGTCGAGATCATGTCGACGCCCGCTAACGATGTTTGGGTTGTTGAGGGCGATCGGTATGGCGAGGTACTGATTCCCGTGATCGAGCAGGTCGTGCTCGATCTTCCCGACACAGGAACAATTTCCGTCCACGTTATGGACGGCCTGATCGATATGGACAAGTAGGGAGGACAACATGCTGATCGAGACCCTTTCGGTCTTTCCCGAGATGTTTGAGCCCGTCATGTCCACATCGATCTTGGGCCGCGCCCGCAAGGCCGGCCTTTTTGATTTTAAGGCGTATAACCTGCGCGACTGGACGCACGACCGCCATCGTACCGTCGATGACGAGCCGTACGGCGGCGGGCAGGGCATGCTCATGAAGGTCGAGCCTATTGCCGAGGCCATCGAGGCCATCAGCTCCGAGGGTCCCAAGCCCACCGTAGTGTTCTTCACCCCCTGTGGCGAGCCTTTTACGCAGCGTGTGGCCGAGCGCCTGCTCAAAAGTGAGCGCCTGCTGTTTGTGTGCAGTCGCTACGAGGGCGTCGACGAGCGCGCGTATGCGTATGCCGATGAGCGTCTGTCGATCGGCGACTACGTGCTCACGGGCGGCGAGCTTCCCGCTATGGTCGTTGCCGATGCCGTCGTACGCCTGATTCCCGGCGCCCTGGGCGACGAGATGAGCAACGTGGACGAGTCGTTCTCGACCGCCGAGGATGGAGGCCTGCTCGAGTACGCGCAGTATACCCGTCCTGCCGAGTTCAACGGCGAGGGCGTGCCTCCGGTGCTTGTGAGCGGCGATCACGCCAAGGTCGATGCCTGGCGTCGCAAGAACGCCATCGAGCGCACCTGCCGCTGGCGTCCCGACTTGATCGAGACGGCGCGGCTCACGCCCGAGGAGCGCGCTTACGCGCAGGAGATTCTTGACGCTTCGTATTCGCAGAGCGAGGAGTGAGTATGGTTCCTACGCAACATTCCGCGTTGAGGGGCGCTTTTGAGTGGATCGCGGTCATCGCGATCGCGCTCGTGGCCACGTTCCTGATCCGCACTTTTGTGGTCGAGCCCTTTGTGGTGCCCACCGGTTCTATGGAGGACACGATCGAGATTGGCGACCAGATCCTGGCGCAAAAGGTGAGCCTCGAGCTCGGTCAGCCCGTCAAGCAGGGCGATATCGTGGTTTTTCACAACCCCGATGGCACCTCCGAGCATGATGTTCTTGTCAAGCGTGTTATTGCCACAGCCGGCCAGACGGTCGACCTGCAGGATGGCAAGGTGGTCGTTGACGGCCAAGCGCTCGACGAGGACTATACGACGGGCATGAGCTGGCAACTTTCGGTCCAATCGCCCGGCGCTCAGGTAAGCTATCCCTACACCGTTCCCGACGGGTGCGTGTGGGTGATGGGCGACAACCGCGAAAACTCTGCCGACTCACGCTACTTTGGTCCCGTCGACCGTTCGGACCTGATCGCCGTGGCGCTCGTGCGTTACTGGCCGCTCAACCGTCTGGGCGCTATCGACTAAAAACCGCTATAGTACAGTACCTAACCGTGTAATCGTTTCGACGAGGGGATATTAGAGGCATGAACGCTTCATCGCTTTCCTTCCAAGACATCATCCTGCGCCTCCAGCAGTACTGGGGCGAGCAGGGCTGCGTTATTATGCAGCCCTACGACTCCGAGGTCGGTGCCGGTACCTTCCATACCGCGACCACGCTGCGCTCGCTCGGTCCCGCCGAGTGGCGCACCTGCTATGCGCAGCCCTGCCGCCGTCCCGCCGACGGCCGCTACGGCGAGAACCCCAACCGCATGCAGCACTACTATCAGTTCCAGGTGCTTATCAAGCCCTCGCCGGTCAACGCCCAGGAGCTCTACCTGGGGTCTCTTGCCGCCATTGGCTTGGACCCCAACGACCATGACGTCCGCTTTGTCGAGGACGACTGGGAGAGCCCGACGCTCGGCGCCTGGGGCCTTGGCTGGGAGGTCTGGCTCAATGGCATGGAGGTCACGCAGTTTACGTACTTCCAGCAGGTGGGCGGCATCGAGGTCGACCCCGTGCCCGTCGAGATCACCTACGGCCTGGAGCGTATCGCCATGTACGCCCAGGGCGTTAACTCGGTCTACGACCTGGTGTGGAGCTACCTGCCCGACGGCACGCCCATGACCTATGGCGACGTGTTCCTCGAGAACGAGCGCGAGTTCAGTGCCTATAACTTTGAGGTCGCCAACGTCGAGATGATGCGTCAGAAGTTTGACGACTACGAGGCCGAGTGCCATTCTTGCCTGGAGCGCAAGCTGCCGCTGCCGGCATATGACTGCGTCATGAAGTGCAGCCACGCTTTCAACCTGCTCGATGCTCGCGGCGCCCTGTCCGCGGTCGAGCGTTCCAACTACATCCTGCGCGTCCGCGCCGTCGCCAAGGCGTGCTGCGAGGCCTACATGGCCGAGGTCGCCGGAGTCAACGAGAATGCCGATCAGGAAGGCGAGGTGGCGTAAGCCATGGCAGACGCTAAGGATTTCCTGTTTGAGATCGGTACGGAAGAAATGCCCTCCGCACCGCTGAACAATGCCGTCAAGCAGCTTGGCACCATGATCGCCAAGGGTCTCGACGAGGCCGGTCTGGCCCACGGCGAGGTCCGTGTGATCTCGAGCCCGCGCCGCCTGGCTGCGCTCGTTGCCGACGTCGCCACCGCGACCGACGAGGTTCACGAGGTCAAGCGCGGCCCCGCGGCCAACATCGCCTTCGATGCCGACGGTAACGCCACCAAGGCCGCCCAGGGCTTCGCCCGCAAGTGCGGTGTGGCTGCCGAGGATCTGGTCCGTCGCGAGGACACCGACGGCCGTGAGTACGTCTTTGCCGAGAAGAACATCCCTTCCGCCCCGGCCACCCCGATCCTGACGGCCCTGTGCGAGAAGACTATCGCTGGCCTGCAGTGGCCCAACTACCGCTCTCAGCGCTGGGGTCACGAGCATGCGACCTTTGTTCGTCCGGTCCGCTGGATCTGCTGCCTTCTGGGCGAGGACGTTGTGCCCGTGTCGTTTGCCGACGTGACGAGCGGCAACACCACGCGCGGTCATCGCGTGCTTGGCCCCGGTGACCATGTGGTCGCCAGCCCCGCTGTTTACGAGCAGGTGCTCGAGGACGCCGGTGTGCTTTCTGCCGAGCGCCGTCGCGAGGCCATCCTTGCCGGTATCGCCGAGGTCGAGGCTGCCCGTCCCGGCTGCCATGTCGATACGCCCAAGAAGGTCTTTGAGGAGGTCATTAACCTCTGCGAGTGGCCGACGGTGCTCGTCGGTACCTTCGACGAGGAGTTCCTCAAGGTCCCGCACGAGATCATCTGCGAGTCCATGCTCACCAACCAGCGCTACTTCCCGATCTATGACGGCGAGGGCAAGCTCACGCGTGAGTTCGTGGTCGTTTCCAACAGCAAGCCCGAGAACGCCGAGCGCGTGATCGACGGCAACGAGCGAGTTGTGCGTGCCCGTCTGGACGATGCCAAGTTCTTCTACGAGGAGGACTTGAAGATCTCCCTCGACGAGTTCCGTGAGCGTCTGGCCAAGGTTGCCTTCCAGGAGAAGCTCGGTAGCGTGCTCGCCAAGTCCGATCGCATCGAGCAGCTCGCGCTCGCTATTGCCCGTGAGGCACACCTGGGTGCTCACCTGGCAGCCGATGCTGCTCGCGCCGCGCACCTGTGCAAGGCCGACCTGGTGTCTAACGCCGTCGTCGAGTTCACGAGCCAGCAGGGCGTGATGGGCGGTTATTACGCGACCGCGATGGGGGAGAACGACGAGGTCGCTCATGCTATTCGCGATCACTATCGTCCTCGCTTTGCCGGTGACGAGCTGCCCGAGGGCACCGTTGGCTGCATCGTGGCCTGTGCCGACAAGCTCGATACCATCGCCGGTATCTTTGCCATCGGCGAGCCCCCGACCGGCTCTTCGGACCCCTACGCGCTGCGTCGTGCTGCTATCGGCATCATCAACATCCTGCGCGACCGTCTGCCGATCGACCCCACGTCGCTTATCGACTTCGCCCTTGAGCTCTACAGCGAGCAGGGCATTGAGTTCGACGCCGCCGAGGTCGCCCAGCAGGTTCGTGACTTCTTCCATGGCCGCCTGGTGAGCATGGCTCGCGACGAGAAGATCCCGGCCGATACCGTTGCCGCCGTCTCCGCGGTACACATCATCGCCCCGTCCGTCTTCTTTGCCCGCTGCGCCGCCCTCGACGAGGCCCGCAAGAACGACGCCGAGACGTTCGACAACCTTGCGACCGCCTATGCTCGCGCCGCGCATATCTCCAAGCCCGAGCTGGGCGTGGAGTACGACCGCAGCCTGATGGGCGAGGCCGAGCTCGCGCTTGCCGATGCCTCCGAGGCCGCTCAGACCGCTGTCGATGCCGCCCTTGCTGCCGAGGACTACCCGGCCGCATTTGCTGCCCTCGCCGCCCTGCGCGCGCCCATCGACCGTTTCTTCGATGAGGTTATGGTCATGGACAAGGACGAGCAGCTTCGCGATAATCGCCTTAAGCTGCTCAACCGTTTCGAGGCCGTTTTCTCCGGCATCGCCAACATCGGTGAGCTTGCCCGCAAAAAGTAAGCCAGCCTGCGCGTAAGCGCAAAAGGAGCCCCGCATGGATTGCCCGGTCACCGCTCGTCCCACCGTTATCGTTATCTCCGACTCGCTCGGCGATACCGCTTGTGAGGTGGTGCTTGCGGCGTCCGGGCAATTTGATGAAGGGGCTTTTCGTCTCTTGCGCCTGCCCAAGGTGGCCTCCGTGGAGCAGGTCAAGTCATTTGTGGGGCCGCGCGTCGATGCCGACCATCGCGATATCGCCGTGTTCCACACCATTGTCGATCCGGCCCTTCGTGCTCGTGTGCTCGACTACTTGGGCATGCTGCACATTCGCTCGGTCGACCTGATCGGTCCGACGCTCGCCGTGCTGTCGTCGCTTATCGGTGTGTCGCCCAAGGGCGTTGCGGGCGTGATTCACAAGACCGATGACCGCTATTTCCATCGTATCGAGGCCATGGAGTATTTTGTCGAGCACGATGACGGGCGCGGTTGCGACGATCTGTCGGGTGCCGATATCGTGCTACTGGGCGTATCGCGCACGTCCAAGACGCCGCTGTCGATGTATTTGGCCTATCAAGGTTACAAGGTTGCCAATGTTCCGTTGGCCCATGGCATGGAGCCGCCGAAGTCGATTTACGAGGTCGACCCGATGCGCCTGTTCGGCCTGATTTCGACCGTCGATGTGATTTCCGAAATTCGCGATAGCCGCTTGGGCGATGACTACGCCCGTGCCGTTGCCGGCTCCTATGCCGAGCCCGAGAGCGTGCGCAGCGAGCTCGAGGAAGCTCGTGCCCTCATGAAGCGCCTAGGCTGCTTTGTGGTGCGTACCGACGGCAAGGCCATCGAGGAAAGCGCTGCCGAGATCATTAGCCACTTGGAGGAAATCCAAGAAGCTCGCGCCCGCCGTGCCGCCCGCCGTGCCCAGCAAAGTTAACTCATGTCGGTAGCTAAAAATGCACTGTCTCTAAAAGACTACCTAAAAATAATGCACGATATTGGTAAAGCGATTTAGCAAAGAACTTGCATTTGACCTGCAATTCCCTTGCATTGGTATCTTCATAAGGTAACCACCTTTACCTACCGTTTACCGCCACATTTACCACGTTTACCAAACCCCGCGCCCTCTACGCAAGCCCGCTCAATGCCCGCCGTATAGTACCCTCACGGCCCGCATCAGGCGGGTCGATTCGTCACCACGGTCGTGCGCGAGAGCGCATGGAAGGGGAAGTATCGTGAGCGATTGCAAGAGGATTTACCGTTTTGGAACCGACGCTCAGGGCACCTGTGTCACTGAGGGCGACAAGTCCATGAACTTCGTGCTTGGCGGCAAGGGCGCAAACCTTGCCGAGATGAGCCGCATCGGCCTGCCGGTTCCCGGTGGCTTTACCATTACCTGCCAGACCTGTGTCGAGTACTCCGGTGCCGGCAACGTCTGGCCCGAAGGCGCACTCGATGAGATCGTTGCCGCCGAGGCAGACCTCGAGGCCCGCTGCGGCAAAAAGCTCGGCGACGCCGCCGATCCGCTGCTCGTGTCGGTGCGCTCGGGCGCTCCGTTTTCCATGCCCGGCATGATGGACACGGTCCTCAACCTGGGCCTCAACGACGACTCCGTTCAGGGTCTCATTGCCCAGACGCAAAATCCGCGTTTTGCTTGGGATAGTTACCGCCGCTTTATCCAGATGTTTTCCAATGTCGTCATGGGCGTTGACGCCGACCTGTTCGAGAACGCCCTGACCCAGGCCCGTCTGGTCGCCGGCGTTCGCGTCGATTCCGAGCTTTCGGCCGAGGACCTGCAGGAACTCGTCGAGACCTTTAAGGGCATCTTCTCCGAGAACGTCGATGCCTTCCTGTATCCCGAGCTCGAGGTCGCTGACGGCAAGCCCGTTTTCCCGCACGATCCGGAGCTCCAGCTGCGTCTTGCTATCCAGGCCGTCTTTGGCAGCTGGATGAACGAGCGCGCCTGCATCTACCGCAAGCAGCATGGCATTTCCGACGAGCTCGGTACTGCCGTCAACGTCCAGGCCATGGCCTTTGGCAACAAGGGCGAGACCTCGGCGACCGGCGTCGCCTTTACGCGTAACCCGGCCGACGGCACCAAAGAGTTCTACGGTGACTTTCTGGTCAACGCCCAGGGCGAGGACGTCGTCGCCGGCATCCGTAACACCGAGCCCATCGCCGACCTCAAGACCACCCCGGGCCTCGAGTCCGCAGGTGAGGAGCTTGAGCGTGTCTTCCTAACACTTGAGGATCACTACCGCGACATGTGCGACATCGAGTTCACCATCGAGCAGGGTAAGCTCTGGATGCTCCAGACCCGCGTGGGCAAGCGCACCGCCACCGCCGCCCTGCGCATCGCCATCGAGATGGTCGAGGAGGGCCTGATCGCCCGCGAGGAGGCTGTGAGCCGCATCGACCCCGCACAACTCGATCAGCTCCTGCACCCGCAGTTCGACGCCTCCAAAAAGTACGAGGCACTCGCTACCGGTCTTAACGCCAGCCCCGGTGCCGCCGTGGGCGAGGTCGTGTTCACGAGCGACGATGCCGTTGCGCGTTCCGCCGAGGGGCACAAGGTCATTCTGGTTCGCTGGGAGACCAACCCCGACGACCTGAAGGGTATGGTTGCCGCCGAGGGCATCCTGACCAGCCACGGTGGCAAGACGAGCCATGCCGCCGTTATCGCCCGCGGCATGGGTACGCCCTGCGTTTGCGGCGTTGAGCGCTTCCACATTGACGCGGCAGAGAAGGTCGTGCGCATCGAGGGCAGCGACCGCGTGCTGCGCGAGGGCGATGTCATCTCCATCGACGGCACCCAGGGTATCGTCGTCGACGGCGCGGTCGACCTGGTCTCTGCAGAGCTCACCGGCGACCTGGACACCATCCTGTCTTGGGCCGATGAGATCCGTTTGGACGAGACCGACGGTCACGCCAACCACGTGCGCGTCAACGCCGACAACCCCGAGGATGCTGCGCTCGCGCTCGAGTTTGGCGCCGAGGCCATCGGTCTGTGCCGCACCGAGCACATGTTCCTGGGCGATCGCAAGAACATCATCCAGAGCTTTATCCTGTCCGATGACGAGGCCGTAAAGCAGCAGGCCCTGGCCGACCTGCTCAAGGTTCAGACCGAGGACTTCTTGGCGATGTTCAAGACCATGTCCGGCCGCGATGTGGTCGTTCGCCTGCTTGATCCGCCGCTGCATGAGTTCCTGGATGATCCTCGCGAGCTTGAGGTCGCCATCACTAAGAAGGAAGCCGCTGGCGCCAGCGAGGAAGAGCTTGCCGCCCTGCGTGCCCGCCTGCGTCGTATCGACGGCATGGTCGAGTCCAACCCGATGCTCGGCCTGCGTGGTGTGCGCCTGTCCGTCGTCTTTAGCGATCTGCCGCTCATGCAGGTTCGCGCCGTCGCCACGGCTGCTGCCCGCCTTATCAAGGAGGGTATCGACCCACGCCCCGAGATCATGGTTCCGCTCGTTTCCATCACGGCAGAGCATGTCCAGACCCGCGAGGTCATCGAGCGTGTCATCGCCAAGGTTTCCGCCGAGGAGGGCGTCGAGCTCAACATTCCCGTGGGCACGATGCTCGAGCTGCCGCGCGCCTGCATGGTCGCCGACGAGATCGCCCAGCACGCCGACTTCTTCTGCTTTGGCACCAACGACCTTACCCAGACGACCTTTGGCTTCTCCCGCGACGATGCCGAGGCCAAGTTCATTCCGCTGTACCTGCACAAGAAGATCTTGAAGGACAACCCCTTCGAGACCATCGACACGGCGGTTCTCGAGCTCGTGCGCATGGCCGTGGAGAAGGGTCGCGCCACCAATCCCGACATGCACTTTGGCGTGTGCGGCGAGCACGGCGGCGACCCCAAGTCCATCAAGGGCCTGTTTAACGTGGCCGACGTGGACTACGTGTCCTGCTCGCCCTATCGCGTGCCCCTCGCACGCCTGGCTGCCGCTCAGGCCAAGCTCGAGGCCAAGCGCAACGCCTAGCGCCCCGCACATCGACGTCAGTGTAGCCCCCCCTCATGCCGCCCGTCTCATTCGTGAGGCGGGCGGTTATCATGTGCGGGTTTTGTCTTTTTGACTGCACGAAAAATTGTTCTTGCAGCCAAGGTTACGGCGTGTATACTCAATTTCGTTTGTTCAACTACGTGCCGGCCAAGATGGTACGGCACCTCTAGAAGAGTAAGGAATTGCACATGGATTACATCCGCGCAATCGAGCGTCAGCAGATCCGCGAGGACATTCCTCAGGTTCGCGTCGCCGACAACGTCAAGGTTCACTACCGCATTAAGGAAGGCGACCGCGAGCGCATCCAGGTCTTCCAGGGCGACGTCATCCGCATGGCCGGCGCCGGTGCCCGCGAGACCTTCACCGTCCGCAAGATGTCCTTCGGTGTCGGTGTTGAGCGTACCTTCCCGCTTCACAGCCCCAAGATCGCCAAGCTCGAGGTCGTTCGCCATGGTCGCGTCCGTCGCGCCAAGCTGTACTACCTCCGCGACAAGGTGGGCAAGGCTGCTCGCATCCCCGAGAAGCGCTAAGAAGATCGCAGCGTCTGTCCACTCGTTTGGACACAAGGGTCACCTTCGGGTGGCCCTTCTTTTTATCTGATTTGCATGCAAGGAGGGCCTGGTATGGCCAACATGACGAGCTCGGTTTCGGCATCGCAGGTTGCCGGTGAGTTGGCGAGCGCTACGTTTGAGGAGATTCCCGCCCTCGTGGAGCATTATCGCGAGGACCCGCGCCAGCAGGTGATCAAGGCTTGTGAACGCGCCCTCAAACGCCATGCCAAAGAGCTTGCCGAGCGCGAGCGCGTCAATGACATGTACGAGCTTATGCACGAGCTTGGCGGCGATGGGGTGGTCGTTGGTGTCGACGAGGTGGGTCGCGGATCGGTGGCCGGTCCTTTGACGGTATGCGCCGTCTGTCTTCCTATGGAGCCGCGCGTCTGGGGTATCAACGATTCCAAAAAGCTCACGCCCGCGCGCCGCGAGTTGCTCTCAGTGAAGATTGCCGAGGTGGCGACGGCGATCGGTTTTTGCCATATCGCGCCGAAGGATATCGATGAGATGGGCATGGCCCGTGCTATCCGTGCCGCCGTTGCGGGCGCCGTGGCCGATACGGGACTTGAACCCGACTGCGTCCTCATGGATGGCAACCCCTTGGGCGCCGTTCCTAACGAGCGCGACGTGGTCAAGGGCGATGCCAAGATCGCCTGTATCGCCGCGGCATCCATCATGGCCAAGGTCACGCGTGACGAGATGATGGTCGAGTACGACGCCGAGTATCCCGAGTACCATCTGGCCGAGTCGAAGGGCTATGCAAGCCCCGAGCATATCGAGGCCATTCGCAAACATGGACTTTGTCCACTGCACCGCGTGAGCTTTTGCGGAAACTTTCTGCAGACTGAGCGCCTTTTCTAGGTCAATTGTGGAGACAGGGACCTCTGGGGTTTTATAAACCTGCTGGTAGCGGGCCGTATGCAACACCATTGCTGCATACGGCCCGTTTTTTGACGGCATTTGGTTAGCTTTTGGTTTGCTTCCGGTACTTACCCGCATGAAAGGTGCCCTCATCATCGGGGCAATGCAGTGTGCGGGAAAGGAGACCCCATGAGTGCCGCAAGCAAAAAGAGCAAGACGCAGCAGCTCAAGGAGCGTTGGGAAAACGGCGAGCTCGACTGCGGGGCGATGACGCCCGAGTTTATCAAGGGACTCAGTCCCCGCGAGCTGGGCATGCTGGGCGAGCTGATCACCATCGACTACTTTAACGAGCGCGGCTACACCTTGCTGGAGCAGGGTTATCGTTGCACCGAGGGCGAGGCCGATCTGGTGCTGCTCGATGAGCTCGACGATGTCGTGGTGATGGCCGAGGTCAAGACCAGACGCGTCGCACTGGATTGCAGCACGCGGGTCTTTCCCGAGGAGGCCGTGGACGCCCAAAAGCAACGCCGCTACCGCCGCATCGCAAGTTGCTATCTCATGGAGCATTATCCGCTCAAGGCGATTCGCTTCGATGCCGTGGGCGTCACCATTCGTGGCGGGCATATCGCCGAGATCGAGCATCAGTACAACGCGTTCGATTGGCAGGTGTCGTGATGGCGTTCGAGACGTTTGCCGTTCACGCGGCCTGCATCCGTGGCGTCGAGGCGATTCACGTCACGGTCGAGGTCTCGCTTGCCGGTGGTGTTCCGGGCATCCAAATGCTCGGCATTCCGAGCATGGAGGTGATGGAATCTCGCGGGCGTATCCGGTGCGCCATGCGTTCGGCAGGCTTCGAGATTCCTCGGTCGGGCATTACCGTCAACCTGGCACCTGGCGATATCCGTAAAACCGGCAGCGGCTTCGACCTGCCGATTGCCATCGCGGTGCTGGCGGCCGATGGGCAGATTCCCCGCGACAACCTCGATCGTTGTCTTATCGCTGGTGAGCTTGGCTTGGACGGTACGGTGCTTCCTGTCAAGGGCGAGGTGGCGTTTCAGCTATTGGCGCGTGATATGGGGCTGTCCTTTATCGCCGGCAGGTCCGATCAGCATGTGCCGCTTGCGGGCGTTGATTGCGGCTTTATCGACCATCTGTCTCAGCTTGCTCGCGGCATGGGCGATGCCGTGCGTCATTATCTGGATTCCGAGGGTGTTGAGGCGACCTTTGAGCCCGAACTCGACTATGCCGATGTGCTGGGGCAGGAAGTCGCTAAACGCGGCATGGCGCTTGCGGCCGCCGGCGAGCTCGGCTTGCTCATGATCGGCTCGCCCGGATCGGGTAAGACCATGCTCGCGCGCCGTATGACCGGCATTCTGCCCGAGCTTTCCGTTGAGGACCAGCAGGAGGCGCTGTGCATCCATTCGGTTTTGGGTGAGAACATTGATGGCTTGTTGGCGGGACACCGGCCCTTCCGCAGTCCCCATCACAGCATTTCAACGGCGGGCCTCATTGGCGGAGGACGCCCGGTGCATCCGGGTGAGATCAGCCTTGCTCATGGCGGCGTGCTCTTTTTGGACGAGCTTGCCGAGTTTCCCACGGGTGTGCT
This sequence comes from uncultured Collinsella sp., assembly GCA_902490325.1. GTDB lineage: Bacteria > Actinomycetota > Coriobacteriia > Coriobacteriales > Coriobacteriaceae > Collinsella. Next base: position 46,897 of record CABUDJ010000002.1, on the reverse strand, counting down.
GCAGACGCTGCGTCAGCCCATCGAGCGCGGCTATGTGAGGATCGTACGCGTCGACGGGGCCTTTACCTTCCCGTCGCGCTTTCAGCTGCTGGCTGCGAGCAATCCCTGCCCCTGCGGTTTTTTGGGCGATCGCGAGGTACCGTGTCGCTGCTCGGCGGCGATGGTCGAGCGCTATCGGTCTAAACTGCGCGGCCCTTTGGCCGACCGTATCGACATGATGATCGATGTGACCCGTCCCGACCCCCAGGTGATTATCGAGGGAGCGGAGGGTATGTCGTCGGCCGAGTTACGTGACTACGTTGTGCGCGGTCGCGCCTTTCGCGCCTGGCGCGAGTCCCGTATGGACGATGCGGATGCCGAGGCCGAGGATGATGAGACGCGGTCCATTGACGGCGTCGTTTCGACCTTTGAGCTCGATGATGCGGCGGAGAAGTGTGTGCTCGGCCTGTCGAAGCGCACGCATCTCACGGGCCGCGGCATCGTGCGCCTGGTTCGCATTGCGCGCACGATCGCAGATGTCGCCGAGAGCGAGCAAGTGACGCAGGACCACGTGCTCGAGGCGGCGATGTATCAGGGAAGGAGGGACCAATGATGGCAGAGGGGACCTTTGAGCTGCATCCAGGTGATGCGTTGTTTCCCGAGACTGTTTTGGAGCTTTCTGATGTACCCCAGACGCTCTATGTGCGCGGCAACCCCGAGGTGCTTTCGACGCCCGCGCTCTCCATCATCGGCGCGCGCAAAGCCTCGCCGTATGGTCTTGCCGTGGCAGAGCTTGCGGCAAAGGTGGCGGTCGAGGCGGGAGTGACGGTAGTTTCGGGCGGCGCGGTCGGTTGCGACCAGGCCTCGGGTTGGGCTGCGGTCAACGCCGGCGGCAAACACGTCGTGGTGCTGGGGACGGGCGCCGACGTGGTCTATCCGCGCTCGAGCGCGGGGCTTATTACGCGCACGCTCGATACGGGTGGCGCGGTCGTGTCGATCTCCCCGTGGGGCATGGGTCCTCGCAAGTTTGCCTTTCCGCGCCGCAATCGCGTGATCGCGGCCCTGTCGCAAGCCCTCTTTGTATCCGAGGCGGGTATGCCTTCCGGGACGTTTTCTACAGCCGAGGCTGCTATGGATTTGGGGCGAGAACTTCTTGCCGTACCGGGGTCGATCCTATCGCCCGAGTCGCGTGGCACGAATTACCTCATTGCGAACGGTGCCTGCTGCATCATCGACGAGGAATCTATCGAGATGGCTATCTCACGCATCTATGGAACCCTGCGCTACTCGCGCCCCGATGCTCCCGGCATTGCCGACCTGAATCCAACACAGCAGACCGTGATGCATGCGCTCATCGCCTCTCCGCTCAAGGTCGACGACATCGCGGCGCTCGTCTCGCTCGATGCTGTCGGCGTACTCAAACTCTTGGGTTCGCTTGAACTCGAGGGCCTTATCGAGCGCATGATGGATGGAAGGTATGCGCCCTCCAAGTTTGCCCTTCACGCCCAGACACCCTTCGGTCACAATGGAAAACGTGTTAATTAGAAAGGTGTTTGCAGATGCAGTTCGATCAGGTGACAGTTATCGGTGGCGGTCTGGCGGGTTCGGAGTGCGCGATCCAGCTGGCAGATCGCGGGTTTGCCGTAAAGCTGTGCGAGATGCGCCCCCAGGTGAGCTCCCCGGCCCACCATACCGATCACCTGGCAGAGCTCGTCTGCTCCAATTCGTTTAAGTCGACCCGTCCGGATTCCGCGGCTGGTTTGCTGAAGGCCGAGCTTGAGCGCATGGGTTCAGTCCTGCTCGACTGCGCCCATCGCGCTGCTGTTCCCGCTGGTGGCGCCCTGGCGGTCGACCGTGTTACATTCTCCGAGCTCGTCGAGGCTGAGGTTGCCGCCCGCCCCAATATCGAGGTCGTTCACGGCGAGGTCACCCAGATCCCCGAGGGCCACGTGGTCATTGCCGCGGGCCCGCTGTGTTCACCGGCGCTGAGCGAAGAGGTCATGAAGCTCGTCGGTGGCGACGCCCTTGCGTTCTTCGATGCCGCGGCGCCGATCGTCGATGCCTCCACGCTCGATATGGACGTGCTGTTTTCGCAGTCGCGCTACGAGGAGCAGGGGAGCGGCGACTATCTCAACGCTCCGCTCAACAAGGAGGAGTACGAGGCCTTTATCGAGGCGCTCACCACGGCCGACCGCGTGGTGCTCAAGGACTTTGAGGGCGGCGATCTGTTCCAGGCCTGCCAGCCTGCCGAGGAGGTTGCGCGCACCGGCAAGGACGCCATTCGCTTTGGCGCCATGAAGCCCGTCGGCCTCACCGACCCGCGTACCGGACGTCGCCCTTGGGCGGCGATTCAGCTGCGTGCCGAGAACAAGGAGAAGACCGCCTATAACCTGGTGGGCTTCCAGACCAACCTGACCTTTGGCGAGCAGAAGCGCGTCTTCCATATGGTGCCGGGCCTGGAGAACGCTGAGTTCTTCCGCTACGGTGTCATGCACCGCAATACCTTTGTCGACGCCCCGCACGTGCTCGATGGCACCTTTGCCGTGCCCGGTACCGGCGTGCGCCTGGCCGGTCAGATCACCGGCACCGAGGGGTACATGGAAGCCGTGGCGACCGGTCTGCTCGCGGCGCTCAACACCTATGCAGAGGCTATCGGCGCCGATTCCGTCGAGTTGCCCCGCGTGGGCGCCCTGGGTGCGCTCGTGGGCTATGCGACCGATCCTGCCACCGTGGGCTATCAGCCCATGCATGTCAACTTTGGCCTGGTGCCGCCACTCGAGGATGGTAAGCGCCGCAGCAAGCGCGACCGCTACCAGGCCTATGCGGACCGTGCGCTCGAGGCCCTTGACGCCTATCTGGCCACTCGCCCCGATCTGTTTGGAGGCGACCGGTCATAGCCTTTGACCTGTACGACACCGTCGACTCGTTTATCGCCTATATCGCACGCGTCGAGGGACTTTCTCCCAACACGGTGACGGCCTATGGCTCGAGGCTGGAGCGCTTTGCTGCGTGGTGCGAACGCGAGGGCATCGACGCTCGCGCCGCCGACGTACGGACCGTTCGTTCCTATTTGGCCGAGCTGTCGCGTGGCCAGGTGGCGGCTCGGACCCTTGCGGCACACCTGTCTGCCATTCGCTCACTCTATCGGTGGATGGCTGTCGAGGGGATTGTCGAGGGCGATGCGGTCTCGGCGATCGCATCGCCCAAGCTGCCGCGCGACCTGCCGGGCGTCCTTACGACTCAACAGGTGGAGGCACTCCTCAAAGCCCCCGATACCTCAACACCCGCGGGACTGCGCGATGCGGCGATGCTCGAGTTGCTCTATGCCTCGGGTGCCCGCATCTCAGAGCTTGCGGCGCTCAATGTGGAATCCATCTCATGGTCCGAGCGCACGCTGCGCCTGTGGGGCAAGGGGAGCAAAGAACGTATCGTCCCCCTGTATCGTCGTGCGCTCGAGGTGACTCGTTTCTATATTGAGGAGGGGAGGCCGGTGTTGCTCGCTCAGGCAAAGCGCCGTGACCCCGCCACCGGGCCGCATCCGCTGCTTATATCGGCGCGCGGCAATCGCATGAGCGCCGCCATGCTCCGGCGGCGGTTCCATACGCTGGCGACGCTCGCCGGCATTCCGGCCGACATCGCCCCGCATGCGATGCGCCATACCTTTGCGACCGACTTGCTCGAGGGCGGTGCGGACCTGCGCTCGGTCCAAGAGCTGCTGGGTCATGCGAGCCTGTCCACGACGCAGATCTACACGCATCTCACACCCGATCGGCTTAAGCGGGCTGTGGCTCAAGCCCATCCCCGCGGCGAATAGTTGCTGGGACGTCCCGCGCCGCACTCAGGTGTGTGGTTTTGATTGCGGGTTGGCAGGAAGAAGCATTCCTGCTATCATTCATCGGGTTGCTTCACGGCAACATGTTTTTATCACGCACGCGCGGCTACTTCATACCGTGGTGCCCGGGCTTTGGTAGCACATGTCCGGGTTGGTTTTGGAGGATGACCCCGCGCGGAGGCAAACCACAGGAGGTTTAACATGGCTACCAAGATTAATATCCGCACCCTGCTCGAGGCCGGCTGCCACTTCGGTCACCAGACCCGTCGCTGGAACCCCAAGATGAAGCCGTTCATCTTCGGTGAGCGCAACGGCATCTATATCCTTGACCTCAAGCAGACCATCCTCGACGCCGACCAGGCCTACACCTTCGTCAAGAACGTCGCCAAGGGTGGCAACGTGCTGTTCGTCGGCACCAAGAAGCAGGCTCAGGAGGCCGTCAAGAACGCTGCTGAGCGCGCCAACATGCCTTACATCAACCAGCGTTGGCTCGGCGGTATGCTGACCAACTTCGTCACCATCCGCTCCCGCATCAACCGCATGGAGGAGCTCGAGGCTATGGTCGAGGACGGCCGCATGGCTGTTCTGCCCAAGAAGGAGCAGGCTGTTCTCGGCAAGGAGCTCACTAAGCTCCAGACCAACCTCGGTGGCGCCCGCGACATGAAGGGTCTGCCCCAGGCTCTCTTCGTCATCGACACCAAGCGCGAGGAGAACGCCATCAAGGAGGCCCAGCGCCTGAACATCCCCGTCGTCGCCCTGATCGACACCAACTCCGATCCCGACGAGGTCGAGTACGGCATCCCCTGCAACGATGACGCTATCTCCGCTGTCACCCTTATGTGCGAGCTCATGGCTGACGCCTGCCTCGCTGGCTCCGGCAAGGAGCAGGTCTCCGAGGCCGAGATGGCCGCTGAGCCCAAGGCCGAGTAAATCAGTCTTAGTTAATTCTTTTTCATCTCTTTGAAAGGAACCACAATGGCCCAGATTACCGCCGCTATGGTTAAGCAGCTCCGCGAGATGACCGACTCCCCGATGATGGAGTGCAAGAAGGCTCTCGTCGAGGCTGACGGCGACATGGACGCCGCTGTCGACGTTCTGCGTAAGAACGGCCTTGCCAAGGCTGCCAAGAAGGCTGGCCGTGAGACCAACGAGGGCGCTGTCGCCGCGTTCGTCTCCGAGGATGGCAAGACCGGCGCTCTGCTCGAGCTCTCCTGCGAGACCGACTTCGTTGGCTCCAACGCCAAGTTCACCGGCTTTGCTTCCAAGGTCGCTGAGGTTGTCGCTACCACCGAGCCTGCTGACGTCGACGCTCTGCTCGAGAAGCCGATGGGCGAGGAGACCGTTTCCTCCGAGCTCACCGAGATGATTCACATCATGGGCGAGAACATGAAGATCTCCCGCTTCGCTGCTCGCAAGGCTGAGAACGGCGCGCTCGCTTCTTACATCCACATGGGTGGTAAGATCGGCGTCCTCGTCGAGTTCGCCTTCGAGAAGGCCGAGACCGCTCAGGCTGAGTCCTTCAAGACCTTCGCTCACGACGTTGCCCTTCAGGTTGCCGCCGTCGCCCCGATCTGTGCTACCCGCGATCAGGTTCCGGCCGAGACCGTCGAGCACGAGAAGCAGATCTACATGGCTCAGGCTGCCGAGTCCGGTAAGCCTGAGGCTATCCAGGAGAAGATGGCTGTCGGCCGTCTGGAGAAGTTCTACAAGCAGTCCGTGCTCACCGAGCAGGAGTTCATCAAGGACAGCTCCCTCACCATCAAGAAGTACGCTGAGCAGGTCTCCAAGGAGCTCGGCGACACCATTACCGTCGTTGCCTTTGACCGTCTGGTTCGTGGCGAGTAAATAAGCTCTTGTAGCTGGTAATGAGCAGGCTGTGGGTTTTACTCACAGCCTGCTTTTTCATGGCTCTTCTTAGAGCCTTTGATAGAATGTTGAGAGTTCAATCTAAAGGAGGATCGCTTTGTCCGACATCCGATATAAACGCGTGCTTCTTAAGCTTTCTGGCGAAGCACTGATGGGCGACGGCCAGTATGGCATCGACCCCAAGGTTACCGACCATCTTGCCAAACAGGTCAAGGAGCTGCTCGCCGTTGGCCATGAGGTCGGCGTCGTTGTCGGCGGCGGCAATATTTTCCGCGGCATGGCCGGCGCTGCCGGTGGCATGGAGCGTGCTCAGGCCGACTACATGGGCATGCTGGCAACCGTTATGAACGCGCTCGCCCTGCAGGATGCCTTCGAGCACAACGATGTTCCCTGCCGCGTTATGAGCGCTATCCAGATGAACGAGATCTGCGAGCCCTATATTCGCCGTCGCGCCATCAACCACCTTTCCAAGGGCAACGTCGTTATCTTTGCCGCCGGTTCGGGCAATCCGTACTTTACGACCGACACCGCCGCGGCTCTTCGTGCGTGCGAGATCGGCGCCGAGATTCTGATTAAAGCCACCAAGGTTGACGGCATCTACGACAAGGATCCCGTCAAGTGCGCCGACGCCGTCCGTTTTGACAAGATTACCTATCACGAGGTGCTCGTCCGCGGTCTGCAGGTTATGGATTCCACGGCTACGGCACTGTGCCAGGACAACCGTATGCCGATTTTGGTCCTCAACATCGATGGCGAGGACACCGTCAAGCGCGCGCTCGCGGGTGAGCCCGTCGGCACGCTCGTCTATCAGGAGGATTAAGCATGGCAGAGAACATCACCGCCCATATGGACAAGTCGCTCGAGTCCCTCAAGCATAACTTCTCCAAGGTCCGTACCGGCCGCGCCAATGCCAACATTCTGTCCGACATCACCGTCGATTATTACGGTGTTCCCACGCCGGTCACGCAGGTTGCCGCCGTCAAGACCCCCGAGGCCCACATGCTGCTCATCGAGCCGTGGGACAAGGCACTCATCAACGCTATCGTCAAGGCCATCGGCGCTTCCGATCTGGGTATTACCCCCAACTCCGATGGCACCGTCGTTCGTCTGCCGTTCCCGGCTCCCACCGAGGAGCGCCGTCGCGAGCTCGTCAAGGAGTGCCGCGAGTACGCCGAGCAGGCCAAGGTGTCTATCCGTAACATCCGTCGCGACTTCAACAACAAGCTTGAGCGCGATGAGGAGCTCACCGAGGACGATGTCCGTCGCGAGCAGGCCAAGGTCCAGAAGCACACCGATGAGTATGTCGCCAAGGTCGAGGAGCTTCTGAAGGAAAAAGAAGCCGAGGTCATGGAGATCTAAGGTGCAATACGACGAGCATAAACTGGTCGAGTACTTTGCCGACGCCCCTGCGGGCGTCGGTTTTTCCGACCTTGACCTCAATAACATTCCGCACCATATCTCGTGCATCATGGACGGCAATGGTCGTTGGGCCACATCGCGCGGTCTTGCACGCACCGAGGGCCACAAGGCGGGTATCGTCTCCCTTCGTGAGATTATTACCGCCTGCGTGCGTCTGGGCGTCGACGTGCTTTCGGCCTATGCGTTTTCTACCGAAAACTGGAACCGCCCGCAGCATGAGGTCAACGTCTTGATGCACCTGTTTGCCAAGACGTTTATCGACGAGCTGCCGCTTCTGAAGCGCGAAAACGTGCGCGTTGTCTTTTTGGGTGACATTTCCGCGCTGCCCAAGAAGACCCGCGACGTTTTTGAACGCGGTCTTGCCGAGTGCGCCAATCACACCGGCATGACGCTGGCGCTTGCCGTCAACTACGGCGCGCGTGCCGAGATTACCCGCGCTGTCCGTCAGATCGCACTCGACGCTGCCGCCGGTAAGATCGATCCTGGCTCAATTGATGACGACATGGTGGCTTCCCACCTCTATACCGCTGGCCTTCCCGATCCTGAGCTTGTGATTCGCACTTCTGGTGAGCTGCGCCTTTCGAACTATCTGCTGTGGCAGGTGGCTTATTCCGAATTCTACGTCACCGATACCTATTGGCCCGACTTTGATCGTTGGGGCCTTGTCGACGCCATTTTGGCCTATCAGGGCCGTGACCGTAGGTTTGGTGGTCTGAGCAAGACCGAGGAGGCTTAATCGTGTCCGATCGTCCCAAGGCAATTGCTCCCAAGACATCTGAGCGCAAGGCTGTCGCTGCGGGAGCGCCCGCAGCGAAGAATGGCACCGGTTCGTGGCTTGCCGGCTTTATCACCCGTGCCGCCGCCGGTATCGTCTATGCCGTTGTCTTTATCCTGTGCCTGGTTTTGGGTATTGTGCCCACGGCCATCTTTGTTTCCGTCATGAGCGGTCTGTGCTGCTATGAGTTTTTCCGTATGACAAGGCTCGATGGCAAGATGGCTAACGAGCGCATGGGTATCGCTGCCGCCGTGCTCTTTCCGCTGTCGGCGTTGGGCGATTCGATGCTGCTGAATGCCCTGCTTTTTGCCCTGATGCTCGCTGTGGGCATTTGGTATGTCTGGTCGCCGCGTACCCGCATATCCGATGTTGCCGTGACACTCATGGGTCCCATCTACACCGGTTTTATGCTGTCGGCTATCGTGCTGCTGCGCGATGCCGTGCCCGGTTTTGCCGGCGCCCTGCTTTCGGTGGGTGTTTGCGCGTCTCTCTGGGTCTCCGATTCGTTTGCCTATATCGTGGGTAGCCGTATCGGCAAACACAAGATGGTTCCCAAGATCTCTCCCAAAAAGAGCTGGGAGGGGTTTGTTGGCGGCATCCTGGGCTCGGTTTTGATTTGGCTCATCCTGTGGGCGACGCATTTCTTCAAGCTCAGCCTGCCCTATGCGCTGCTGTGCGGCGTGGTCGTGTCCATTCTGGGCGTTATCGGCGACCTTATCGAGTCGCGCATCAAGCGCGGTGTGGGCGTCAAGGATTCCGGCAACCTTATCCCGGGCCACGGCGGCATGCTCGATCGTAGCGATTCGCTTATCTTCGGCTGCATCACCGCGCAGCTGATGCTGATGATCGGAGGCGTGCTGTAATGTCATTCCAGACGACGTATGGCCCCGATGGACGCCTCCGTGTTGCCATCCTGGGTTGTACGGGCTCCATCGGCACCCAGGCGCTCGATGTGTGCCGCCAGCATGCCGATCGCCTGCAGGTGACGGCGCTGTCCGTTAACTCCAGTACCTCCGAGCTTGTTGCCGCTGCCCGCGAGTTCTCGGTTTCGGCGGTTGCCGTGGCCGATGTCGCTCATGGCGATGACGCCGTGCTGCAGGAGTTGCCCGAGGGAACGAAGCTCGGCGTTGGCGCGCAGGCGGTTTGCGAGCTCGCGCGTCGCGACGATGTCGACTGCGTACTCGTCGCTATTGTGGGTGCCGCCGGTCTCGAGGCGAGCCATGCGGCCTTGACCTCAAATAAGCGCCTTGCCCTTGCCAACAAGGAGTCCCTCGTCGTCGGTGGCGACTTGCTTATGCCGTTGGCGCAACCGGGCCAGCTTATTCCAGTCGACTCTGAGCACTCCGCCATCTTCCAGTGCTATCTGGGGGAGAACCCACGCGAGGCTCATTGTATTTGGCTCACCTGCTCGGGCGGTCCGTTTTTTGGCCGCACGCGCGACGAGCTCGACCGCGTGACGCGTGCCGATGCCCTCGCACATCCCACGTGGGCCATGGGCGCCAAGATCACCATCGACTCCGCCACCCTCATGAACAAGGGCCTGGAGCGCATTGAGGCCATGCATCTGTTTAACTGCGACCTCGATTTCATTAACGTGGTCGTGCAGCGTCAGTCCAAGATTCACTCTATGGTCGAGTTCTCCGACGGCTCCGTGATGGCGCATCTCGGTGCTTCCGACATGCGTATTCCCATCCAGTTCGCGTTCTCGTATCCCGAGCGTTGGGATACTCCGGCGCCTCGTATCGATTTTCGCGAGTTGGGGCAGCTCACGTTTGATGCTGCCGACATGGATACCTTCCGCTGTCTGGCACTGGCCGAGCGTGCCGGCAAGACGGGTGGCACCATGCCGTGCGTGCTCAATGCCGCCAACGAGGTCGCCGTCGATGCCTTCCTGCGCGATGGCTGCAGCTTTACCGATATCGATCGCATTGTGGAATCCTGCATGGATGCCCACGATGTGCAGGCGGTCGATTCGTTTGAGCAACTTCACGATATCGATGCGTGGGCGCGTGAAAAGGCTGCGCAGGTACTCGTCGCAACCCGTTCCTAACCCATAAGGATTGCTTTTTCGTTTTATGGATACTGTTCTGAGCGTTCTTTCATCGGTCTTTTGGGGCCTGCTGATGCTTTCCGTCCTCGTGTTTTTGCACGAGGGTGGCCACTTTTTGGCGGCGCGTGCCTGCGGCGTCCGTGTGACCGAGTTCTTTTTGGGCCTGCCGTGCCGCTTTGACATCCATTACACGTCGCGTCGCATTGGAACCAAGTTTGGCGTGACCCCGCTGCTGCTGGGTGGCTACGCTGCCATCTGCGGTATGGATCCGACCGATGTCTCGTGCGCCGATCGCGTGCTCGCGGCTATCTACCGTCATGGTCGCGTGACCGTGGCCGACCTTGCTGTCGAGCTCGAGCTTTCCGAGGAGGATGTGCTCGAGGCTTGTGCTCTGTTGCTGGGCTGGGGCTCCATCGCACCTTGGTATGAGGAAGGGGAGAAGCCCTCACCGAGCTACTATCCCACTAAGTATCAGACACTGCCTCGAGACGCTGCGGGTTACACCACCTTTGACGGCCGCCGGTTCGATCGAGAGCATGCGACTGCCGAGGGCGATGTGTGGGAGCTGCCGTGCGGCGAGGCTGATTTCTTGGCGCAAGAGCGCTCGCACACTTATCTTGGCCAGGGCTTTCTCAAGCGCGCCTTTATGCTGCTCGCGGGCATTCTCGTCAATATCCTGACGGGTTTTTTGCTCCTTATGAGCATCTATTCCATTACGGGTGTCACCGTGCCGATGGATACCAACGTGATCGGTCAGGTTGACGAGGGGTCTATTGCCGCCAAGGCGGGTATCGAGGGCGGCGACGCGATCCTTTCGGTTGACGGAGTATCGTGCTCTACCTGGATGGACGTTTACGATGCCATCGGCAAGGCTGCCGGTAAGGACGATATCGCCATCGAGTACGAGCGTGACGGCAAGCAGCATTCGACCACGGTTGCGCTCAAAGAGGATGAGCGCCTAGGTGTGTATGCCTCTACGCAGGTGGTCCGTTTAGACCTCATCACGTCGGCTCGCCTGTCTTTCTCCTATGTCGTGCAGACAGCGGAGGGCGTGATGCGCCTACTCCAGCCGCAGCATACGATGGAGATTCTCGACCAGTCCTCGTCGATCGTGGGTATTAGCGTTATGTCCTCACAGGCTGCTGCTGCCGGCCCTGCCACGTTCCTTTCGTTTGCCGCCCTCATTTCGTTCTCGCTTGGCTTTATGAACCTGCTGCCCATCCCACCACTCGATGGCGGCAAGCTGGTCATCGAGATCATTCAAAAGATTGCGGACCGCGAGCTTCCGCTCAAGGTCCAGACGATTGTGAGCTATGTGGGCATCGCGCTCTTTGCGCTGCTGTTTGTCTATATGCTTCGTTCCGACATCCTTCGATTTATTCTGTAGGGGAGTGTTTGGATTGTCTTTATCCCATCCTTTGCCTCGCGAGTTGACGCGCCCCGTGCATGTGGGCGGTGTGCAGATCGGTGGCGGCGCGCCGGTGGTGGTCCAATCCATGACCTGCACCGATACCGCTGATGCCCAGGCAACGCTTGCGCAAGTGTGCGCGTTGGCGCAGGCTGGCTGCGATATCGTGCGTGTGAGCGTGCCCACTGAGGCCGCGCTTGAGGGTTTCCGCACCATCTGTGCCGAGTCTCCGGTGCCAATCGTTGCCGATATCCACTTTAACCACAAGCTGGCCATTGGCGCTGTGGAGGCCGGTGCCGCCAAGCTCCGCATCAATCCCGGTAATATCGGCGATTGGGCCAAGGTCGATGCTGTCATCGATGCCGCGGGTGCTGCGGGCTGCGCAATTCGCATCGGTGTCAACGCTGGTTCGCTTGAGCAGGATATCGCCGAGCGCGAAGACCTCACGCAGCCCGAAAAGCTCGTGATGTCGAGCGAGCGCTTCGTCAAGCACTTTGAGGACCGCGGCTTTACGAACATTGTGCTTTCGGCCAAGGCCCATAGCGTGCAAACGACGCTCGATACCTATCGAGCCCTGTCGCGTGAGATTCCCCACGTTCCGCTTCACCTGGGCGTAACCGAGGCGGGTACCAAGCTTCAGGGCACCATTAAGAGCTCGGTGGGCCTTGGTATTCTGCTGTCTGAGGGTATCGGTGACACCATGCGCGTCTCTCTCACGGCCGATCCGGTTGAGGAGCCGCCGGTCGCCTGGGGAATTTTGCAGTCGCTGGGCCTGCGTCGTCGTGGTCCCGAGATTGTCTCGTGCCCCACGTGCGCCCGCTGCCAGGTTAACCTCATTCCCATCGCCGAGGAGGTCACCGAGCGGCTTAAGAACTACTCCGCGCCGCTTTCGATCGCCGTTATGGGATGCGCGGTCAATGGCCCCGGCGAGGCTTCTGATGCCGACCTGGGCGTTGCTTGCGGACGTGGTCAGGCCTTGCTCTTTTCGCATGGCCAGATCATTGGTAAAGTAGCTGAGGACCAAATTGTCGACGCGCTTATGGCAGAGGTCGACAAGCTTATTGAGGAGAAATAAATGACCCGAGCAATGTATATGTCTAAGCTCTATGCGCCGACGCTTAAAGAGGATCCGGCGGACGCTGAGCTCGCCAGTCACCGCCTGCTGCTCCGTGCCGGCATGATCCGCAAGGAGGCCGCCGGCCTGTATTCCTACCTGCCGCTTGCCTGGCGCTCGATCCGTAAGATCGAGAACATCGTGCGCGACGAGATGGACGCTGCCGGCGCCCAAGAGCTTATGATGCCTATCATGGTCGACGCCGAGTTGTGGCGCGAGTCCGGCCGCATCGACGCCTATGGCAAGGAGCTTGTGCGCTTTGACGACCGTCATGGTCGCGAGTTCGTCCTGGGCCCCACGCACGAGGAGACCGTCACGGCCCTGGTGCGCAACGAGCTACGCTCCTATAAGCAGCTGCCCGTCAACCTGTATCACATTCAGGACAAGTTCCGCGACGAGTTCCGTCCCCGCTTTGGCCTGATGCGCGGCCGCGAGTTCATCATGAAGGACGCCTACAGCTTCTCCGCCACGCAGGAGAGCCTGCAGGAGGAGTACGACAAGATGAAGCAGGCGTACGCCAATATCTGCGAGCGCTGCTACATCAAGGCTCTGCCCGTCGTCGCCGATTCTGGCGAGATCGGTGGCGATACCTCCGTCGAGTACATGGCTTTGGCTGACGCCGGCGAGGCTTCGCTCGTCTACTGCGACGATTGCGGCTTCGCTGCCGATGACGAGGCTGCAAGCACCAAGGTCGTCGTGACCGAGGGTCCTGGTGACGGTACGCTCACCAAGGTTGAGACTCCGGGCATGGGCACCATTGAGGCTGTTGCTAAGTTCTTTGGGTTCCCCGAGAACGGCACGCGCAAGTCGCTGGCACTCATCGACGCCGAGGGCAAGCCGGTCGTGGCCATTGTTCCGGGCGATCACGAGCTCAACGATTGCAAGGCCGAGCACGTCTTTGGCAAGGGCTATCGCATGATGACCGACGAGGAGCTTCAGGCGAACGGTCTGCACAAGGGCTTTATCGGACCGGTTAACCTGCCCGATGGCATTCGTCTGGTCTGCGACGAGAGCCTGCGCGAGTCCAAACAGTGGGCCTGCGGTGCCAACGAGGTCGATTATCACTTTACCGGTGCCTGCCCCGAGCGCGACTTTACCGTCGATGAGTGGGCCGATCTGGTCACCGTTGTCGCCGGCGACCCCTGCCCGCACTGCGGCAAGCCGCTCTCCGCTGCCCGCGGCATCGAGGTCTCTCAGGTCTTCCAGCTGGGCACCAAGTACTCCGAGGCCATGGGTGCCACCTTTATGGATGAGGACGGCAAGGAGAAGCCGCTCATCATGGGTTGCTACGGCGTGGGCGTGTCCCGCTCGCTTGCTGCCGTCGTGGAGCAGCACAACGACGAGCACGGTATCGTCTGGCCGGTCTCCGTTGCCCCGTACGAGGTCGCGGTGATTCCGCTTGATCCCAAGAAGGAAGAGTGCGCTACCGTCTGCGAGCAGATTGTTGATGGCCTGTGTGCCGAGGGTATCGAGGTCGTCGTCGACGATCGCGATGAGCGTCCGGGCTTTAAGTTTGCCGATAACGACCTCATGGGCTTCCCGTATCAGGTGGTTCTGGGCAAGCGCGGCCTTAAGAATGGCACCGTTGAGCTCAAGGACCGTGCTACGGGCGAGCGCGAGGACGTGGCGATCGACGAGGTCGTTGCCAAGGTTGCCGAGCTTGTTAAGGCAGCCCGCCGTTAATCGACGATTTCGCTTGTAGTTCGATATGTGGGACGGCCCCGCATTTCTCCAATCGGGGAGATGCGGGGCCGTCCTATTATCTTGTAGCATCCTCGATATCTAAAAGGAAAACCCCACAGCCCATGCGAGCTGCGGGGTTTTCTATTATGCCTCCGATGCGAAATAAATCGCTCAGATATTACTGATAATCGACGACGTCGATCCAGTTCTTCAGGAACTCATCGTTCACGTTGCGCTTACGAGCGAGCTCGGAAGCGGCGACGATGCTCGTCCACTGACGCACGACCTGCATGGGCATGTCGGCACGGTCGCAGTAGAGCTCCAGGTAGGCCTCGGCCTGGTCCTTGCTGTTGAGGGCAAAGAGCAGGTAGGTGGTGGCAACGTCGGCAGCAGGGGAGCCCTGGGTGGCGTGTGCCCAGTCGCACACATAGAGCTGGCCGTCGTCGCCGACGATGACGTTGGAGGGGTTGAAGTCGCCGTGGCAGACCTTGAACTCCTTGGTCATGCCGTCCAGACGCTCCTGAAGGTTGTAGCGCGTGGTGGCATTGAGCTGATCAAGGCTGTCGATCATGCGGGCGAACTTGTCGCGCTGACGGTTGAGCAGCGGGGAGGTGTAGCCGTGGATCTCGATCTGGAGGTCGACGAACATCTCGAGGTACTCACCGAAGCGCTGGGGCTCGGCAGTCATCTTCTCGGCAAGGGTGGTGCCCGGAACCTTCTCGGTCACGAGCGCCCAGCCGTTGGCGTTCTCGAGCTGGGAAACCTCGAGAGCCTTGGGGCTGCGGATGCCGCACTCATTGATGCGGGCAAGATTCAAAGCCTCGTTGAACACGTCGGAGACAGGCTTGGTCTCGTTAAAGACCTTGACGATCTTGTCGCCCAGGTCGTAAACGACCTTGTTGCCACGGCGGACGAGCTCGGTCTTGGAATCGGGTAGCAGCATGGTTGCATCCTTTCAACGATGCGATAGAAGCGACGGCGGGGGTGTGTGAAACACCCGTGCACCCCCGCCGCAAAAAACCGTGCTAAAAACTAGCAGACGGCGTAGTCCTGGGGCTCGCGGCCGTAGTAGGCGTCCAGGTAGAGCTCCTTGATCTCGCTCATGAGCGGGTAGCGCGGGTTAGCGCCGGTGCACTGGTCGTTGAATGCCTGCTCGGTCATCTCGTCGAGGGTGTCGAGGAAGTACTGCTCGTCAACACCGTAGTCGGCGATGGTCTTCTTGACACCGATGAAGTCCTTGAGCTCCTCGAGCTTCGTGATGAAGTTCTCGAAGACCTCCTTGTCGTCCTTGCCCTCGATGACGCAGTACTTGGCCATCTCGGCGTAGTTGTGCAGCGCGTTGGGGTAAGGATACTGGGAGAAGGTACCCATCTTGACGGGAGCCTCGGCGGCGTTGTAGCGCATGACGCGGGTCAGGATGACGGCGTTAGCGATGCCGTGGGGCAGGTGATGGAAAGCGCCGAGCTTGTGAGCCATGGAGTGGTTGAGGCCCAGGAAGGCGTTGGCGAAGGCCATACCGGCCATGCAGGAGGCGTTGTGCATCTCCTCGCGGGCGTGCGGGTCCTTGGCGCCGTTCGTGAAGCTGGAGGGCAGGTTCTCAAAGACGAGCTTGGCAGCGCGCTCGGAGAGGCCCTTGGTGTAGTCGGAAGCCATGATGGAGACGTAGGACTCGATGGCGTGGGTCATGACGTCGATGCCGGAGGCAGCGGTCAGGCCGCGCGGGGCGGTCATGCAGTTGTCGGCGTCGACGATAGCCATGTTGGGGAGCAGCGCGTAGTCGGCGAGCGGCCACTTGATGCCGGTCTCCTTGTCGGTGATGATGGCGAACGGCGTGCACTCGGAGCCGGTACCCGAGGAGGTCGGGACGGCGACGAAGTAGGCCTTCTTGCCCATCTCGGGGAAGGTGAAGATACGCTTGCGGATGTCCATGAAGTCCATGGCCATGTCCTCAAACTTGCACTCGGGGTGCTCGTACATCATCCACATGATCTTGCCGGCGTCCATAGCGGAGCCACCGCCGACGGCGATGATGACGTCCGGCTCAAAGAGAGCCATCTGCTTGGCGCCGCGACGTGCGCACTGCAGCGACGGATCGGGCTCGACGTCGTAGAAGCAGTCGTGGGCGATGCCCATCTCGTCGAGCTTGGCCTCGATGGCGCGGGTGTTGCCATTCTTGAAGAGGAACTGGTCGGTAACGATGAAGGCGCGCTTCTTGCCCATGACGTTGCCCAGCTCGTCGAGGGCGACGGGCGTGGAACCCTTCTTGAAGTAGACCTTCTCGGGAGCGCGGAACCACAGCATGTTCTCACGGCGCTCGGCCACAGTCTTAACGTTGATCAAGTGCTTCACCCCAACGTTCTCGGAGACGGAGTTGCCGCCCCAGGAGCCGCAGCCCAGGGTCAGAGACGGCTTCATGCCAAAGTTGTACAGGTCACCGATGCCACCGTGCGAGGACGGGGTGTTGATGACGATACGGCAGGCCTTCATGACGTGCTCGAACAGGCTGATCTTCTCGGCCTGGGCGGGGTGCACGTACAGAGAGGCGGTGTGGCCCGGGCCACCGGCGAGCACCAGGTGCTCGGCCTTGTCGACGGCCTCCTGGAAGTCCTTGGCGTGATACATGGCCAGGACCGGGGAGAGCTTCTCGTGGGAGAACTCCTCCTTGGCGGGGTCGGTGGAGGTGACCTCGGCGATCAGGATCTTGGTCTTGGCGGGAACCTCGATGCCGGCGAGCTCGGCGATCTTGGCGGCAGCCATGCCGGGGATGCGGTGATCGAGGGCGCCGTTCTTGAACATGGCGGCACGCAGGGCCTCCATCTCGGCACCCTGCTTGACGAAGTAGCAGCCGCGCTTCTGGAACTCGGCCTTGACCTGGTCATAGATGGTGTCGATGACGGTCACGGACTGCTCGGAAGCGCAGATCATGCCGTTGTCGAAGGTCTTGGAGTGGATGATGGAGTTGACGGCGAGCAGCACGTCGGCGGTGTCGTCGATGACGACCGGGGTGTTACCGGCGCCAACGCCCAGGGCGGGCTTGCCCGAGGAGTAGGCGGCCTTGACCATGCCCGGGCCACCGGTGGCGAGGATGATGTCGACGTCGCGCATGACCATGTTGGTCAGCTCGATGGAGGGGACATCGACCCAGCCGATGATGCCCTCGGGGGCACCAGCCTTGACGGCGGCGTCAAGCACGAGCTTGGCGGCGGCGATGGTGCACTTGGCGGCAGCCGGGTGCGGGGAGATGATGATGGCGTTGCGGGTCTTCAGGCTGATCAGCGTCTTGAAGATTGCGGTGGAGGTGGGGTTGGTCGTCGGGATGACGGCGCCCACGATGCCGATGGGCTCGGCGATCTTGGTGATGCCGTAAGCCTCGTCGCGCTCCAGGACACCACAGGTCTTGGTGTTCTTGTAAGCGTTGTAGATGTACTCTGCGGCGTAGTGGTTCTTGATGACCTTGTCCTCAAGAACGCCGCGGCCGGTCTCCTCGATGGCCATTTTCGCCAACGGGATACGAGCCTTGTTGGCGGCCATGGCGGCCTCATAGAAGATCTTGTCGACCTGCTCCTGCGTGTACGTAGCAAAAAGCGCCTGGGCCTCTCGCATCTGAGCGAGCTTAGCCTCAAGCGCCTCTACGTTGTCCACAATTGCGGGAGTAGTGTTTTCCGGTGACTTTTTCACCATTTGTGTCTCCTTGCGATCGGAGATTTACCCTACGCCTTGCATGATAGCAAGAAATTATTCGGCGAACGGTCAGATTCCTCTAAAAGGCACACTAAAACGCTTCAATAAACTGAAACGTTTTAACTAGAACTATCTGCCCGCTGCATCTCCCCGCTTATCCCCGCTTACCGCTTATTGGGGACAGACTTACATGAGTGCTTTCACTCATTTGGGACAGACATCGTTTTGCCATTTTGCCGTTCTGGGCCTGTTATTGCCGCTTATTGGATATAAATAGGTTGCAGGCTCAGCATTTCGCGTTGCTTCTCTCCTTTTAGGTGTTGCCTGAACAGTTTTGAAAGGAGAGATTATGCCCCGATGCGCCCGCCCCGTTTCGATCACCGGCTATTACCACGTCTTTGACCGCGGCAACTCCAAACAGATTATTTTTGAAGATGACTCCGACCGTTATCGTTTCTTATCGGATATCTCGGACAGGTTTGCGCGCCATGAAGTGGCGGTGTTGGCTTGGTGCCTTATGGACAATCACTTCCATTTGATGGTTGATGACCCATTTGACAACCTTTCAAAGGCAATGCAGTGCGCGCTGACGGCATATGCTAAGTATTTCAATGGAAAAACGGGGAGAACGGGACATCTGTTTGACAATCGCTATTCGCGGGTCGCGGTTGAGTCGGACACGCAGGCGGTGCAGCTGCTCGACTATATTCATCTCAATCCCGTGAAGGGTGCGCTTGACTCGCTCGATGCGTACCGCTGGTCAAGCTATAAGGCGTATCAGCTGGGCTATGATCCCTTTGACATCTGTGATGCGGCCCCTATGCTCGATATTGTCGGTGGCTCCCGTTGCTATTGCGAGCATCTCGAGGAAGTTGCCGGGCGCATCTGGTCAATGGAGGTTCTTCCACGCCGGCGGATCCCCGATGAGGAGGCCCTTTCCGTTGCGCGCGAAGTTCTGCCGAGCATAGATCCTGCACTGCTCAAAGCCCTGCCACGCCCCGAACGCGATGCGTGTCTGCTGAGGCTTAGGCGGGCGCATCTCACGGTTAAGCAAATTGCCCGTATCACCGGCATCGGCGCTACAAGCGTGACCAAGGCAGCTGCAGGCTGGAAGGATGCTGCGTGAGGCAGGGGCCGGAGCCAGTCAGTGCGTCGCATGCGTGCTTCATGTCTGTCCCCAATGCGTGAAAGCACTCATGTAAGTCTGTCCCCAATGAGTGCAAAAAGGCGCCCTCCGCAGGGGAGGGCGCCTTTGGTAAGTTCTATATGAACGCGAGGTCTTTGACCCGGAGAGTCCGAGGTACTTGTTGGTAAGACCTTATTTAGGAGCGCGCAACCTTGCCGGACTTGAGGCAGGTGGAGCAAACGTTCATCTTGCGACGGTGACCATCGACGACGACGTACACGCGCTGGATGTTGGGGCGGAACTTACGGTTGGTGACGCGGTGAGAGTGGCTGATGGAGCGACCGGCAACGGGGTGCTTACCGCAAACTTCGCAAACTTTGGACATAACTGACCCTCCTTGGGCGACAAACGGACATGTCGCGTTAACAAACAAGCCTGAACTATAGCACAGAAGCAGCTCCCTGTGCGTAATCTACACAGAGATACTCCTCTTTTGGCGATAGTGCTCACGCCACGGCCCTGGACGTAGATCCGATTTGCGTGCAGCAGAGGGGATTATGCCAGCTCGTGCGTGCGTTTTCAAGCTCGTCCCACAAATATATATAGGTTTATGAAGCATTGGGCTCCGTTTACGGATTGCTCTGTATTAATGCTCGCAATTAAGCTCGAGGTTGGCTACACTATCCCATGACCATTAAAGGGGTACGAGATACCCACATGGAATTACATAGCTGCCAAAGAGCAGCCCTTCCTGTGGGTGTCTGGTCCGCTTTAAGCGGTCGGGCATCTATTTTTTTGACTGTGTCAGCAGTCAAGACATGTGAGGAAGGAGATCGATGGGCACGACTTCCCCCAAGGCGGTCATCATGGACGAGACCGCCGTCAATCGAGCGATGACCCGCATCGCGCACGAGATTCTCGAGCGCAACGAGGGCTGTGAAGACCTCGCTCTGGTCGGCATCGTCACGCGCGGCGACCTTCTGGCAAAGAAGCTCGCCGAGGAGATCAAGGAGATCGAGGGCGTCGACGTTCCGCTCGGCAGCCTCGACATCAGCTTCTACCGCGATGACTACGCGACCAATTTCGCTCCCGCGATCCACGCTACCAACATTCCCTTCAGCGTCGACGGCAAGCGCGTCGTGCTGGTGGACGACATCCTGTATACGGGCCGTACCATCCGCGCCGCTCTCGACGCCGTCATGGACCTGGGCCGTCCGAGCCGCATTGAGCTGGCAGTCCTCGTTGACCGCGGCCACCGCGAGCTCCCCATCTCGCCGGACTTTGTCGGCAAGAACGTTCCCTCGTCGCATGAGGAGAACGTGCACCTATATATGAAGGAAGTCGACGGCCACACCGCTGTCGAGATTAACGACGTCGCGCCGGGTTCCCACGTGGGCTCCGCGCCGCTGGGAGGTGAGTAGTACCGTGGCGTTCAACCATAAGCACCTGATCGACATTACCGAGTACTCCGAAGAGGACATCAAGCTCATCCTCGAGACCGCCAAGGCGTTCTCCGAGGTCAACGAGCGTGCCATCAAGAAGGTCCCCACGCTCAAGGGCAAGACCATCGTCAACATGTTCAACGAGCCCTCGACGCGCACCCGCAGCTCCTTCGAGCTCGCCGAGAAGCGTCTTTCGGCCGACAGCCTCAACTTTGGCGGCTCCTCGACCTCCACGGTCAAGGGCGAGAGCCTCGTCGACACCGTCGAGACCCTCAACGCCTACAAGATCGACTGCATCGTCGTGCGCGATAAGCACGCCGGTGCTCCCTACATCGTCACGCAGAACTCGCCCGCGAGCGTCATCTGCGCCGGTGACGGCAAGCACAACCATCCCACGCAGGCCCTGCTCGACCTGTACACCATCTGGGAGCACAAGGGTGACTTCCACGGTCTGAAGGTCGCCGTCGTCGGCGATATCGCGCACTCCCGCGTCTGCGGCTCGCTGATTCCCGCCCTTAAGATCATGGGCTGCGAGACCTACGCCGTCGCCCCCGGCACGCTGCTGCCGCCGGCGCCCGAGGTCCTGGGCTGCGACCACGTGACGAGCGACCTCGATTCCGTCCTGCCCGAGCTGGACGTCGTCTACATGCTGCGCGTGCAGCAGGAGCGTCTCGAGGGTGCCCCGTTCCCGACCATTCGTGAGTACCACAAGCTCTTCGGTCTGACCAAGGACCGCGAGAAGCTCATGAAGCCCGACGCGATTATCTGCCACCCGGGCCCCATCAACCGCGGCGTCGAGTTCGATTCCTATATGGCCGACCACCCGCAACGCTCCGTCATCCTGGAGCAGGTCTACGCCGGTATCTGCGTGCGTATGGCTATCCTGTATCTGCTGCTTGGAGGTGCCGATAATGGCCTTGCTTCTTAAGAATGCCCACGTCGTCGACCCGTCCGTCGAGCTTGACGGTGTCGTTGACGTCCTGATTGACAGCGACAAGATCGCCGAGGTCGGCGAGAATCTCGCCGTCGAGGGAGCCGAGGTCCGCGACCTTTCCGGCAAGTACCTCGTCCCCGGCCTGGTGGACATGCACGTCCACCTGCGCGAGCCCGGCTACGAGGTCAAAGAGGACATTGAGAGCGGCACCCGCGCAGCTGCCAAGGGCGGCTTTACCGGCGTGTGCGCCATGCCCAACACCGACCCCGTTACCGACAACGGTACCGTCGTTGAGTTTGTCAAGTCCCGCGCTGCCGAGGTCGGCCACTGCCGCGTCTATCCGTCGGGCGCCATGACCCGCGGTCTTAAGGGCGAGGCCATGTCCGAGATGGGCGATATGGTCGCCCACGGCGCCGTCGCCTTCACCGACGACGGTCGCGGCGTGCAGGGCGCAGGCATGCTCCGTCGCTGCATGGACTACGGCAAGATGTTCGGCAAGGTCTTTATGAGCCACTGCCAGGACGAGGACCTGGTCGGCCACGGCCAGATCAATGAGGGCAAGGTCTCGACCCGCCTGGCTCTCGAGGGCTGGCCGGCTGCCGGCGAGGAGCTCCAGATCACCCGCGACATCGAGATCGCCAAGCTGACCGGTGCCAAGCTGCACATCCAGCACATCTCCACCGCCCATGGCCTGGAGATCGTGCGTGCCGGTAAGGCCGCTGGCGTTCAGGTTACCTGCGAGGCCACCCCGCATCACATGTTCCTGACCGAGAACGACCTGGACGAGACCTACAACACCTCGCTCAAGGTCAATCCGCCGCTGCGTACCGAGGAGGATGCCGAGGCCATCCGTCAGGGCGTCATCGACGGCACCGTCGACGTTATCGTCACCGATCACGCTCCCCACACCCCGTGGGAGAAGGCCCGCGAGTTCGAGCTTGCGCCCTTTGGCATGATCGGTCTCGAGACCTCGCTGTCGCTCGTGCTCACCGAGCTGGTCAACACGGGCAAGATGAGCATGGGCCGCATGGTCGAGCTCATGGCCATCAAGCCGCGTGAGATCCTGGGTCTCGACCAGGTTCAGGTCAAGGCGGGCTCCGTTGCCGACCTGACCGTGTTCGACGCGTCCGCCACCTGGATGGTTGGCGAGGACGGTTACGAGTCGCGCGCCGAGAACTCCGGTTTTGCCGGCCGCACGCTCACCGGTCGTGCCACCGATGTGTTTGTCGGCGGTAAGCAGACGCTTGCCGACGGCTGCATCTGCTAGCATAGCCTTATCGCTTTTGTGCGCGGCGCCCTTGCGGTGCCGCGCTTTCTATTCGTTTGGACCATGCAACCGCATGGGGGATTGGAGCGTCTATGCCCACACCTTCCACTGCACGCATGCACGACTTCGAGGTCGTCTCGAACCGGGAGATCGCCGACGGCATCTTCTCGCTCGTCATCTCGGCCCCCAAGCTTGCAAGTGCGCTCAAGCCCGGCCAGTTTGTGAACATCGCCGTGCCCGGCGATGCTTCCTCGCTGCTTCGCGTGCCCCTGAGCTTCTATCGCGCCGACGCCGAGGCCGGCACTGTCGAGCTGTGGTACGCCGTCGTGGGCGACGATACCCGTCGTTTGTCCCAGATGGGCCCCGGCTCCACCTCTAACCTGCTGGGCCCCGGTGGCCGTGGCTGGATGGTACCCGAGGGCACCAGGAAGGCCCTGCTCGTCGCCGGTGGCATCGGCGTTCCGCCTGTGCTGTGCCTTGCCGGCATGCTTGCCGAGCAGAGTGTTGATGTGGACGTGTGCCTGGGCTTTGGCACCGCTTCCAAGGCCGTGGGCATCGACGAGTTCCGCGCGCTGGGCGCCACGGTTAACGTGTGCACCGACGATGGCACGCTGGGCACGCACGGTTTTTGCACCGACCCGGCAGCCGAGCTGCTCGGCGAGGGCGGCTACGACTACGTCGCCAGCTGCGGTCCCGCCGTCATGATGAAGAAAGTCGCCGCCGCTGCCGCCGAGGCCGGTGCGTACTGCGAGGTGTCGCTCGAGCGCATGATGAGCTGTGGCTTTGGCGCCTGCAACACCTGCAATGTCGAGACGGTCGACGGTATGAAGGGTGCTTGCATGTGCGGCCCCGTGTTCGATGCTTCCAAGGTGGTGGTCTTCTAGTGGGTACCGTGAACATGGCCGTCGATTTCGGCGGCGTCAAGATGCAAAACCCCATCAACACCGCAGCCGGTACCTTTGGCTACGGCTGGCAGTTCCAGAACTTCTTTGATGTTTCCCAACTGGGCGCCATCACCACCAAGGGTTGCGCAGCCGAGCCCTGGCCCGGTAACCCCGCGCCCCGCATGGCCGAGATCCCCGGCGGTATGATCAACTCCGTGGGCCTTCAGAACCCCGGCGTGGCCGCCTTTGCTCGCGAGTCCGGTCCGTGGCTCGAGCAGCTCTCCAAGGACGGCTGCCAGGTCATCTGTCAGGTTGCCGGCCACTCCGTTGACGAGTTTGTCCGCGCACTCGAGATGTATGTCGAGCTGTGCCCCTGGGCTGCCGGCTACGAGATCAACGTGAGCTGCCCCAATATCGCCGCCGGCGGTGCCGCCATGGGCTCCACGCCCGAGGGCGCCTCTTCCGTTATGGCTGCCTGCCGCAAGGTGACCGATAAGCCGCTGTTCGTGAAGATGGCGCCGGTCAACGTCGCCGAGATCGCCAAGGCCCTCGAGGCTGCCGGCGCCGACGGCCTTTCGGTCATCAACTCCATCCAGGGCATGGCCATCGACGTCCATACCCGCAAGTCCCGCGTGGCCAAGCCCAAGGGCGGCCTTTCGGGCCCGCTGTGCCACCACATCGCCGTGCGCATGGTCTGGGAGGTTGCCCAGGCCGTCGATATCCCCATCAACGGTGTCGGCGGTGTCATGACCGGAGAAGATGCGGCCGAGTTTATCCTGGCCGGCGCCACCTGCGTGTCGGTCGGTATGGCCAACTTCGTCGATCCGTGCGCTTCGCTCAAGATCGCGCATGAGCTCGAGGCCTGGGCCGAGTCCCAGGGCGTAAAGGACATCAACGAACTGGTAGGTGCTTTCGAATGCTAGAGACCGATGCCCGCGACCGCGTAATCGTCGCCCTCGACTGCGACCGTGAGCGTGCGCTCGAGCTTGCCCACGAGCTTTCGGGCCATGCCGCCTGGCTCAAGGTTGGCATGACGCTCTATTACGCCGAGGGTCCCCAGATCGTCAAGACATTCAAGGACCTGGGCTTTAAGGTCTTCCTTGACCTTAAGTTCCATGATATTCCGCATCAGGTTCGCGGTGCCGCCCGCTCGGCCTCGCTTGCCGGTGCCGATCTGCTTTCGGTCCACGGTTTGGGTTCGGGCGCCATGCTCGCTGCCTGCCGCGAGGGTGCCGAGGAGGCGCGCGAGGACCGCGCTAAGCTCGTCGCCATCACCGTTCTTACGAGCATGAATCAGGATGCCTTGAGCGAGATTGGCGTCGAGTCGCCCGTGGCCGAGGAGGCCGCCCGCCTGGCAAAGCTCGCTCAGGCCAACGGCATCGATGGCATCGTGTGCTCGCCGATGGAGGCTCACGACATGCGTGAGCTGCTGGGTCCTGATGCCCTGATCGTGACTCCGGGTGTGCGTCCGGTGGGCGCCGCCTTAGGCGACCAGTCCCGCGTGGCGACGCCTTCCCAGGCTATCGAGCGCGGCGCAAGCCACATTGTGGTGGGCCGTCCCATCACCGGCGCCGACGATCCGGTTGCCGCCTTTGACGCCATCGTCGCCGAGCTGGTCGAAAACGTCGCGTAAAAGATTCCCCTAAGTCACCACTTTTGGGTCTCATTAGCACAAAATAGCCCCTGTGCCTGCGTAAACTTTCCCATCCTTTGTGTGGAATCGCAGGTCAGGGGCTTAACTTTGGGCGCAGTATATTGCACTTTTTGCGGGTATCGTCTAACCTATGGAGCCGCGATTGGGCATTTTGCACGTTCTACGTGCTAAAATGCCAATTATTGAATCAGATATAACCCAACTATTTGGAGGTACGAATGGCACTCCCTCAGCTTACCGATGAGCAGCGCAAGCAGGCTCTTGAGAAGGCTGCTGCCGCACGTCACGCCCGCGCTGAGCTTCGCGAGCAGATCAAGAAGGGCGAGAAGTCCCTTGAGTCCGTGCTCAACTCCGATGACCCCATCGCTTCCCGCATGAAGGTTTCCACCCTCATCGAGTCTCTCCCTGGTTATGGCAAGGCCAAGGCCGCCAAGATCATGGAGGAGCTCGGTATCTCCGCTACCCGTCGCGTCCAGGGCCTCGGCGTCCGTCAGCGCGAGCAGCTCCTCGAGCAGCTGACCAAATAAGTGAGCGCTCAGGATTCCAAGCTCTTTGTGATTTCTGGACCGTCAGGCGCAGGGAAGGGTACGCTCGTCACTCGTGTGCGCGAGCGCCGCTCGAACCTGGGCCTGACGGTTTCGGCTACCACGCGAGCACCACGCAAAGGTGAGGTCGACGGCGTCAACTACTTTTTTCTGACGCGCGAGGAGTTCGACCGCCGCGTGGCAAACGGTGAGTTTGTTGAGTGGGCCGAGGTCCACGGTAACTGCTACGGCACGTTGGTGAGCGAGGTCACATCCAAGCTCGCCTCTGGCGCATCTCTGATTTTGGAGATCGATGTCCAGGGCGCCCTGCAGGTGAAGGAGCGTTTCCCCGAGGCCGTGCTGATCTTTATCAAGCCGCCTTCGCTTGAGGTGCTCCGCGAGCGTCTAGTCGGTCGCGGTACCGAGACGCCCGAGACGATTGAGCTGCGTATGGCAAACGCCGCCGATGAGCTTGCCCTTGCCGACCGCTACGACGACGTCGTGGTTAATGACGATCTCGACCGCGCGACCGATGAGCTCGTTCGCGTTCTCGATATGCATGAAAGGATCTGAGGTCCGTGTCCGTTGTAAAGCCTTGCATTGACGATCTTCTGGAGAAGACCGATCACAACCGCTTCCTGCTCGCTTCGCTTGCCTCCAAGCGCGCCTGCGATATCAATAGCATGCTGCGTGGCCAGCACAACCGCGTGCTTGCCGTCCAGGATGTCGATGACATCACCATCGGGCTTTCCGGTGCCGACACCATCTCGATGGCTATGGACGAGATTGTCGACGGCGACATCTCTTACGACGAGGCCCGTTACGAGAAGGCGCTCGGCCACAAGGTTGCTGAAGCCTAAATGGCGGCTCGCGTCTGCCTGGTCCACTATCACGAGGTTGGACTGAAGGGTAAGAACCGCGCACATTTTGAGCATATCCTCATGGATAACATCAAGGCGGCCTTGGCCGCCTTTTCCGTGAATGCCGTGTCTCGAATTTCCGGTTATATCCTCGTGACCTTTAACGAGCATCAGGCCGACGAGGCGGCGCGTGTCATTCGCACCGTTCCCGGCGTTGCTCGTGTGTCTTTGGCGTATCACACCAATCGCGACCCTCAGGAGTACTGTGCCGCCGCCGTGAAGGCGCTGCGCGAGTTTGGTTCCTTCGATTCGTTTAAGGTGCACGCCAAGCGCTCCAATACCGATTATGAGCTCACCTCGATTGACATCAATCGTCAGGTGGGCGAGGTGCTGTGCGAGGCCTTCCCCGATAAAAAGGTTCAAATGCACGACCCCGATGCGATGGTGCACGTACTGGTGGTCCAGGGTAGCGTTTATGTGTACGCGCGCTCCGAGCGCGGCGTGGGCGGTCTGCCGGTGGGTTCTGCCGGCAAGGTCGTGACGCTGCTGTCGTCGGGTATTGATTCTCCGGTGGCAACCTGGATGCTCGCGCGTCGCGGCGCGGTGTGCGTGCCGGTACATTTCTCAGGTCGTCCGCAGACGCCCGACACGAGCGAGTATTTGGTGCAGGACATCATCCGTGCGCTTGAGCCGGGTGTCCAGATCGGCCGCCTGTACGTGGTGCCGTTTGGCGACTGCCAGCGTGAGATTTCGGTCACCTGTCCCAGCAACCTGCGCGTGATCATGTATCGCCGCATTATGTATTCGGTTGCCGAGCGCATTGCACACATCGAGGGCGCCAAGGCCATCGTGACGGGCGAATCGCTTGGACAGGTTGCCTCCCAAACGCTTGAGAATATCATGGCCGTTAACGAGGCCGTGAAGATTCCCGTGTTCCGTCCTCTCATCGGTTCGGACAAGCAGGAGATCATCGCGCGCGCCGAGGAGATTGGTACGTTCGATATCTCGACTGAGGCCGCTCCCGACTGCTGCACGCTGTTTATGCCGCGTCGTCCCGAGACGCACGCTAAACTCGATGCCGTGCATGAGGCCTGGGAGTTGTTCGATCACGAGGAGATGATCGAGCGCCTACTCAAGCAGACTGAGTACATCGACTTCGAAAGCAACACGTATAAGGCCCCCAAGACCTTAAAACGCAAACATTCGGAGCTTGCTCCGCGTGAGATTTACCAAGATCACGAGTAAATTTGTGCATAGACCGACGATGCGCCTGCATCGTCGGTCTTTTGCTATCTGGGCTTTTTGCGGCTAAGTGTTCATTTGCTGACGTGTGCCTGAATAAATGGACAGATTTGTGCAAGGTTTTGGTCGGTATTTGGTTTGACCGCTAAAACCGGTT
Source organism: uncultured Collinsella sp. (assembly GCA_902490325.1). Lineage (GTDB taxonomy): Bacteria > Actinomycetota > Coriobacteriia > Coriobacteriales > Coriobacteriaceae > Collinsella. The sequence goes on along the minus strand of CABUDJ010000002.1, from coordinate 19,000 downwards.
TTGGAGCGTGGCTGTTGCAGGGCTTTTTTCCTGACACGATGGTGTTGGGAGGTTTTGCTATGGCGCAGCGCGAACAACACGAACGGGTCAAAAAGATGGACCGCTGGGCGGACAAGCTGCTCGGTCACAAGGCAGTGGTGATGGCGATACTGGTCGTCATTGCGATGGCGAGCGGCTTGGCGATGGCGAACCTTGGCGGCGGTACTGGCGGCGTGTCGTTTGAGCGCACTGATGGTTCGGGCTCGTTAGTGGAGCCGGGATCCGGCGATGCCTCGAGCGGAAAGACATCCGAAGGCTCTTCGTCTAAGGCGTCTGCCGCGGCAGAGGTTTATGTCGATGTTGATGGTGCCGTTGTGTCGCCCGGTGTATATCGCGTCAAGGACGGCGCGCGGGTGGCTCAGGCGATAGATGCCGCCGGCGGGCTGGCGCCCGAGGCAGACGTTACGGGGCTCAATCGGGCATCCAAGGTCGTCGATGGGCAGAAGATTCACGTTCCAACGGTGGGGGAGCAGCAGGCGTCCATTGCGGAAGCCGGTGTTGATGGTGGGGCTTCCGCATCATTGGGCGTGAGTGGCGCAACGGGCCTAGTCAACATCAATACGGCAAGCGCGGCAGAGCTGCAGACGCTCTCGGGCATCGGTCCCTCCATGGCACAGTCGATTATCGATGAGCGTACAAAGAACGGTGCTTTTGCCTCGGTTGACGATCTGATGCGTGTGTCGGGAATCGGCGAGAAGAAGCTTGCCAAAATCAAAGATTGCATCTGCGTATGAGTGCGACCGAGCGCGAACATGTGATGCCTCCGCGGCCCCTGATGCCGTGGACGATGGCCCTGTGTGCCGGCATGTGTATGAGCTGCGCCTTGGTGCTCAACGTGGCCGCTGATGCGCTGCTGAGGGAGCAGGCGCCGGCGGTCGGGCTGCTATGGGCCATTCCCGTTGCGGCGGCGGTATTCGTTGTGCTGGCTCAATCTTGTGCGCGGCTTGCCCCTTGGAAGCGGTGGCTGTATGCCGCGTCCGTCGGTCTCGTGGCGGGAGCGGTCGTCTCGGCGTGGTGGGCTGCGGGCGCGCTCAACGCCTCGAAGGCGCTCGACGGTCGAGCGGCAAGCAGCCTCGAGTTTGTCGTGCAGGGTGATCCATCCATAAACGACGACGTGTATTCCTATACCTGCGAGGTACGCGCGGACGGTAAGAACTTGGCAACGGTTCGCCTATCGTGCGACCGCGAGCTCAAGGTCGGGGCGCACGTGCGTGTTATCGGTCGCGTTTCACGTTTTGAGAACGATGCGTATGGACGATTGCGCGTGCTCCGAGGCGAGGTGCGCAAGGTTAAAGCCGTTCGGATTGTGTCGGTCGATGAGGGCTCTCCGGGGCCGCTGCTTCGGCTGCGAAATTGGCTGCTTGCGTCCATCGCGCCTGCGACCGACCCGGCACGTGCGCTCATAGCTGGTGTCGTCTGTGGTCGTTCGGCCGAGCTGCGCGCCCAGCCGGCGGGCGACTGGTTTTCGGTGACGGGAACGGCGCATCTTATCGCCGTCTCGGGCAGCCATCTGGCTATCGTGGGGTTTGTGATCGAGGGCGTATTGCAAAAGACTCGGTGCTCACGTGGTTTTCAGCGGGTGATATTGGCGATAACGCTTGTGGGCTACGCTGCCTTTACGGGCGCGTCTCCCTCGGCCGTGCGCGCGTGCTGCATGGTGTTCGCGACGCTTGTCGTAAACGGAGCGGGTCGTCGTCGGCACGGCGCATCGGCACTCTTCGTAACCATGTCCATCTTTGTGCTACTGAGGCCGACGGTGCTGTTCGAGATGGGCTTTCAGCTTTCATGTGCCAGCGTCTTTGCCATCCTGTGCTTTTGCCCGTATGCTACCTACGCTTTGGGTGAGCTGAGCGTGCCGTCGGGCATTGCCAGCATGCTCTCCGTCACACTGTGCTCGCAGTTGGCGACGCTCCCCATCACCATTCCTGCCTTTGGTACGTTCTCGCTCATTGCTCCGTTGGCAAATGCGGTCATCGGTCCGGTGGTGAGCGTACTGCTTGCTGTGTCGATCGTGCTGGTTCCCTTTTCGCTCGTGGCGCCGTTGCGGACTTGGGCGCTCGTTGTGCCCATGATTGCCGCCCGTTGCGCGCTGTTCTTCGAGCGGCTGTTTGCCGCCGTGCCGGGTGCATCCGTGAGCGTGCCGCCCGATAGCATGTGGATTTACCTAGTGCCGTGTTTGCTGGCGGTTCTGCTTGTCCGGTGGCCGCGTCCCCGTGCACGTCCTATGGCGGTGGGGCTTGCATGCCTGGTGCTCTTGGCTGCGATTCCGTACGTCTACTGGGATCGATTCGCTCCGCCTTCGGTGACGGTGCTCGATGTGGGCCAGGCCGATGCGATTCTTATCCGCCAGGGCGGCGCAGTAGCACTCGTCGACTGCGGGCTCGACGAGCGCGTGGTGGCGGCGTTGGTCCGCAATAACGTGCACCATATCGATGCCGTCTTTGTGACGCATTGGGATGAGGACCACTGGGGTGGTCTGCCTGCCGTGCTCGAACAGTTTTCGGTCGGAACGATTGCCGTGGCGGCTGATGCGCTGGAGGATGCTCCTGCCGAGGTGTTGAACCGACCTGGCGTGGAGTATCGGCAGGTGCGCCGTGGGGATACAGTCGACATCGGCTCATTTTGCGCCCGCGTGATGTGGCCATTCGAGTCCGTGGATGGCGAGGGAAATGAGGACTCGCTTGTCCTGCTGCTCTCTTATATTCAGGAAGGCAAGGGCCTGCGTATGCTCCTCACCGGCGATGCCGAGCTCGACCAAGAACGGGAATTCGTGCAGGAGGTGGGGGATATCGATGTCCTTAAACTTGGGCATCACGGCTCTAAGGTTTCAGTCGATGGTGAGTTGCTGGACGTCCTGAAGCCCGAGCTTTCCCTCGCGAGCGCGGGCGAGGGGAATCGATACGGCCATCCGTCCGACGCCTGCATCGATGCCGTTAAGGAAGCGGGCGGCGTGTTCGCGTGCACTATCGAACACGGCGACATTACCGTCACGCCGACTGCGAATGGCTTTGCGATGCGATGCCAGCGACCGTGACGACGTCGTTGGCGTGTGGTGGGCCCCTGGGCTAGAATGGCACGGAGCGAATACGAAGGCCTGCGGGAGGGGAGCGCAATGTCCGAAACCGGTCTGCTGCCGGCATATCTGATCGTTGGTACCGACGGAGTCAAGCGCGATCACGCCGTCTCGCGTATGAAAGCGCGTCTGGAAAAGTCGGGTATGGTCGAGTTCAACCTCGACGAGCGCGACATGACCAAGGACCCCGATATCGAGTCGATTATCGGATCGCTTAACACCTTTCCGATGGGCAGCGAGTTTCGCCTGGTAATCCTTGATGGCTGCTCAAAGCTCGCCAAGGCGGTCTCGGAGCCGCTCGTCGAGTATCTGGCGAGTCCCAGCCCCACAACGGTTTGCCTCATAATCGCCGATTCGCTTGCCAAGAACACGCGCCTGTACAAGGCAATCGCCAAGATTGACAAGAAGGCCGTGATCGATTGCTCCGGCACCAAGCGCTGGGAGCTTCCGCGCCGCGTGCAGCAGATGGCGACGCAGCATGGCAAGTCGATCTCGACGGCGGCCGCCGAGGAACTTGTCTCGCGTTCGGGTGAAAACACTCGCATGCTCGATAACGACTTGGCTAAGCTTGCCCAAATGGTTGAGGCGCCTCAGATTGAGCTTGCCGATGTGGAACGCTGGATCGTGCGCACGGCCGAAGTCCAGCCCTGGGACTTTCTCAATGCGGTCTCGGCACGTGACATGCGCCGCTCACTCGAGCTTTTCAATCTACTGCCCTCCAAGAGCTACGTGTGGACCTACACATTGCTGTGCGGCCGCATTCGCGAGCTTATCGTTGCCAAGGCGCTCGATGCGCGCGGACAGGGTCGTGAGCTGGCCGCAACGCTCAAGCTCCAGTCCTGGCAGGTCAAGAATCACCTGACCTGGGCACGTCGCTTTTCGATGGCAGAGCTCATCGCAGCGCTCGAGGGTGCCGTTGATGTGGAGCTCGCGCTCAAGGGTTCGGCAGATTCTGAGACCGCGCTTTTGCTCTGGATTACGAACATCTTGAGAAAATCGTGATGATACCTGCCTATTTGACAAATTCGTTCTATCCCTTTGAGAGGGAGCGTGCTATAGTAGGCGCTTGCATGACCTCACCGTGTCTCAGAGGTGTCATACATTTTTTGCAAGGAACTCGAAAGGAACTCCAGAAGTGGCAAACATCAAGTCTCAGAAGAAGCGTATCCGCACCAATGAGGCAGCTCGCATGCGTAACAAGGCTGTCAAGTCCGAGCTCAAGACGCTGACCAAGCACGTCCAGTCCGCCGTCGCCGAGGGCGACGCCGAGAAGGCCCAGGCTGCCCTCAAGACCGTCACCAAGCGTCTCGACATGGCTGCCGCCAAGCATGTTATCCACAAGAACCAGGCTTCCAACCGCAAGTCCGGTCTTGCCAAGCTCGTGAACAGCATCAACGCCTAAGTTGTAAATTTCACACCACACAGATTACGCGCATAAATGGAGCCTGTTTTATGGAACAGGCTCCATTTTTTGTACCGCTCGGGTAAGATAGTCCGCATGAATACTTCAATTGACATTTCCCACATCCGCAACTTCTCGATCGTTGCGCACATCGACCATGGCAAGTCCACGATCAGTGACCGCATCCTCGAGCTCACCCATACCGTCGACGAACGCGACATGGAGTCGCAGCTGCTTGACACCATGGATATCGAGCGCGAGCGCGGCATTACGATCAAGTCCAATGCCGTCCGCGTTTCCTATGACGCCGACGATGGTGAGACGTATCAGTTCAATCTGATCGATACGCCGGGCCACGTGGACTTTACCTATGAGGTCTCGCGCTCGCTGGCAGCCTGTGAGGGCGCGGTACTCGTTGTCGACGCTACGCAGGGCGTCGAGGCGCAGACCGTCTCCAACGCGACGCTCGCCATGAACGCCAATCTGGACATTGTGCCGGCCATCAACAAGATCGACCTGCCCTCAGCCCATCCCGATGAGGTTAAGATCGAGATCGAGGATGACCTGGCGATCCCTGCCGATGATGCCGTGTGCGTCTCGGGCAAGACCGGCGAGGGCATCCATGATCTGCTGGAGTCCATTGTCTTTTTGATCTCTCCGCCCAAGGGCGATGCGAACGCGCCGCTCAAGGCGCTCATCCTTGACTCGTATTTTGATGAATACCGCGGCGTCGTCGCCACCGTTCGCGTTTTTGACGGCTCGATTAAAAAGGGCGATACCCTGCGCATGATGCAGGCCAAGGGCGATTTTTTGGTCGATGGCGTGGGTGTCAAGCGTCCCGCCGAGACGCCGGTCGACGCGCTGACCGTTGGCGAGGTTGGCTACGTGGTCACGGGCCTGAAGGACCCCGAGGCCGTGCGCGTGGGCGATACCCTCACGTGGGCCTCGAACCCCTGCCCCGAGCCGCTTCCGGGCTACCGCGAGGCCAAGCCCATGGTCTACACGGGCCTGTTCCCGATCGACAACAAGGACTATGAGAACCTGCGTGACGCGCTCGATAAACTGCACGTTAACGACCCGTCGTTGGTGTGGGAGCCCGAGACCTCGGTGGCGCTCGGCTTTGGCTTCCGCGTGGGCTTCCTGGGCCTGCTGCACATGGAAGTCGTCAAGGAACGCCTGGAGCGCGAGTTCAACCTGGACCTCATTGCCACGAGTCCCTCGGTCGACTATCACGTCTACAAGACCGACGGCGAAATGATCGATGTCCGCAGTCCGCAGGACCTTCCCGAGGCCACACGCATCGATCGTATCGAGGAACCCTACCTCAAGGCAAAGATCATCTGCCCGCCTGAGTACACGGGTGCCGTCATGCAGCTCGCCATTGAGCACCGCGGCGTCACAACCGATATGATCCACCTGACGAGCAAATCGGTCGAGATGCGCTTCGATATGCCGCTCGCCGAGCTCATCTTGGACTTCTTCGATCAGCTCAAGAGCCGCACCAAGGGCTATGCCTCGCTCGACTACGAGTTCAACGAGTACCGTTCCTCCGAGCTCGTGAAGCTCGATATTTTGCTTTCGGGCGACGAGGTGGACGCGCTTTCGTTTATCGTCCATAAGGACAAGGCATATGGCCTGGCCCGTGGCCTGTGCGACAAGCTCAAGGAGATTATCCCGCGTCAGCTGTTCGAGGTGCCCATCCAGGGTGCTATCGGCAACAAGATCATCGCCCGTTCCACCGTCAAGGCGCGTCGCAAGGACGTTCTTGCTAAGTGCTACGGCGGCGATATCTCGCGTAAGCGCAAGCTGCTCGAGAAGCAGAAAGAGGGCAAGAAGCGTATGAAGGCCATCGGATCGGTCGAGGTTCCGCAGGAGGCCTTTATGGCGATCCTCAAGGTGGACGAGTAGGTCCATGGCGCTTTCTGAATACAGCAAGCGGCTGCAGGGCGCCTATGCCGAGCAGCCGTTCCTTATGGCTCCCATGGCGGGCGTTACCGACCCCGCCTATCGCATCATGTGTCGCCGCCGCGGTGCCAACCTTGCCTACAGCGAGATGGTGAGCGTGGCAGGCCTTGCCTATGCCAGCAACAAAACGTGGCGCCTGGTGCTGCCGGCCGACGAGGAGCAGCAGATTTGCGTGCAGCTCTTTGGCTCCAAGCCCGAGCAGTTTGCGAGCGCCGTCGCCGCCGTCGAGGAGCGCGTTGGCGATCGCCTGTCGCTCATCGATATCAATATGGCATGCCCCGCTCGCAAGGTTGTCACCAAGGGCGAGGGTTCGGCACTCATGCGCACGCCCGACCTGGCGGAGAAGATCGTCGAGGCCACGGTGGGCGCGGCGCACGTGCCCGTGACCGTCAAGATTCGCAAGGGCTTTTATGCCGAGGACCGTAATGCCGCGACATTTGCCCAGATGCTTGAGAGTGCAGGGGCTGCCGCAGTCGCCGTGCATGGTCGTTGCGCCACGCAGCTCTACACAGGTCAGGCCGATTGGTCGGTCGTCGATGAGGTTGCCGATGCTGTCGAGATTCCCGTGATTGGTTCGGGCGATGTGTTCTCGGCCGAGGACGCTGCTGAGCATCTGCACGGCTCGGGTGCCAGCGCGGTGTTTATCGCGCGCGGCATCTACGGCAATCCGTGGGTGTTCGGCGATGCCCGAGCCCTTGCACTCGATGGCACGCCGGTTCCTTCTCGCTCCTCGGTTGAGCGCCTGGAGGCTCTGCGCGAGCACCTGACGTTGACGCACGAGCTTCTGCCGCTCATGTCGCGTGCTCGCACGTACGCAAGCTGGTACTTAAAGGGCATGCCCCATGCCGCCGCCTGGCGCGCTCAGGTGGTGCGTTGCTCTACGTACGAGGAGTTCATGTCGCTGGTCGATGATATCGAGCGCGATGTGGTGGCCTGCGAGGCCGCGATTGCCGCCGGCGAGTCGGTGCCTGCTCATCCGCTGGAGGCCTAACGGTGGCCGTTACCGCGCTGTACGTGCACGTGCCGTTTTGCGCTCAAAAGTGCCAGTACTGCGACTTTGACTCGCGCAGCTTTGCTGCGTGTGATTTGGATGCCGCGCTCGATTCCTATTTTGAGCAGTTGTATGCGCGCCTCGATTCCTTTGGCGACGCCGGGGCGCTTGCGCAGGTCCGCACGGTCTATACTGGCGGCGGCACGCCATCGCTGGCAGGGGAGCGCCTGGTGGAACTTGCCCGGCGTATCTCCATGTGGTGCAAACCCGTTGAATTTACTTGCGAAGCCAATCCTGAGTCCCTGACCGCCGAGCTCGCCACCGCGCTTGCCGAGGCGGGTGTCACGCGCATCTCTCTGGGCGTGCAAACCCTCGACAATACCGAGCTGGCTGCTATTGGCCGCATTCACGATGCTAATCGGGCACTTGCGGCTATCGCGACGGTGAAGGACGCTGGCCTCGATGTGTCGTGCGACCTGATGTGCGGCCTTCCCGGGCAGACGGCCGCAAGCTGGCGGAGCACGCTCGTTGGCGTGCTGGCGGCGGCTCCGCATCATGTGTCGGTCTACCCGCTCACGCTCGAGGAGGGGACGCCCCTTTATCGCATGGCGTGCCGTGACGAGTCGCTCGAGCCTGATGAGGATTTTCAGGCCGCATGCATGGACGTGGCACGCGAGCTCCTGGGTGCCGCCGGCTATCACCCGTATGAGGTGGCGAGTTACGCGCTCGACGGCCATGAGTGCGCCCATAACATTGCCTACTGGACCGGACGGGGCTACCTGGGCCTGGGTCGTTCTGCCGCGGGCATGCTCGACGCCGAGGATTTCGACCGTCTTGCAGGTTTGTTCCCCGGTGTATCTTCTCGAGGCGATGCGTACCGCGTGCGTCTGGTGCAACGTGACGATGACGCGACGGCGTTCGAGGCCGAATATCTCTCGCAGCGCGAGGCTGCGGCCGAAGACCTGATGCTTGCTTGTCGCATGACGTGCGGTGTCGCGTCCGACCTGTTGGTTCGCGCGGCTCGTGTCATCCCGGCCGATGGGCTGACAGCCGCTTGCGATCGCGCGCTCGAATTAGGTCTTGCCACTTGGGTGCCCGAGACGCTCGGGGTCCATGAGGGACCCTTCACTTCGGCAGATGTCGTCGCGGGCCATGTTCGAGCTCGTTTAGCACCGACACACCTGGGCTGGCTCGATGGAAATGTTCTGTTCGAGCTGTTTTGGGATCTAGCTTAGGCTGCTCGGGTAGAATTACCGGAATATATACGCTGCTGTGAGCAGGAGGTTGCCGCGCATGGCGACGATGAACGAAAAAGATTATTACGAGATTCTGGGTGTCTCCAAGGACGCTACCTCGCGTGATATACAGAAGGCCTTCCAGCAAAAGGCCCGCAAGCTCCATCCGGACGTCAACAAAGAGCCGGATGCCGAGGAAAAGTTTAAAGAGGTTTCCGAGGCCTACGCCGTGCTTTCGGATGAGCAAAAACGTGCGCGCTATGACGCCATGCGTTCTGGCAATCCCTTTGCCGGTGCTCCTACAGCTTCGCCCTATGGTGGCGGCTACGCCGGCAACACGGGCTATGGCAATCCCTTTGAGGGCGGCTTTCCCTTTGGTGGCGCCTGGGGCCAGCAGCGTCGCGGCCAGGCTGCCTACAATCCCGAGAACGGCGCCAACGTGGTCGTCGATATCAAACTGGACGCCAAGGAGGCCAAGGGCGGTGCCCGCAAGACCGTCCGCTATACGCGCTTCGATACCTGTGGTCACTGCGGCGGCTCGGGTTCTGTCTCCTCCGAGCATGCCCATACCTGCCCAAGCTGTGGCGGCCGCGGCCACATCGACGTCGACCTGTCCTTCCTGTTTGGTGCGGGCACGTTCCAGTCGGTCTGCCCCGAGTGCGGCGGTTCCGGTAAGGTCGTGGCAGACCCCTGCCCCGATTGCGGCGGCAGCGGTCGTACTCGCGTAACCTCCGAGCAGACGATTGAGTTTCCTGCCGGCACGCACGATGGCGACGAGGTCCGCATTAGCGGCATGGGTCATGCTGGCACCAACGGTGCCGCGGGCGGCGACCTGGTGGGCCGCGCCCATGTTGAGGCCGAGCGCTTGGAAGGCAAAGCTCGTACCGGTTTTTACCTGATGGGCATCGTGGCGCCGTTTTTGGTACTCTCGGCCATCTCGGGCGTGTTCTCTGCCTTTGCCGTGATGTGCTTTATTCCGTTTACCATGGGCCTGTTCATGGTGCTTTCGGACGGCGTGCTTCATCGCAGCTTGCTGTGGTGGAAGCGCGGTGCGATGCAGTTTGCCAACGGTTTTGCCAACGGCTTCATGTTCGCGCTCGTGTCGGTTTGGTTCGCGAGCTGCTCGCAACGGGCCATGCTTTCGCCGTACCAAATGCAATAACATCAAACCCTCTGTTTGCGGCCGGCCCTGCTTGGGTATAGGACGCACTGTGACAATAATGAAAGTCGGAAGGATTCGGTCGTGTCGGAAAATAGGGATTACTACGAGGTACTTGGCGTCGACAGGGATGCCGACGCGCGGACGATTAAGCGCGCGTTTCTAAAGAAGGCCCGTACCGTACACCCGGACGTTTCGGACGACCCCGAGGCCGAGGCCAAGTTTAAAGAGCTTAACGAGGCGTATTCCGTTCTTTCCGATGAGCAGAAGCGTGCTAACTACGACCGTTACGGCACTGCCGACGGCCCTGGTGGTTCAGGCTACGTCGATATCAACGATATCTTTGGTGGCATGGGCATGGACGACTTGTTCTCGTCGTTTTTTGGCGGCGGTGCCGGCGGTGGCGCCCGCAGCCGTCGCGAGCGCCGCCGGGGTCGCGATATGGCCATCTCCCTTTCGGTGACGCTCGAGGAGGCGGCACTCGGCTGCAAAAAGACGATCAGCTATGACCGCCTTGCTCCTTGCGAGGACTGCAATGGCACCGGTAGGGCAGAGGGCGCACAGGAAAAGCAGTGCGGCCGCTGCCACGGTACGGGCTACGTCACGACGGTTCAGCGTTCGTTCCTGGGCCAGGTTCAGTCTTCCTCGCCTTGCCCTGACTGCCATGGCGAGGGCACGGTTATCGACCATCCCTGCGAGACCTGCGACGGTCAGGGCCGCACGCCTTCGCATGAAAAGATTGACATCGATATTCCCGCCGGCGTTTCGACCGGTCGCCAGCTGCGTGTGAGCGGCTTTGGCGAGGCCGGCCTTCGCGGCGAGCCTTCGGGCGACCTGATTGTCAACGTGCGCGTTGCCGACCATGAGCGCTTTAAGCGCAACGGTGACGACCTGTACCTGGTGAGTGATATCTCGATTGCGCAGGCTGCGCTTGGCTGCGAGATCGAGGTCGAGGGCATTATGCCCGACGAGGTCGTTAAGGTGACGGTTCCCGCCGGCGCCCAGTACGGTGATACCGTGAGCGTCAATAATTACGGCATGCCGCGCATTGGCGGTGGCGGTTCGCGTGGCCGCCTGATCGTGCAACTGCGCGTGGTCGTTCCCACCAATCTTTCCAATAAGCAGCGCGAGCTGCTCCGTGCTTTTGCCGATGAGATGGGCGATGACGTTGCTTCCGGTAAGAAGTCGGTGACCGACCGTATCAAGAGTGCCCTCGACGATATCCTCGATTAAGGAGCCCGCGTGCTCGCACCCCATATTTCCGTCGTCAACCTCGGCTGCCGTGTCAACCGGGTTGAGTCTGACCGTATCACTGCCGATCTTATGCGCCTGGGCTTTGCTATTGTGGAGCCCCAGGATGCCGATCTGATCGTCATTAACACCTGTGCCGTTACGGGCGAGGCTGAGGCCAAGACCCGTAAGGCAGTTCGTCATGCGCTGGCCTATCCAAACGAGCCCTTTGTGCTCGTGACCGGTTGCGTGGTCAATTTGCATCCTGAGGAGTTGTTGGAGCTTTCGGATCGCGTGATCGCCGAGCCGTCCAAGATCGATGTCGCCGAACGTGTCTGCGAGGTGCTGGGCGTTGAGTCCGATAGCGTTCCCGCCTGCAGCGATGGCGAGGTGGTCGATGCGCTCGGTCGCTCTCGCCTGGGCGTGAAGATTCAGGACGGCTGCAACCATCGCTGCACCTATTGCATTGTGTGGAAGGCACGCGGCCCCGAGCGCTCCGTGCCCGTCGAGTCCGTGCTCGAGCAAGTTCGCGAGGCCCAGGAGGCCGGCGTGCCCGAGGTAGTGCTGACCGGTGTGAACCTGGGTGCCTACGATGGCAAGAGCGCGACCGACGAGCATGTCGAAATCGATGAGCTGCTCGAGGCCATCATGGAGCGCACGTCTATTCCGCATGTGCGCATTTCCTCGGTCGAGCCCATGGATATCTCTGAGCGCCTGCTTAAGGTGATGGCGCGCTATCCGCAGCGTATCGCCCCGTTTTTGCACCTGCCCGTGCAGTCCGGCTGCACGGCGACCCTGCATCGCATGGGCCGTCCCTATAGCGCCGAGGCTTTTGAGGGCACGGTGCGCATGATTCGCGCCAACCTGCCGCAGGCATCGCTTTCGTGCGACGTTATCGTTGGTTTTCCCGGCGAGACGGATGAGGAATTCGAGGAGTCTCTGGCGCTGTGCCGCCGTGTGGGTTTCTCGCGTATGCACGTGTTCCGCTACAGCAAGCGTCCCGGTACCCTTGCCGCCGACATGCCCGACCAGGTGGCCCCCGAGGTCATGGCCGAGCGCAGCCGCCGTATGCGCGCCGCGGCACAGGAGCTCGCTGTTGACGACGCTCGCCGTCGTGTGGGCACTGTCGAGCGCGCCGTGCTTGAGTACGGTGACAATTTGACGCTCGGCTCGTTCCATCATGCCCGTCTTGATGATACCTGTGGACTTGCAGCCCCGTGCCTGCTCGATGTTGCTATCATCGGAGTCGATGATTCCGGCTTGGTCCATGCACGCAGGGAGGTCCATGGAAGCCTCGAAGATTAGACTTACCGTTCCCGAGGGAGTTGATCCCTCGCGTGTTTTGGGCGCCGGCGACGGCGTCCTTCGTGCACTCGAGAGCTTGGTTCGCGCCCATGTGGTCGCCCGTGGCGATAGCATCGCCGTGAGCGGTGACCCGGACGAGGTCGAACTCGTGGCTCGCTTTTTCGAACATGCTTTTCGCGAGGCGGCGGCCGGTCGTACCCTGTCTGCCGACGATGTCTCTCGCTGCCTGGCCGTCTTGCGCGATGGTGAGCACGAGGCTACGTCGCTTCGCGATGACGTGCTGCTTTCGTATCGCGGTCGCGTCATTCGCCCCAAGACGCTCGGGCAAAAGCGCTATGTGGATGCCATTCGCTCGCATACCATCACCTTTGGCTTGGGTCCTGCCGGTACCGGTAAGACCTATCTGGCCATGGCGCTCGCCGTTGCCGCGCTCAAGCGCCATGAGGTGGGCCGTTTGATCTTGACGCGTCCTGTTGTCGAGGCGGGGGAGAACCTGGGCTTTTTGCCTGGCACCCTCGAGGAAAAGATCGATCCGTACATGCGTCCGCTCTACGACGCCCTTTTTGACATGATGGATCGCGAGCGCACCGATGAGCTTATGGAGCGCGGCGTGATCGAGATCGCCCCGCTTGCCTATATGCGTGGTCGTACGCTGAGCGATGCTTTCGTGGTGCTCGACGAGGCGCAAAATACTACGCCCGAGCAGATGAAGATGTTCCTGACACGCCTTGGATTCAACTCCAAGTTCGTGATTACCGGCGACCTCAGCCAGCGCGACCTGGTGGGTCGTCGTGGTGGCTTGGCGGATGTTGAGAAGATTTTGGGCCGTGTCGACGATGTGGCGTTTGCACACCTGGAGCGCGCCGACGTGGTGCGCCATGCCCTAGTGGGTCGTATCGTTGAGGCATATGATGCTTATGATGACGTGCGCGAGCAGCGCTCGCGCGACCGAAAGGAGTCCCGTTGAGTGTATTGATCAGCAACGATGCCGAGCTCGATACGCTGCTCGACGCGCAGGAGGTGGAGCACATCTGCGAGGTTGTGCTTGCCGCCGAGGGCGTTGAACGTGAAGTCGAGATTTCCCTTTCGTATGTCGACGAGGACGAGATGCACGAGCTCAACCACGAGTGGCGTGGCATCGACCGCACCACCGATGTGCTCTCGTTTGAATGCGACTCGGCCTTTGACGAGGATATTCCCGCCGACGAGACGCTCGAGCTCGGCGATATCATCTTGGCCCCGCAGGTCATTGCCCGTCAGGCCCCCGGCTTTGGCAATAGCCCTGCCGACGAGTGCCGCCTGATGCTCGTACACGGCATGCTGCACCTGCTGGGGTATGACCATATCGAGGACGACGAGGCCGAGGTCATGGAGGCCCGCGAGGACGCTATCCTGCGCGATCTGGCGCTCGAGCGCGGCGAGGACCCCAAACTCGTTCACGTCGGCCCCATCACCAATCATGCCCACGACTAGGAGCCGCTTATGATTCCCGGATCGAACAAGGACCATCCGTCCTTTTTAAAGTCGTTCTCCTACGCCATGGAGGGCTTCGTCACCGCCGTCAAGACCGAGCGCAACATTAAGGTTATGCTCGTAGCGGGCGTGTGCACCATCATTGCCGGCTGCATCGTGGGGCTCGACATTGCCGAGTGGGCCACGATTATCATCTGCTGCGGCCTGGTGATTCACGGCGAGCTGTGCAATACCGCCATGGAGGCCATTGTCGATCTGGCGACCCAGGAGCTCCATCCGCTGGCAAAACGCGCCAAGGACATCGCCGCCGCCTCGGTATACGTACTTTCAATCACCGCCGCGATTGTGGGCTTGCTGGTATTTGCCCACGCGCTCGGCTTTATTTAGAAAGGGATTCCCATGTCCGACAATATGCAGCCTATCGATGAAATTTTGGACGACGAGTCCCCGGATGCTAAGGCGACCGAGGCCTATGAGGAAGTCGAGGAGTTCGACCCGTTTGAGGGCATGAGCGACGAGGAACTCGACGCCCTGTGCGACGAGGACGACAGCCTCGCGGGCTTTGGCGACGTTGAGCCCGGTTTCCGCAGTGGCTTCGTGGCCTTGGTCGGCCGCCCCAACGCCGGTAAGTCAACGCTGCTCAACGCCTGCTATGGCAAAAAGGTCGCCATCACCTCGCCGGTGGCCCAGACGACCCGCCGCCGCATGCGCGCCGTCGTCAACCGCCCCGGCTACCAGCTGGTCTTTGTCGATACCCCGGGTATCCACAAGCCCAAGGACGGTCTAGGGTCCGAGCTCAATAAAAGTGCGCTGTTCGAGCTGAACGATGTCGATGTTGTCGCGTTTTTGATTGATGCCACCAAACCGATCGGCAGGGGAGACGCCTGGGTTGCCGAGCGCGTCAGATGCGCCCGTTGCAAGAAGGTCCTGGTGCTCACCAAGGCCGATGAAGCCGACCCCGCACAGGTCATGGAGCAGCTTAAGGCCGCCCACGAGCTTATGGAATATGACGACGAGATCGTGACGTCGTCGGTCAAGAACTTTAACGTCGATGCCTTCATCGAGACCGTTGCGCACTTTTTGCCCGAGGGTCCGCGTTGGTTCCCCGAGGACATGGGTACCGACGCTTCCGATGAGACGCTCGTTGCCGAGTTTGTGCGCGAGAAGGTCTTGCGCCGCACCCGTGATGAGATCCCGCACTCCGTGGGCGTGATTTGCGATGCGCTTGAGCAGACCAAGAAGGTGCTGCGCGTGCACGCCACCATTTACGTCGAGCGCGAGGGCCAAAAGGGCATCATCATCGGCAAGGGCGGCGAGATGATCAAACATATCGGCATCGACGCCCGTCGCGACCTTGAGCGCATCTTTGGCACCCAGGTCTTTTTGGAGCTGGACGTGAAGGTCAAGGCCGGCTGGCGTGACGACGAGGCCCAGATTCGCCGCTTTGGCTATAACGCCGAGGATTAGGGACACGCGGCGCGTATGGCAGGTTCTCGTACATATCGCACGAAAGTGCTCGTGCTCGATAAGACGAAGCTCAAAGAGACGGACCTGATCCTGACGATGCTTGACGAGCGGGGTCGGCAGGTTCGTGCCGTGGCAAAGGGCGCCCGCAAACCCGGCGGACGCCTGGCTGCGCGCTGCGAGATGTTCTGTACCGTTGATCTGCTGCTTGCGCATGGACGGTCGCTCGACGTGGTTTCCCAGGCCGAGCTTATGGAGGCGCCGCTCGGCGCTGCTCCCGATTACGAGATGACATGCGCCGCAAGCGCGATCGCCGAGGTCGCGCGCGTGTGCTCGTTCGAGGACGCCGAGGACCCGTTTACCTTTGCCATAACGCAGCGAGCGCTTGCCCTGGTGGGCAGCGGGCTCGACGCGGCGCATATGGATCTACTTGTGGCGGCATATGTCTTTAAGCTGCTGTCGCACGTTGGCTATCGACCCGATTTTTCGGCCTGCGTGCTGTGCGGAGACCCCATGCTGTCGTATTTTTCGCCCCAGGCGGGCGGTCTCATGTGCGGGTCGTGCGCGTCGAGCGTTCCGGGTGCCGAGCTGGTGTCGACCGGTGAGGTCGCGTGGCTGCGCGCCCTCATGTCCATGACCTTCGATGCGCTTATGGTCGAGAGGATCGACACGCATACGGCGGCGTTCTTGCTCGGGCTTTCGCATGTGTGGGCTGCGACGCACACCGATCAGCGCCTCCGTGCGATGGAATTCATGTTGGGTCGGTGATGATGCGCAGGCACGGGCTGCTTGTGGTAACATACCGACCTGTTGGTACCTCGACCTTGGTTGCTCGCTCCACCGGCGGCTTCCCAGTCCGAGGCGAATCGAGTCGCCCGTGGGCGACGCAAAACGAAAGGTGAAACAATGACTGTTTCCAAAGAGCGCAAGGCGGAGCTGACTGCCCAGTTCGGTAACACCCCGGTCGATACCGGCAACCCCAAGGTTCAGGTCGCCATCCTGACCGAGCGCATCAAGGAGCTGACCGAGCACATGAAGTCCCACCAGAAGGACTTCCACACCCGTCGTGGCCTGCTCATGCTCGTCGGCCGTCGTCGTCGTCTTCTCTCCTACATCAAGAAGAACGACATCGTCGAGTACCGTGAGCTCATCAAGGCTCTGGGCATCCGCGACAACATCCAGTAGGATTTGTACATGCTAAGAGCGTCCTGCGCAGCGGGGCGCTCTTTTTGTGTAAGGGCGTGAACAATCACGCTCTGAAGCGTGGCGGGGGCAGGGGGCCCGCGTCACATGAGAAGCCCGCAGGCAAGGGGCCTGTGGGGTAAAGGAGAACAATGACACTCGTATCCAAGACCTTTGAGCTGTACGGCAAGACCTACACCTTTGAGTCCGGCGAGCTTGCCAAGCAGGCCACCGGCGCCTGTCTGGTCAAGCAGGGCGACACCACGATGCTCGACACCGTGGTCGTCTCCAAGGAGCGTAAGAACTACGACTTCTTCCCGCTGACCGTCGACTTCAACGAGAAGATGTACGCCGCCGGCCGCATCCCGGGTGGCTACCTCAAGCGTGAGGGCCGTCCCAGCGAGAAGGCCACGCTCACGGCCCGTATGATCGACCGCCCGATTCGTCCGAGCTTCCCGGACGGCTTCCGCAACGAGGTGCACATCGTCGCCACCTCGCTCGTCGCCGACCAGGTCAACCCCTTTGACGTCATCAACGTCATGGGTGCTTCCCTGGCAATGACGCTCGGCGGCGTGCCCTTCGAGGGCCCGCTTGCCTGCGTGCGCATCGGCCGTAACGTGGAGACCGGTGAGTTTATCGTCAACCCCACCTATGAGGAGCGCGAGAACTCCGATCTGGATCTGGAGCTGGGTGGCTCCGCCGACTTCATCTCGATGGTCGAGGCCGGCGCCGAGGAGATCTCCGAGGACGACATGCTCGCCGCCATGAAGTTTGGCCAGGAGGCCCTTGCTGCCTTCTGCCAGGCTCAGGACGAGTTTGTCGCCGAGTGGGAGCAGGTCAACGGCGCCATCGTCAAGAAGGAGTACCCGCTCGACCAGCCCGTCGAGGAGGTCCAGGAGCGCATCTTCGCCCACTACGACGAGATGGCAGCCGCCCTTCGCGACGCCGACAAGCTCTCCCGTATCGGTAAGGTCGAGGCTCTGAAGGAGTCCATCCGTGCCGAGTTCACCGAGGAGGAGCAGGCCGCTTGGGAGCGCGAGATTCCCGTGGCGCTCAAGAAGCTCGAGAAGAAGGCTATGCGCACCATGGTCGTCGAGACCGGTGAGCGCGTCGACGGCCGTGCCGCCGACGAGATCCGTCCCATCATGGTGAAGGACAACTACCTGCCGCTCGTTCACGGCTCCGGTCTGTTCCAGCGCGGCCAGACCCAGGTGCTCTCCGTCCTGTCGCTCGGCATGCTCAACGAGGGCCAGCGTCTGGATACCATCGAGCCCACCGAGGGTAAGCGCTACATGCACCACTACAACTTCCCGCCGTTCTGCACCGGCGAGACCGGCCGCATGGGCAGCCCCAAGCGTCGCGAGATCGGTCACGGCAATCTGGCAGAGCGCGCTCTGCTTCCGGTGCTTCCCGACGAGAACGAGTTCCCCTACGCCATCCGCGTCGTCTCCGAGGTCATGGAGTCCAACGGCTCCTCTTCGATGGCTTCGACCTGCGGTTCTACGCTCGCCCTTATGGACGGCGGCGTGCCCATTAAGCGCCCGGTCTCCGGTATCGCCATGGGCCTGATCCAGGAGGAGGGCAAGACCGTGGTCCTGTCCGACATCCAGGGTCTCGAGGACTTCCTGGGCGACATGGACTTTAAGGTCACCGGCACCACCGAGGGCATTACCGCCCTGCAGATGGACAACAAGGCCACCGGCCTCACCTTCGACATTCTGGCCCGCGCCCTGCAGCAGGCCAAGGAGGGTCGTGCGTACATCCTGCAGAAGATGCTCGATGTGATCCCTGAGCCGCGCCACACCACGCGCAGCACCGCTCCGCGCATCGTCTCCATCCAGGTTCCGACCGATAAGATTCGCGACGTCATCGGTTCCGGCGGCAAGGTCATCCGCGGCATCCAGGACGAGACCGGCGCTTCGGTCGACATCCAGGAGGACGGCACCGTCTTTGTCGGCGGCACCGGCGAGTCCGTCGACCAGGCCGTCGAGCGCATCAAGCTCATCATCAAGGTTCCCGAGCCGGGCGAGGAGTACACCGGTCGCGTGGTCTCCATCCAGCCCTTCGGCGCCTTCGTCAACCTGCTGCCCGGTAAGGACGGCCTGCTGCACATCTCCCGCGTCGCCAAGGGCCGCGTGGAGAAGGTCGAGGACGTCCTCAACGTGGGCGACGAGGTCAAGGTTGTCGTCATCGAGGTCGACGATCGTGGCAAGATCTCGCTCGATCGTCTTGACAAGCCCGAGGCCCCGGCTCGTGCTGAGGGTGCCTCCGAGGGCGACGGCGAGCACTTCCAGCGCCGTGAGCGTCCGCGTCGCGAGCGCTCCGAGCGCAGCGACCGTCCGCGCCGTCCCGGCGACAACGGAGGCCGCAAGCCCCGCCGTCACCACGACGCCGAGTAATAGCTACACATAAGCAGCTCAACAAGGGCGACCCCACTGCGGGGTCGCCCTTTTGCTTGCCCCGTGCCGGGGCCGCTGAGCCC
>CABUDJ010000001.1 GCA_902490325.1 uncultured Collinsella sp. | reverse complement strand
GCGCATGTCGATGCTGGCAAGACCACGTCGGGCCGGCGGGCGAAGCGGGCCCTATCCCCCGACCGAGCTCATCGCCCCGCGTTGCCGCGCGGCGATTTTTGTAGGTTCGCGCCTTGCGAAAGCCGGCACCTCCCCATTTTGTCTGCCCGGGCTCATCTGGGGCGATAACAACGCGAGCCCCACAACAACGCGTTTTACCAAAAATGGCCCCACTCGGGGCCATTTTCATTTCGGTGAAACGCTGGTATGTGACTCGGCCTTTATGCCTCGCGCAGCCAATCAAACGCGACACGCGGCGTACCGTCCGACACATATACGATACCGGCGCGCTTAAACCCGGCCTTGGCGATGGCGCCCTGCATGGGCAGGTTGTCTTGGTGTGTGTCGATACGCAGATGGCCGATGCGTTCCTTGGCAAAGGCAAACATCGCAGCCGCGACGCCATGCGTGGTGCCGTCGGATGCCACGCGGTGCAGCACAGCATACGGGGCGTCGCTGTGCCACTGACCGCCCTCAATTACGCCATAGCACTCGTCCGGGCCCGGTAAAAAGGCAAACGTCGCCACCACGCGACCGTCGAATTCGCACACGTAACTGCCACCAGCGGCAATATCGGCAGCCAGCTGCTCGGCCGAAGGCGTGCCCTCGGGCCACTGCGTAGCGTTGCCATGTGCGCGCATAAAGGCGCGGGCGGCGTCATAGATAGCCATGACGGCAGGAATGTCGGTATCGAGGGTTTTTCTGATCATCACGCGGCGACCTCACGTTTATTGGTATCACTTTGATTGAGCAATGATACCAACGTTTGGAGAGGGGCACGAAGCAGATGGGAAGCAAAAAGCGAGCCGCCTGGTCAAAAGCAAAAAGCGAGTTTTTGAGCACTGCCACCGGCGGCGATATGAGCGACCTGTTTGCACGCGAGGACGAGCGCCGCGACGCCCTGGACGCCGAGCGCGATGAAGCCTGGCGCTACAAGTCGTGCGAACGCAAAAACCGTTACGACACACGCGCCGAGGCCGAGGCCGTTATGGCCGACTGCGAAAACCGCGGTCGGCGCGGTTTGGCCTGCTACAAATGCGAATACTGCGGTGGATGGCACCTGACATCGCACCCTTGGAAATAGGCACCGCATCGGCACGGCATTGACGGAGCGCCAGCCATCGCACGCAAGCTACGGGCGCGGCGGCACCAACGCATCGTAGCGAACGGCCTTGCCCGCAAGTTGATAGCTCGGCTTAACGCCGGCGAGCAGTGGCCCCTTTACCGGCCGTTTGATAACGACCTTGCGCGGGTGCACCGCAAGCGCCGCCTCGACCAGCAATTCCTCGTCGGCGCATGGCTGCTCCAGATGATGTAGGAGCTGGAACTTCTTTTTGACCGCCGCACTTTTGGTACGCTCGGGAAACATGGGGTCCAGGTACACCGCGTCGGGGGCGGCGAGCTCGCCCCGCCCGATCAACTCAGCCGTATGGCGAAGGCCGGCAATGCTGTCCTCGCCCGCATGAAGGCGCATGCGTGCCACGGCAGCCGCAAGCACCGGATCATCTGCCGCGCGATCCAGGGCATCCTTGAGGAGCGCCGCGATCACGCAATCTTGCTCATACAGATCGACGGTAAAGCCCGCAGCCGCCAACAGCAGCGAATCCTCGCCAAAGCCCGCCGTGGCGTCAATCGCCCATGGTCGCTCGATACCCTTTGTGCGCGCAGCCTTTACCAACAGCTCTTGCTGCAGACGGCCCTGTTTAAGCCGCGGAAGCATGCGGGTGAAATCGGCGCGCAGCTCCATCGTGCCGTCGGTGAGCGTGAGGCCCTCGGACTTCCCGATCAGCTCAAGCCCCGCGGCCCGAGCAACAGAAAAGGGATCGACGACGCCCATGGGTACTCCTTAACAAGCAAAACGAATACGTGAGTGCCGTTTATGTCGGCACCCAACCGTCCGCTATTGTCCCACATGCGACATGGCCCACAGCATCGCAATGCAAAGCACCGCCATCAATCCCGTGCACACGGCAGCGATCACAGAATCACCCATGCGCCTTCCCAACGACCGCGGCTCACGCACTTGCCCTGCTCCGTACATCATGACTCCTCCTTGAGACCAGCTCCTTGTTACGACCTCATCATCGCAGCGCCGCACATGGGCTGCCATCGATTTGGCTTACGTCCAGCTTTCCTTTTTGAAAGGTTGGACCGTACAGGCAAGAGACGCTTTCAGGCGCACGTATCGCCCCGTTGAACTACAATGTGCTTCACGATATGTGCCGCAACCTGGGTGCGACAGATTCTCCGCGCCCGCATCGAAAGGACCAGCTATGAGCGCCGCTCGCAAGACACTCAAAATCCTCGCCCTGATTTATTTTGTTCTGGGCATCGCCAGTCTCGTCATCGGAATCGCCGGCATCGCGACCGGCAAGCTCGAGTCCACGTACGGGCCGAACGCCATGCTCGCCACGGTCGTGCTGGTCGCCAAGGGCGTTGTCGATCTTGCCGCAGGTGTTGCGGGCATCAAGGGTGCCAACAAGCCTTCGCAGGTGGATGGCGCGTTTAAGCTCGGTATTGTTGCCGCAATCGCCACGATTGCGCAGGCCGTGCTCACGCTTCCCGCGTTTGGCGGCGACGCCATCAACTATGGCGCCTTTGTCATCGTGGTGTACGACCTGTTCTTTGTTCAGCAGGCACATGAGGTTAAGGCCGAGAACAAGGACCGCCTGTAAGCGCTCGCTTCTCATAACCTCTGCAGCCAAGCAACTAAAAAGGGCCGATCGCGCATCTCCGCGGTCGGCCCTTTACGTTTGCCCAGATAAAACCTGCCAAAATAAATCTGTCCCTTTTTGGTAGGTTAGTGGCGGTACTCGGCGATGATGAAGTCGATGTCGGTCTGGAGCGTGTCCAAGTTTGCCAGGCGCTCTTTGTCGGCAGGGCGCGTGCGGTAGTAGTACGGCGTCATCTGGAACACCGCTTCGATGTCGGCCTGGGTCTGAAGCGTAATATTCGCAGACACCCGCTGCGCTCCGACCAACTCGAGCTCGGTGGTCTTCGGCAGCTTCTCATCGTTAAGGTATGGCGTGTCGTAGAGCACCTCCTTGAGCCCAAACAGATGACGGGCGCCCGGCACCACGGTGTAGAGCGAGCCCTCTGGCGCCAGCACGCGGGCAAATTCGCGCTCGTTAAAGGGAGCGAAGAGCTCGGTCACCATATCGAAGGCGCCATCGGCCACGGGGATGTCCTTCATGTTGGCCACGAAGTAGGTCGCATCGCCGCGCTTGGCGGCAAGGCGCACCATCTCTTTGCCCAGGTCGAAACCGTAAGCATCCACGCCCGGCACCGCGCCCATGGCGCTGGTGTAGTAGCCCTCGCCGCAGCAAATATCGAGCAGCGTCATGGGGCCATTCGTAGACGCAGCACACCCAGACACCTGCTTGCGCACCAGCTCGATCATCGCATCGCGCAACGGCGCGTAGTATCCACGGTTCAGAAAGTCGCGACGACTGCGCGCCTGCGACTTGGGATCACCCATGGAGTCACCGCTCTTGGACGAGCGCAGCAGATACAGATAGCCCTCGCGCGCACGGTCAAACCGGTGTCCGCTCGCGCATGCCGCACCGCGCTCATCGTCCACCAACGGCTCATGGCAAACGGGACACAACAACATGGCAACTCCTTAGCGCGAACAACACAACGCCCACCATTGTCGCACGCCTTCCCCAATGACTAGTCGATTAGGAGTATCATCGTCTGCGCAAATAAGCACAAAATAGCATGTTAGAAATTGAGAGCGCATGGCTGACACCGTATCTAAGCACATTGACATGACCACCGGCTCGCTGTGGCGCAATATTCCTTTGTTCGCCTTCCCCGTGGCCGCCACGAGCATCCTGGAGCAGCTGTCGAACCTTATTGCCACGGTCATCATCGGCAACTTCTCGGGCGACCAGGGAACCCTCGCCATGGCGGCGGTCGGCTCCAATGTTCCGCTTACCAGCCTTATGCTCAACCTTTTTATTGGCATGTCGCTTGGCTCCAACGTGGTCATCGCCAACGCTATCGGCCGCAACGATCAGAACATGGTCAAACGCGCCGTCCATACCTCGATTTTAATGGCGCTCGTGGGCTTCGTCGTCATCGCCCTGGGCGAGATCTTCGCCGAGCCAATGCTCGCCGCGCTCAACGTTCCCGCCGAGACCATGCCGCTCGCCGCACTCTATCTACGCGTCTTTTTGCTGAGCATGCCCTCGATCTTGCTCTACAACTTTGAGGCCGCAATCTTCCGCTCCGTCGGCATCACCCGCATGCCGCTGCAGGCGCTTGCCGTGTCCACCGTCCTCAACATTGGCCTGGACCTCATCTTTGTCCCCGTACTCCACTGGGGAGTCGCGGGCGTCGCCATCGCCACCGCCATCGCCTACACCGTCAGCGCCGCTACGCTCTTTATCCGCCTGCTCAAGACCGACTCCGTCGTCCGCGTCACCCCGCGCGACCTGGCTATCGACCCCGTCGCCCTCAAACGCATCGTCAAGATCGGCCTGCCCGCCGGCATCCAAAGCGCCGTCTTTGCCGTCGCCAACATCATCATCCAGTCCGCCATCAACAGCCTGGGCACCGAGGTCATGGCGGCATCGAGCGCCGCCATGAGCCTGGAGTACGTGTGCTACAACCTTCTCAACAGCTTTAGCCAGGCGTGCACCACCTTTGTGGGACAAAATCACGGTGCTCGCCAAATCGACCGCTGCACCAAGACGCTTAAGGTCTGTCTGGTCGAAGGCGGTATCGTTGCCCTCACCACGATTATCGTTATTGTCGGCCTCGGGCGCGAAATCCTATCGCTGTTCAACAGCGATCCCAACATCGTCTCGATCGGCTATATCCGCGTGTGCTCGATTTTCCCGGCGTACGCCTTTAGCATGTTCTACGAAAACATGTCCGGCTACCTGCGCGGCTTTGGCATCTCGCTCATGCCCGCCCTCATCACCATGATTTGCGTCTGCGGCATTCGCTTCTACTGGGTGTTCTGCGTGTTCCCGCACTTCCGCACCTTTGCGAACATCATGATGGTTTACCCCATCAGCCTGGGCACCACGGCGTTCTTTATGGTCGTGGCGGTATTACTCTGCCACCCGGCACGTACCTATCGCGCCACCAAAGCCAAAGCGACAGCCCGCTAAACGCCGCACTCAACGCCACGCCAGTCATTAATTGACAATATGCGAGCTCATATAGTCGATAAAGCGCCTCGTGGCGATGGGCATGGTGTCCCAGCTGCGCCAGGCGGCCACCACATCGCGCGAGGGGGCATGCACGATGGGACGTACGCGAATATCGGCCCGCATGCCTTCGACGGTACGGCGATACAGCATACTCACACCTAGGCCCTCCTCCACCATCGCCATGATGGTGTAGTCGTCGGTCACCTCGCTCGTCACGTGCGGCGACAGCCCATGCGCCGCGAATGCATCGAGCACCAGGCTCTGTTCGCCCTCATCCAGCAGCACAAACGGCTCGGTCGCCAGATCGGCGAGCGTCACCTTTTCCTTTGCCGCCAGCGGATGCGCAGCCGGTAACAGTGCCACCAACTCATCGTGATAGACCACGCGTTTCTCGAGCCCAGCGGTAAATCCGCGCGCCGTAAAGCAAAAATCAACCACGCCATCGTGCACCCACTGGGCGTTGCGCGTGTAATCACCCTGCTTGAGGGTAAAGTGCACGCCCGGGTGCAGGGCCCCAAAATCGCGGATCACACGTGGCAACACGGTTCGACTCACGTTGGTAAACGTCGCGATACGAATATCGGTCGAGGAGAGCCCCAGCAGCTCCTGGCGCTTGCCCTCGAGCTCGGCCTCGGCGGTCACAATCTGGCGCAGGTACGGCAGATATTGTTTACCGTCGCGCGTAAGTGAGACACCCTGCTTGCCGCGCTCGATAAGCGTGGTGCCCAGCTCGCGCTCGAGCGCCTTGACGGCCTGGCTCACCGCACTTTGCGTATAGCCCAGCTCGTCCGCCGCACGTTTCAGACTGCCGCAATCGACCACCATACAAACAATCTGATACCGCGATGCCATCGTGCCTCCGCATCAATGCAGCCGTAAAACGTTTTGCCAGCGCTTTTCGTGCCTACTTTAGCATTTCTTAATCATACTGAAGATACATTCGCTTTACTACATCCACATCTGGGAGCAGAATCCTTTGTGCGAAACCGTTCTGTAACAAAAGGAGTCCCATGGATCGCAAAAAAGCAATCGCGCTCTCATTTTCCGTTCCCGTCGCATGGGGCTTTTCGTATCCCCTCATGAAGATCGGCATGGACAGCATGAACGCCACGAGCATCGTCGCGCTACGCTGCATCATCGCCTTTGTAGCCTGCCTTTTGCTCTTCCACAAGCACGCGTTTCGCATCAACCGCGACCTTATGGTCCGTGCCGCCATCATCGGTGCCATCATGGCAACCGAGCTCACCTGCATGTGCCTGGGCTCCAGCCTCACCTCCGCCTCCACTGCCGGCTTTTTGCAGAGCCTGACGGTCGTGATCGTGCCGTTTGCCAACGCCGCCCTGCTGCGCCGCGCCCCCGAGCGCAAAGTGCTCGTCGGCACCGCCATCGTCACCTGCGGTATGTTGCTGCTCTCGGGCGCCGACTTCACCAGCCTGAACCCGGGCGCGCTCATCATGCTGCTCTCCGCCTTTGTCTACGCCGGCCACATCATTGTCGCCAAGCGGTTTGTCGAAGAAGTCGATCCGCTGTCCCTGGGCGTTTGGCAGCTGGGCTTTGGCGGCCTGTTCTCGGGCATTGCCGCATGCGTCTTTGGCGGTTTCACACTTCCCAGCACGCCCAGCGAGGTCGTGGTCGTCGTCGCACTCGCACTCATCTGCTCTGCTTATGGCTTTATCACCCAAACGCTCGTGCAGCCCCACGTGCCCGCCGAGACCACCGGCTTCGCCTTCTCGCTCGAGCCGGTCTGCTCCGCCGTCTTCTCGTTCTTCCTGGTCGGCGAGGTTCTGAGCCCCATCGCCTTCTTTGGCGCCGCACTCATCCTCAGCGGCGTCATGGTGGCAACCGTCGAGCTTCCGCGCCTCCGCGCACATGGACAGGCTCGCATGGCAGGAGCGCCCGAGCACGTCTCGTAGACCCCGCTCTTCATACAGCCGTGGCATAAAGGCAACCGGTGCGCCTTTACAATAGATGCAAACAGAGCATCTGACGTAAAGGAGCCCCATGGACGCCGCGACCCGCGACCGCAACATAGCAACTTGGTTGGGCGATGCACCGCAGCCGGTACGTGACACTACGAACCAGCTGCTCGAGCGCATCGCCCTTTTGCGTGCCGAGCAGACTATCTACCCGGCACAAGACGACATCCTCAATGCCCTCGCCTACACGCCGGCCGACCAGGTCAAGGTTGTCATCTTGGGTCAAGACCCCTATCACGGACCCAACCAGGCAATGGGGCTGTCGTTCTCGGTCCCCGCGACGCAAACCAAGTTGCCGCCGAGCCTGCGCAACATTTACAAGGAACTCAAAGCCGATCTGGGTTGTCCCATTCCCGCCACGGGAGACCTAACCCCATGGGCACAACGGGGCGTCCTACTCCTTAACACTACGCTCACCGTGCGCGAGCATGCCGCCAACTCGCACGCCAAACTGGGCTGGAGCACGCTCACCGACTACGTTATCGAACGCTGCTGCCAGCTGCCCCAGCCGGTAGTCTTTTTGGCATGGGGCCGCTTTGCCCAGCAGATGGTCGAAGGTAAGCTCGACGCAACTGGTGCGGGCAAGGCAACCGACAAGTTCTGCCTGGCCTCCACGCACCCCTCGCCGCTTTCGGCCAACCGTGCCACAGCAGAACTCCCCGCTTTTATGGGGTCGCGCCCCTTCTCCGCTGCCAATCGGCTACTCGAACAGCACGGCTCGACCCCCGTCGACTGGACTTGCCTCGGCTAAAAATCGATACATCAAAAACGCGCCCGACGGCAATCTTGCCATCGGGCGCGTTTTGCTACTCGGGCCAGATAAACTGGGTACGGCCGGCCTCGCCGCCATCGATCAGCAGGCTCTGCCCGGTCATAAACCGGTTGGTCACGCCCACGAAGTAGATCCACTCGGCGATCTCTTGGGCGGTGGCCCAGCGTTTAAGCGGCGTGAGTTCCATAATCTGGTTCCACAGGTGTTCGTCTTCCATCACGCAACGGTTGAGCGGCGTGATAACGCCGCCCGGGTCCACACTGTTGGCAATGGCCTGCGGTGCCAGGCGGTTTGCAAGGTTCTTGGTGTAGGCGATAACGCCGCCCTTGCTGGCAGCATAGGCGGGAAACTCCGATCCCGTATGCCCGCTCGCCGACCCCACATTGACCACGGATTTAATAGCCGGCGTCGGCTTGGCGGCAAGCCCCTCCCCCACAAAGGCGTAGCGCTCGGTCACGTTGATGGTTCCACACAGGTTGGCGGCGATGTCGTCGGCCGAATCCTGCGTACCGGCAACATTCACGATTACCTGAGGCTCAAGGTCGCCTGGAAACGAGTTAGGCTCGCGGACATCAACGATCAGATGGCGGTAGCGCTCGTGTTCGATCGCCGCCGGCAGCAGATCAAAGCCCACGACCTCGTGGCCCTCATCCAAAAAGCGCTGCACGCACGCGGCTCCGATACCGCCCGAAGCGCCCGTGATCAAAACCCGCATACTTGCTCCTTAGGCGGTTGCGTGGCGCTCGAGGTACTCGGCACCCACATTCTCGCGCTCCCAACCGCGTACGACCTTGTAGCCCACGGGGCTCAGGAAGACCTCGCACAGCAGCTCGGCGACGGCGCCGGTCAGCGAGCACATAAGGACCTGCACCCAGGTCCAACCAAAGAACGTGTGGCTTACCACAATGGCAAAGACCAGGTTGTCGATAAACTGGCCAACGCCCGTGGACACATAGGAACGGAAGGCGAAGCTCGCAAAGTTATTCTTTTTGAGCATGCGGCCGAGCGACTGGTTAAGCGTGGAGTTAACCACGGCAGAAACGAGCATTGCCAGCGAAGAGCCCAGCACCACGTACCAGGTGCCACCGATGGTGGCGTTAAGGGCGGTGTTGACCTCGATCATGCCCGTGTCGTAGTAGGCGCCCCACATGCCGGGCGTGAGCGAACATGCCCAAAAGCACAGGCTCACGGCCAGGTTAACCAGCAGCGCGAGGATAGAGATTTTGATGGATGCCTTGGCGCCAAAGCGCTTGCAGATCATGTCTTGGCACAAAAACGAAACCCAGCTCACCACAAAGCCACAGTCGAGCGCCAGATACGGCAGACTGATGAGCTCTTTGTTGGCCAGCAGGTTCATCATGATGACGCTCACGAAAAACAGCGAAACCGTTGCCGCGGGAATGCTCCGCAACAGGACCTTGTAGTCCTCCATGACCTTCTTGATCATTATGTACTCCTTTGGTTTTAGGTTTAACGAGCAGGATATCGGACCCGAACTGCTCGGACGCCCCGGTCTTGAGACGACGGTGGGTATGATAGCCGCTCACACGGCATCAGGCAAGCAAGCGGCGCGGCAGCCCCGCAGGGCCACCGCGCCGATGCGTTAAAACGCTACGTTGCCAAACTCCGACAGGATAAGGTCGGGGTTGTGGTCGGTAGCCCAGTCCACGTTCCACGGGCTCGTGAACAGCAGCAGCTTACCGCCGCGCATGTCCTCGACACGCAGCGTGTCGCGCGTGAGCGAAAGGCCCGGGATATCGATGGTGTCGGGGTCGTTCTGAATCCAGCGGATGTCTGTATAGGGCAGCGGCTGGCGACGAACCTCAACACGGTACTCGGCCTTGAGGCGGCGCTCGAGTACCTCAAACTGCAGCACGCCGACCACGCCCACAATGACGCTCTCCATGCCGGCGCCCAGTTCGCGGAAGATCTGGATGGCGCCCTCCTGGGCAAGCTCCTCCATGCCCTTGACGAACTGCTTGCGCTTGAGCGTGTCGACCTGCGTAATGCGAGCGAACATCTCGGGGGCAAACGTCGGGATCTGCGGGTACTGCACGTGGCGCTTGCCGGAGCACACGGTGTCGCCGATGCTAAAGATACCCGGGTCGAACAGGCCCACGATATCGCCCGCGTACGCCTCATCCACGATGGCGCGGTCATCGGCCATCATCGACGTGCCCGTGGCAAGCTTGAGCTTGCGGTTGCCCTGCACGTGGAAGGCGTCCATACCGCGCTCGAACTTGCCCGAGCAAATGCGCACAAAGGCGATGCGGTCACGGTGGTTCTTGTCCATATTGGCCTGGATCTTAAACACAAAGCCGCTAAAGTCGTCGCGGCAGGGATCGACCGGCTCGCTGGTGAGCGTATCGGTATAGGCGCGCGGCGTCGGGGCCAGACGCAGGAACTCCTTGAGGAAGGGCTCCACGCCAAAGTTGGTGAGCGCCGAGCCAAAGAACGCCGGGCTCAGCTTGCCGCAGGCCACGGCATCCAAGTCGAGCTCGTCGCCGGCGCCATCGAGCAGCTCGATGTCGTCCATCAGATTCTTATGGTTTTCCTCACCAATGAGCTCGTCCATGGAAGGATCGCCCAGCTCGGCCTCGACCTCGGCGACCTTCTTGGTGGCGTTGGCGTGGCCGTCGCCCTCAAAGGCAATGACGCGACGGGTCTGACGATCGAACACGCCGCGGAAGTTGCGGCCGCTGCCGATCGGCCAATTCATGGGATACGTATTGATGCCCAGGACGTTCTCGATCTCTTCCATGAGCTCAAACGGATCGCGAGCCTCGTGGTCGAGCTTGTTCACAAAGGTGAAGATGGGAATGTGGCGCAGCGTACAGACCTTAAAGAGCTTTTTGGTCTGGGCCTCGACGCCCTTGGCGCCGTCGATGACCATGACCGCGGCGTCGGCGGCCATAAGGGTACGGTAGGTATCCTCCGAGAAGTCCTGGTGGCCGGGGGTATCGAGGATGTTGACGCAGGCGCCGTTATAGGTGAACTGCAGCACCGAGGAGGTAACGGAGATACCGCGCTCCTTCTCGATGTCCATCCAGTCCGAGACGGCATGCTTGGCCGAGCTCTTGCCCTTGACCGAGCCAGCAGTCTGGATGCTGCCGGTATAGAGCAGCAGCTTCTCGGTAAGCGTGGTCTTACCGGCGTCCGGGTGGCTGATGATCGCGAATGTGCGGCGCGACGAGATTTCATCCGACAGGCTTGCCATGCGGATCCTTTCTTGCATTAAGTGCATTACGTCGATGTAACCGTACTATTGTAGCCGCGAAATCTCGCTCTAGGGCGCCTATCAGGACAAATTCATCAGTCAGAACGTGAACGGCTAGTTATCGAAAGTATTCTGCAGCAGACTGTCTCAATCTGTAACAGCAGACGACTCAAAACGGACCCAGATGTTACAGATTGAGACAAACGAACTTGTCCGCCGGCACAATCTCAATCTGTAACACCTGACCGCCCAAATTGGGTCTAGCTGTTACAAATCGAGATAAACGGAAAGGCAGGCAGCCAATGTCTCGTTCTGTAACATCTAGCCGCGCAAATCGACTCTTACTGTTACAGATTGAGACAAATAGGAAGGCGGGAAAATAACATCTCAATCTGTAACAGCTGGCGACCAAAAACGGATCCAGATGTTACAGATTGAGATTGTTTTGGAGCAAGCGCGGCGCCGATGGTCTATTCCACATTTAGCTCTTGCATAACTGTGCATAGTGTATATATACTGTGCTTACCGGTTATATACACGTGTAGCCCAACAGCTAAGGAGCCGCTGTGGACATCATCCTATCCAATTCAAGCGACAAGCCCATCTACGAGCAGATATCCTCGCAGGTCAAAGCTCAGATCCTTTCGGGCACGCTCGCTGCGGGAGCCAAACTCCCCAGCATCCGTGCACTCGCGAGCGACCTGGGCGTGAGCGTCATCACCACCAAGCGCGCCTACGCCGACCTGGAGCAGCTCGGGTTTATCTGCACCGTGCAGGGCAAGGGCTGTTTTGTCGCCGAGGGCAACCAGGAGCTCTTGCGCGAAAACCAGCTCTGCCATATCGAAGAGCTACTTGCGAAAGCGGCAAGCCAAGCCGAAACTCTGGGCGTCACGCGCGACAAGCTGCACGAGATGCTCGACCTGGTAGCCCCCGAAACCATGCAGTAGCCATCTGCAAGAAAGGCTATACCATGCAAAACTTGCTAGAACTCAAAGGTATCTCACGCCGTGTGAGCGACCGCTTTTCACTACGCGACGTCACGCTCGCTGTGGAGCCCGGCCAGATCGTTGGCTTTGTAGGCGCAAACGGCGCCGGCAAGACAACGACCATTCGCGCCGCGCTCGGGCTTATAAAGCTCGATGCCGGCGAGGTGCACCTGTTTGGGCAGCGCTGTGGCGCCGACGCGCCCGATGAGTCGCAACGCCACCTGCACTCCCGCGTCGGCCTTGTCCTGGACACGTGCCCCTTCCCTTCCACACTCAAGGTGACCGAAGTTGAGGCACTCGTAAGCCCGGCGTACCCCACCTGGAGCCACGACGCCTTCGCCAGCCTCATCGACCGATTTGTCCTCGACCCCAAGACAAAGGTCAAGGACCTCTCCCGCGGCATGGGCATGAAGCTGCAACTTGCCTGCGCGCTCAGCCACAAGGCCAAGCTGCTCGTTTTGGACGAAGCCACCGCGGGCCTCGATCCCATGGCACGCGAGGAGCTGCTCGATGAGCTGCTTGCCTTTGTCGCCGACGGCCAGCACAGCGTGCTGCTCTCGAGCCACATTACGTCCGACCTCGATCGTGCCGCCGACCGCATCATCTGCATCGATAACGGTTCGATTGTGTTTGATCTGCCGCGCGAGGACATTACCGACCGCGCCGGCATCGCCCACTGCACCCAAGCACAGGCCGCCGAGCTTATGGCTTGCGTCGAAGGTGCCCGTGCCGCCCACCACGCCTATAGCGTGGACGTGCTCGTGCCCAACCGTCGCGAAACGCTCGAGGCCTTTCCCGAGATTCCCTGCGATCGGGCAACCATTGATGACTATCTTCGTCTCACGCTGAAAGGGGCTTCGAAATGAAACGCGCCTTTATGTCCGAGCTCGCCATCGTTCGCTCGCTTGCCCCAAGCATTGCGGGTGTCGGCTTGTTCATATTCGTCGTGCTGACCCTTGCCAACGCATCGGACGGCGATTCCGGCATGAGCGCTGGCGCCTGCGCGGTCAGTGCCATGTCACCCATCATGGTCATGAGCTCGCTGGCCGGCTTCGACAATCAAAACGGTTGGGAGCGCTATCGCGCAACGCTGTCTCTCTCGCGTAAAGACATCATCTGCGCACGCTACCTGAGCATCATTGTCTTCTCGGCTGTCATGGCGTGCGCCGCCGCGCTTCTGAGCATCGTCTCCTTCCCGCTCTTCAACAGCGCGGGTATCCCGTTGACGGGACAGATTGTCTTTGAGATTGCAATAGCCTCAGCAGCATCAATGCTCATCTCCCTCATGATGGTGTTTTTGGCGCAGCCGCTGTTCTTTCGCTTTGGACACATGGAGGCACTGCGCCTATCCGTTGGCCTGTTTGCCATGCTCGGATGCCTTGCCATGGCCACGCTGAGCTCCTCCAACCCCATCAGCAACTGGCTCATGTCGATTGCCGGAGCGAATCCCGATCCTGCCGTCCTGGGCTGTCTGTGTGCAGGCATCGCCGTGCTGGCCCTCGTGCTATGTGCAATCAGCTGCACCGTCAGCACCAAGGTCTATCGAGCACGCGACCTGTAATCGACAGCTAAAGGACTTGGGCGGCACCCTACCTCATTTACTAGATAAGACGAAGCAGCAACAACGCCGCCGCCCTTCGAAGCATGCCGTTTAGATCTTGGAAACCAAAGAGAAGTCGACAGCATATCGACAATTCGAGCCTTCACCAAATGGCTCCCCGGAACATAACCCCCGTCTCGCCGCGGCCATATCAAACCTTCATGGAGGGGCGGTATCCTCATGTCCATAAAACTCGCAGGATAAACCCATTATCCAAGGAGGCACCGCACCTGTGTCGTGGGTTGTCGCAGCATTTGCGTCAGCATTCTTTGCCGGCATCACATCCATCTTGGCCAAATGCGGCATCAAGCAGACCGACTCCGATGTCGCGACGGCCATTCGCACCTGCGTGGTGCTCGTTTTCGCCTGGGCAATGGCGGGCATTTCTGGATCCATTGGAACCATTGGCAGCATCGAACCCAGATCCTGGCTCTTTCTCGTCCTCTCGGGACTCGCTACCGGTGCTTCGTGGATCTGTTACTTTAAGGCGTTGAGCATCGGAAATGTCAATAAGGTCGTACCGGTCGACAAGATGAGCACCGTGCTCGCCGCGCTGGTCGCCATCGCGCTTTTTGACGAGACGAGCAACCTTGCGGTTAAGCTCGTGGGAACCGCTGTCATCACCCTCGGCACGTTTTTAATGATCGAGAAGAAGCAGTCCGCCGAACCCGAGCAGCAGCAAGACCGAACCTGGCTCGCTTACGCCTTCGGCGCCGCCGTGTTCGCGGCACTCACCTCCGTCCTCGCCAAGATCGGCATCGAAGGCGTCGAGTCAAACCTGGCCACGGCAATCCGCACCTGCGTGGTACTGGTTATGGCATGGGCAATCGTGGCAGCCAAGGGAAAACTGGAGCAGGTCGCGCACGTTGACCGGCGCGAACTCACATTTCTCGCAACATCGGGCATCGCGACTGGAGCATCGTGGCTGCTCTATTACTATGCCATCGCTGCAGGCCAGGTGAGTGTCGTGGTGCAGATCGACAAACTATCGATTGTCGTATCGGTGCTATTTGCGCGCCTGGCATTCAACGAAAAACTCTCCCGCCGCAGCGCCATCGGTCTCGCCCTCATCGTACTGGGCACCGCCGCGCTTGCAATTTGGAAGTAGCGCCGATACCGAACGAAATCCAGTCCACCCGTAAATCCGTGACACAGCGCCCGCACCGGACTTGAGATGTTTGTACTGACTGCGCGCTGCCGCGCTACTTGCGCAGCGGCTTGGGCAGCGGAATGCCGGCGGCGATGGCTGCGGCGATGATCATGCAGACGATACCCTTGAGCGGGAAGCACATGAGAAGCAGGCCCACGACCATGACCGGCTGACGCATGACCGCACCCATCGTCGATGCCGTGCAGACGGCGACGCAAAAGACCGGATCGGCGCCGGTAAGAATGGCAAGGCCGTAGCCCAAGCTCACACCCGAGAAGATAACCGGGAAGAAGTGGCCACCACGCCAACCAAGGTTGATAAGGGCGGGCGTCAGCATGGCCTTGACCAGACCGGTCGCGATAAGCACGCCGGCGGGAATGGTGAGGTAGGTTTCCATGAGCACGTCGGCCTGGGTCTCGCCGGCAAACATGGTGTAGGGCAAGACCGTGCCGCAGATGGCGAGCGCCAGACCGGCCAGCATGGCTTTGACGACAGGGCGCTCCCCTATGGCATGGGCAAACGCTTCGCTCGCGTGCTCAGAGACAAAGTACAGCCAGCCGCAGATTGTTCCGATCAGCGACAGAGGGATGAGCCAGGTAAGCTCCAGGTTGCCCACCTCGGCGGACTCGAACCTGGGCATGCCCATGCCGCCGCCCATAAGCTGGCCGAGCAGCAGATAGGTGCCCAGGCCGCAGGCAATCGCAATACCGTAGACCACAGTCTTCTGTGCCTTGGGCAGCTTGATGGTGATCTCGCCGGACGCGGACCCATCATCGGCGTCTTCGCCCTGGCCGTCGGCGCTACCGGCGAGCGGCGCCACAAAGCCAAAGACGGGCGCGGTAAAGAGCGCCGTCAGCGCGGCCTGGGTGCCCAACAGCGTGAGCTCCCTGAACTCGGCGCCAAAGCGGCGCATGCGGTCGCCGACCCAGCTGCACAGACCCGCGATAACGCCAGTCAGGCCGGCCTCCGGTCCAATACTTCCGCCAAACAGCAGCGGCAGCAATGCCGCGAGCGAAAGTTTGCCCAGGTTGTCGTACGGATAGCGCCCGTCTTGCTTAACCTTAGCCATCACCTGGTTGAGGTCGTCGGTCTTGGTGCCCGTAAGATTTTCGTACAGGCCGATCAGCAGGCCGCCCAGCAGGCAGACGAAAAACGGATACGTCAGAAAACCGAACGGGCCGCTGGCGAGTTCGGGCGACGCCGCGCCCAGCATGTGGGGGATCTCGGTCCACAGATAGTCGATACCGTGCTCCATCGCAAAAAAGAACAGCCAGACCGCGGCACCTGCGAACGCACCGGTCACGGCAACGCTAACTAAAAACAGCGCGCGGTTTGTGGGTTTGGCAAGGTTGTCCATCGGGTCCTCCCGCGGTCAAAGTCGACATAGTTACGTTTTATTGTAGAGCGAGCGTTGCCCAGACAAGCCAACCATCTGCGCCACAAACGGCACCATTGGGAGTCATAGTGGGGCAGGCTCAAGACTTATCCGTTGATAATCGAGACAATCTCGCGCAAATCGTCGGCAAAGTAGATGCCTTGCTGGCGCCTCGGGCTCGAAAGCCCCTTATCAATCATGTGCCCGAGCAGCGCCTTGAGGTCGTTGTAGTAACCGTCAAGGTTATACAGGATGCACGGAGCACTCAGGTGCCCCAACGACACCGCGGACATGACCTCGGCAATCTCCTCGAGCGTGCCCGTCCCACCGGGAAAGGCGATGAACGCATCGCCGAGCTCAATCATCTTGGCCTTGCGCTCGGCCATATCGCTCGTCGCGATGAGGTCATCGATGCCGTCGTGCTGAAACTCGGCCTCTATAAAAAAGCTCGGCTCAACACCCGTCACGTGTCCACCTGCCTCGAGTACGCTATCGGCGAGCGCGCCCATCAGGCCCGATTTGGACCCGCCGTATACCAGCGCGTGCCCGTTGGAGCCAATCCAGTTGCCCAGCTCTTGCACCGCAGGCAGAAACGCCGGGTCATTGCCGACGCTGGCGCCCAGGTATACCGTGATATTCATATTCAGTCCCCCTCGTCGTGACGCGCGGCGCCCGTTCTAGCGTTGGCGTCGGCGATATTCGCGCACACGGCGCGACAGGTCGGCGAGCTCGTCACGATCGAGCTCTTCCAAATGCTCCAGATCGTCCATAAAGCGCGCCATGGTGTCCTTTTGGCGCAGCTTGATGAGCGTATTGCAGTAGTTCACCGCCACACCCGTGAGCATGGCAATGTAGAAGATGCTGATGACGCTCAGGACGACGGTAATAGCACGGGCGACCGGCGTTTCGGCCGGGATATCGCCAAAGCCGATGGTCGAGACGGTCTCAAAGCTAAACCAGAGGCCATCGCCAAACGTAAGGGTCGTGGGCTCGGACAGCCAGACAGCCGTCGAGCACAGCAGATAGAAGATGAGGAACAGGCCCGTGATACGCACGAAACCGGCCTGGCGCAAAACATCGGCAAGCGTCCTCAGCTTTTTCATCTCGACCCCTTTTCCCAGACGCCCAATCACGTTTGCTCGGTATTGTCCCACAACCGGCAGTTAGGCAACCGGCAGTTAGGGACGTTCCTTTTGTGCCGGCAGAAAGGGACTGTCCCCAACTGCCGGACGGGACCGTTTAGCGGTGCGGCGGCCGACTGGGCAGGCTGAGCTGGTATCCTTATGCGGTATTGTCTCGATTCGTTAGGATTGCACGTGAGAGCTTCCGCTGTCCTTCGTTCAGTTATATGTCGCACCCTGGCCGTCGCGCTTGCTGCGTTCGCCGTACTGAGCGCCGTCATACCCGTCCCCGCCTTTGCCGCCGACTCTGACCAGCAGGTCAAGACGGTCCGCGTTGGCTGGCTTATCAACAACGAAGGCTTCCAGGACGGCACCCCCGGCGAGCGTCTCTCGGGCTGGGGTTATGACTACCTGCAGACGCTGTCATACTACACGCCCGGCTGGCGGTACGAATACGTCTCCGGCACCTTCACCGAGCTTATGGACATGCTCGAGGCGGGCGAGATCGACCTCATGCCCAACATCTCCTACTCCGAGGAACGCGCCCAAAAGCTGCTCTTTTCCTCGAACCCCGAGGGCACCGAGCGCTACTTCATCTACGCCAAGCCCGATCGCGACGATCTGGCCAAGGGTGACCCCCGGGCGCTCCAAGGCCTTACCATCGGCTGCAACCCCGACGTTATGCAAACCTTCGTTGGCCAGCAGTGGCTCGCCAACGAAGGCATTACCTGCACCTATAAAGAAATCGACACTGGCGGTGCCCTCTTTGACGCGCTCGCAAACAACGAGGTCGATGCCATCATCATGAACGACACGACCTCGTCGCCCAGCGCCTCCCCCATGTTCTACATTGGTTCGAGCGACTACTTTTTTGCCGTCCCCAAAAGCCGCCCCGACCTGATGGACGACATCAATGCCGCCATGTCGGCAATCGCCCGCGTCAACCCACGCTATATCGACGAAGTCAAATCTAACTACTCGGCCCAAAACAGCGGTTCATCATCGCTCAACGGCCCCGAACGTTCCTGGCTCAAAACAAATGACAACACCATCACGCTCGGCTACATTACAGGCAGACTCCCCTACTGCAACGAAGACGAAAACGGCGAAATGGAAGGCTCGCTCGCATCGCTTGCGACGACGTTGCACGATAAATTTGGCATTACGGTCAAAACCGTCGCCTTTGATAGCTACAAGATGATGTCAAAGGCCCTGTCAAAGGGAAGCATAGACGTTGTGCTGCCGGTATACCGAGATTACTGGTTTGCCGAGCAATCAGGCGTTGTGCAGTCGGTATCGTTGGGGACCATATCCCTCACCGCCATCCACACCGGCAGCGACCTGAACAAAGACCTTCAGAACATCGCCTGTACCAAATCATCGTTTGTCAACAAAAATGCACTTGAAAGCCTGTTCCCCACAGCGACCGTGACCGAATACCAATCCGACGATGAAGCGTTCGACGCCCTCAGAAAGGGAACGGCGCACTGCATCGTCGCTCCCAGCTCACGCATAAAAACCATCGGCGACCGTCATGATCTCAAGGACTACGAGACGGTCGAGCTCCCTGACACCTGTGAGCTCTCGTGCTGGATTTCGCGCGGAAAGCCCGAGCTGCTGGGAATCATCAACAAGGGCATCATCAATGCCGGAGAATCGCTCTCCGCAAGCAATTACTCATCCACGTCGTACACGACCCAGGAATCAGACACGCTTCAATTCCTTTTTCGCAACCGCACCGCCATTGCCGCTACCCTCATCGGTATGTTGTCGGTCGGCATCGTCCTGCTCATCTGGGCACTCGTGCGCGCTCGAACCGAGCGCAAAAAAGCCGATGCTGCCAACGCCGCTAAGACGGCATTCCTCACGCGTATGAGCCACGACATCCGTACGCCGCTCAACGGTATCCTGGGCCTTATCGAGATCGAGGAATTGAAGGAAGGCGATATCCAGGTCGCCCGCGAGAGCCGTGCCAAGGCGCGCGTTGCCGCCAATCACCTGCTCTCGCTGATCAACGACATCCTCGAGATGGGCAAAATCGAAGACCGCAAGCTAACACTGGAGCATACGCCTTTTAACCTCAAAGAGCTCTGTGACGATACACTGGTGCTGTGCAAGCTCCGCGCGTCCAGTAACGGCATCACCATGCAGGACAATAGTCTGCCGTACGCCACGGGGCCATACATGATCGGCAGTCCCACCCATATCCGACAGATCATGATCAACCTGTTAGACAACAGCATTAAGTACAACAAGCACGGCGGCTCCGTCACCTTTAGTTCAAAGACCAAGCCACTCGATAACGGGCGCGCGCTCTTTTGCTTTAGCGTTTCGGATACCGGCATTGGCATGACTCCCAAGTTTTTAAAGCATATCTATGAGCCGTTTGCCCAAGAAGGTGACGATGCGCGCAGCAAGTTCCAAGGAACCGGCATGGGCATGCCAATCGTCAAGTCGCTTATTGAACTGATGGGCGGCACCATCGAAGTCACCAGTGAGCTCCATGTGGGCACCTCGTTCTACGTGGAGATTCCGCTCGATATCGACGAGAATCCCCAGGCGCGGGCGAATACGGTTGAGAGTGCGCCCGACTGCTCGCTCGCCGACATGAACGTGCTGCTCGCCGAAGACAACGAATTGAATGCCGAGATTGCCCAGACGCTGCTAGAATCCGAGGGCGTCGTGGTCACCCGCGCCGCCAACGGCAACGAGGTCGTCGATCTGTACCTGTCGCATCCCGCCGGCAGCTTCGATGCGATCCTGATGGACATTATGATGCCGGGCATGGACGGCTATGAGGCAACCCGCACGATTCGTCTGAGCGAGAAGGTCGATGCAGCCGATATCCCCATCATCGCGCTCACCGCCAATGCCTTTGCCGAGGACGCCAAGGCGGCACACGATGCCGGCATGAACGCCCATTTGTCCAAACCGCTCGACTTTAACAAGCTCAAAAACATACTCGCCCGCATCAAGAAAAACGGGTCCGTTTCGCTATAGTTTGTGCTCAACAACCATACGCAGCAGAAAGGACGCCAACGATGTTTAGGCCCTTACGTCGAAAGAAACGCGCCATCACTGACGAGGAAGCGCGCGAACTGCTCGCTACCTGCAAGCGCGGCGTCTTTGCCGTCAACGGTGACGATGGCTACCCGTACGCCATCCCCGTCAACTACTTCTTTGACGCCGAGCGCGACAAGATTTATTTCCATGGCGCCAAGGCTGGCCACAAGGTCGACGCACTCAAGCGCGATGACAAGGTCTGCTTTACCGTTTACGGCAACGAGTGGTACCGGGACGGCGACTGGGCTCCCTACGTTATGAGTACCGTGGTCTTTGGCCGCTGTCGCCTGGCGAACGACACTCCCGCGTTTATCGAGGACAAAGTCCGCCAGCTCGCCCTTAAGTACTACCCTTCCGCCGAGGAAGTCGAAGAGGAAATCGCCAAGGACATTAAGGGCGTCCAGCTCTACGAGATTACGATTGAGCATCTCTGCGGCAAGCAGATTCAGGAAAAGTAAGCCCCTCAGCAGGCCTCATCAATAACAATATGGCCTGGTTCCAACCCACCTTGGAACCAGGCCATATGCTTATAGAGCGTCGGCGGCTATGTGCGCAAACGCCTCAATGAGCTCCTGCGAGCTCACGGGTTTACTCAGGTGCGCGTTCATGCCCGCCTCACGCGAAAGCCTGCGGTCGTCGGCAAAGGCGTTGGCGCTCACGGCGATAATCGGCGTGGTCGCGGCATCCTCGCGATCGAGTGCTCGAATCTGACGTGTGGCCTCAAGGCCATCGATGCCCGGCATCATGATGTCCATCAACACCACGTCGTACTCGTGCGGCACGCTCGCGGCAAACATCTCGACGGCAGACTCACCATCCCTAGCGTGTGTCACGACGGCACCGGCACGGCTGAGCGTAAACTGCGCGATCTCGGCATTCAGATCGTTATCCTCTACGAGCAAAACGCGCAAGCCCTGGAGTGCATCGCCGTCTCCCGCGTCCACGCGAACTGCCTGAGGAATCTCGGAGCGTTTGCATTTCTCGAACGGCAGGCGGATGGTAAACGTCGTCCCCTGCCCCAAGACGCTCGTAAAACTCATGGTTCCGCCCATAAGCTCGACCAGCTGTTTTGCGATAGGCGCGCCCAGGCCAGTTCCCGACGAAGCGCCTTCCACCTGCTGCTCCTCGCGGCAAAACGGCTCGTAGAGGTGCTTTTGGAACTCCTCGCTCATGCCAATACCGTTGTCGGCGATCGTGTATTCATAGACGGGGACGCCATCCGCTGGCTCCACCTCGCGGCACACCAGGCGGACATAGCCGCCCTGGCGGTTGTACTTGACGGCATTGCCGGCAATATTGAGCAACAAACGCTTGAGGTGCGTCACGCTCACCCGCGCATAGGGATGATTAAGCGTCTGCTGGTCGGAGATAAT
This sequence comes from uncultured Collinsella sp., assembly GCA_902490325.1. Lineage (GTDB taxonomy): Bacteria > Actinomycetota > Coriobacteriia > Coriobacteriales > Coriobacteriaceae > Collinsella. Next base: position 49,275 of record CABUDJ010000001.1, on the reverse strand, counting down.
TGTCACCAGACGCTCCTCGGCCTGGCGCTCCAGAATATCGCGCACTTCACAGTTGAGGGCCACCAAATTTATGGGCACGAGGTTCAGGTCGACCTGCCCGCTCTCCAGGCGACTCATATCGAGCGCCTCGTTGGCAAGGTCGAGCAGCAGTCCCGATGCCGTCCAGATTTTTGAGCGGCACTCAGTCTGCTTTTGCAGATCGTCCGCATTGGCATCGCCAACCTCGACCATGCCGCGAATGCCGTTGATGGGCGTGCGCAGATCGTGGCTCATGCGACGCAGAAACTCCGTCTTTGCCGAGTTGGCAGACGAGGCCTCACGCGCCGCCTTTGCCAGCTTGTCGCCATAGTCGCGCTCCTGCTGCAGCAAGTCCGTCAAACGTCGACGATCAGCGCGGCGACGCACCGTCACAACAACGGCTATAACACCGCCGTAGAGTACCAGCACGCCGGCGGCAACAGCCGCGGCGACCTCAAAGTAGCGCTGCGCCGAGGCATAGGTGTACACATAGAATTTGTGCGCTTTTCCAAATGTGCCCAAATACCACTCGCCGTCGGCGTTAACCAATCTGACCTTACCAGCCAGGCATCGATCCTTAATACCGTCGACAATAAAGACATCCGTCGCAGGCAGATCGAACACGCCCAATACGGTGGGTTCAACGGCATTGGTCGCAACGACCTTGCCGTCGCTTTCGATCACGATATTGCCGCTATCGATGGTTTCATAGCCATCAAGCAAGCTCTGCAGTTTGAGTGTATTGCTTGCAACCGCTTTCGCGCTCTGATGCCTTACCGCGATAACGATGCCCTCGCCATCCTGCCGAGTCACGCAGCCAATGTCTGCGACCGAATCATCCGCAAGCGTGATGCGGGCGGTATAGGACTTAAGCGGATGAGTTGCCACCTCCAGCACGGGTGATTCTTTGAGATACGTAGCGAGCGACCCGTAGTCCACATCGCCCGTCGAGGACTCGGACACCAAATTGCCCGATGCGTCCGTCACGATCAGCGCGCTCACGTTGAACTGGTCGGCGTATTGCTCCAGCATGGCGTTATCCACCGAACCGTCGCGCTCCATATCGCGGGCAGCCTCTCCGGCGATTTCCATAACGCGTATCAGGTTTTTGGTCGTATAGGCGCTGTTGAATGCATCGTAGGAAAGGCTCTGCGTCGCCACGTAATCGACAACGTCGGCAAAGCGCTGCTCGGCTTGGGCCGTCGTGTAATCGTAGCTCATCATGCCGGCAACAACCGAGAGCGCTATCCCCAGCAGAGCGACAAGGAGCCATGCCCCTGTCGAACGATTGTCCCGCTCCTGAGCGGCGTGGTCGGGCGCATCGATCATGACAGGCCCTCCATATTCAAAAATGGCGAAGGGTCATCGAAGTACTTTGACACCAGGCGTTCCATGGTGCCATCGGCAAGCATTTCTTGGTAGGCATGAGTGAGCTTGACGTCGATGCCACGCGTATCGTTGATATCGAAAGCGGTGCCCAAACCGACCTCTAGCAGCGGCTCATCCAAAATGCGATATGCCACACCATAGTCTTTTTCGTAGGTGAGGAACGAGGACTCATGCGCGGCGATAGCGTCGACCAGGCCCTCGACGAGCGCCGGGTTCAGGTATGAACCGTCCGAAAAGCTGTAGAGTTCCTTGATCTGCGGAACGTTTTCATTTATGCGATTGAGCAAAATGTCCTCGGGCTTGGTGGTGGACTGAACCGCCACGATCTTATCCTCAAGATCGGCAAGCGTGTAGATATCGCTCTGGGGATCGACCGCGACCACCTGGCGGCTCGCAAGGTACGGGCCGGCCCAACGATATTCGTTTTCGCGACCCGTCATACTAAAGCTGCCCATGACACAATCGAGTTCGCCGCTCGCCAGCAGCTCCTTCTTCTTTTCCCAGTCGATCAGCTGGTATTTTGGCTTGTAACCAATGCGAGTCAAAGCCTCGGTCAATATCTCGACATCCAGGCCAACGATATCGCCGTACTCGTCGGTATACACAAACGGTGGATAGAGGTCGCTGCCGACGTTGAGCGTCTTAAGGTTGTCGTCTTTGGCCTGCGAGGCATCCAGGCCTTCTAATGCAGACGTCGAGGCTCTGCCATTCGACCCGGAACAGCCGGCTATCGCTACGACAAAGGCGCACGCTACCGCAAGCGCAACAAACAACGAAATGGCAACCGAGCGACGGGACCTTTTCATCGAGCTCCATACGATCCTGTTTACAGACTGAAATGGTAAAAAATAATAGCAAACAAAACCACACGAGTGCCCAATGGCTACAGACGTTTTACCATGTGGGGCCTTCCAGCCGACTTGGCAGAAGGCCCCGCATGCAGTGCTCACTTACCGTGCATTAAAAACGTAGCGGTCCAGGCGGTCGCACGCTTCCTTTACGCGCGAAAGCGGCAGCGCCAGATTCACGCGAATGTGGCAGGGCCCGTGGAACGGGCGGCCGTCCTGATATCCCACGCCCACGCGCGCCCCCTCGTCGAGCAGCCACTGAATATCGCGGCCATGCTCGCGACACCACTCGGTGCAGTCCAGAAACACCATGTACGTGCCCTGCGGACGCGAATAGGACACGCCCTCAAAATGCCCGTCCACGTAATCGCAGAAGTACTCGATATTGCCGGCAAGCACCTGGTTGAGCTCGTCCACCCACTCGTAGCCCTGCGGCTGGTAGGCACCGATAAGCGCATGCATGGAGAGGACATTCATCTCGTTGTAGTGGGTCTTGTTGGACACGGCGCAGATGCGGTCACGCAGCGTCTCGTTGTAGACAATGTGGTAGCTGCCGACAAGGCCCGCCAGGTTAAACGTCTTGCTCGGCGCATAGAGGGCAACCGTGCGCATGCGGGCATCCTCGCTCACCGACTGCGTCGGGATGTGCTAGTGCCCCGGCAGGATGATATCGGGCCAAATCTCGTCCGATATCACCACGCAATCGTGCTGGCGATAGATGTCCATGGCGCGCTCGATTTCGTCGCGCTCCCATACGCGGCCGCAGGGATTGTGCGGCGAGCAGAACACCGCGGCATGGATGTGGTTTTGGGCGAGTTTGCACTCCATGTCCTCAAAGTCCATGCGCCACACGCCCTGATCGTCGAGCTTAAGCGGGCTATGGACAATACGATAGCCCGCGGCCTCAATGGACTTGGTAAAGCCGATGTAGGTGGGGCTGTGGACCAGCACCGCATCGCCCGGCTGGACATACGCGCGCAGCGTCGACACGACACCGCCCAGCACGCCGTTTTCGTAACCGATATGTTCAGGGCGCAGGCCCTCGACGCCATTGCGGCGGCTCTGCCATTCGATGATGCGGTCGAAATACTCGGAGCGCGGATTGAAATAGCCAAACATGGGGTGCTGGGCGCGCTGAATGATGTGTTCCTGGACCGTGGGCACAGTGGCAAAGTTCATGTCGGCCACCCACATGGGAATGCGGTCGAAGCCCTCGTCGGGTGCGTTCGGGGCCATACCGGGGATCTCACCCCAAGAGTCAACGGCGATGGCGTCCATGCCGTGGCGGTCGATGATTGAAGTGAAGTCGTATTTCATGCTGGACTCCCGTGCAAAGTTGATTGTTTTGGTAGGCGTTATTGTCCACCAGCGTGGGCGGTTTTGGCGCGGGGTTTGGCGCTTAATTTGACGGGTGCGGACGAATGGCTGGTTAGTCTTGCGCGTCGTTGACGGCAACTACGGTTAGCTGGGTTTCATCGACCGTAAACGATATGTCGAGCCCGGCGTAAGCCAGATGATAGACGCGGTGTGGCTCGTGCTTGCTGCCCGCGCGGCGCGGGTCTTGGCGAAGGACCTCGACCAAGCCGAGGAGCTTTGCGGGCGGGACCATATCCTGCAGTGCTTGCGGAAACTCAACATCGAGCTCTTGCCACGGAGCATCCTCGATCCAGCCTCCGGTCGCATCCGGGTGGCAGTCCGCAAACGGAATGTAGGGCTTGATGTCGTAGATGGGCGTACCGTCGCGCAGGTCGGCCCCCAACACATGGATGATGGGGCCATCGTCGGTGAGCTCGACACGATCAAGCTTGACGCAGGTGAGCCCGATGGGATTAGGGCGAAACGGACTGCGCGTGGCAAACACTCCCACACGTTCGGCTCCGCCCAGACGCGGCGGGCGCACGGTTTTCGACCATTTTGCGTTGGTGCCGGACCTGTCCTGCGTTTTAGCGTCGACGGCAATATCCTTAGCCGTGCCGCCGGGCGTTCCGTTTTCGAAGCGCCACAGCAGCCACAGGTGAGAGAAGGAGTCCAGGCCCTCAACCGCTGCATTGGAGGCAAATTCCGGCTCAAAAAAGATTCGTCCCTGCAGATGGGGCGCCAAAAAGCTGTTGCGCGGAATGCCGAACTTCTGCGGCAGGTCGGTATGTATGCGTGCGATAGGTTCCATGCCGGTCATTGTACGGCATGGAGGCGTGGGGCGTTGCGCGCAATTCTTCGCCGCGGTCCCCCGTCGTGCAACCAACGGTTGCTTGGAAGGGCGCCTGCCGCCGCGTATGCTTAAGCCATCAACCAGCAGAAAGGAGCCGCTATGGCCTTTGCAGAAAAGCTCATTGCTGTCCGTCGCGCCCATCACCTTACCCAAGAGCAGCTTGCCGCTAAGCTCTTCGTCACACGCCAGGCCATCAGCCGGTGGGAGCGCGGCGAGGTCACACCGGGCATCGACATGATGAAGCTCATCGCCGCCGTAACCGGAGAACCGCTGTCCCACCTGCTCGAAATGCCTGAGCACTATTGCCAGAGCTGCGGCATGATACTCACGCCCGACGACTGCGGCACCGATGCCACGGGCACCGCGACCGATCATTACTGCAAGTGGTGCTACGACCACGGCAAGTACACCTATGACACCACCATGGAGGCAATGATTGAGGATTGTGCCCCGCGCCTGGCACAAAACACCGGCATGTCGCTCGACGAAGCCGTCTCGCTCATGGGCGCCGTCCTGCCGCAACTGGAGCGCTGGCGCACCATGCAGGAAAACGAGGCGCGCTACGGTGCCGAGGCGCGGGCGCGCTACGGCGATGAGGCTATCGATGCAGCAAACGAAGCGTTGCTGGACATGGACCCCGAGACATGGAACGACATGAAGGAACTTGAACGCGCTATTCTGGGCCAGCTCTCAATTGCCATGGGCATTGGCGACCCAGAGAGCAACGAGGCTCGTAAGCTTGTCGCGATGCATCGTCGCTGGATTGCTCTCAACTGGGGATGCGAGCCCCAAGACGAGGCGTACCTGGGCCTCGCCCACGGTTATCTTGCCGACCAGCGCTTTGTTGACTACTACGACAAGCCCTGCGCCACCGGAGCCACGGCGTTTCTGGTCCAGGCCATCGAGTCTTCGTTGACGCGCGCATAGACCGCGGCGGCTTTGGGTATTTCAATCAAAACCTCAACCGATTGGAGACCTATGGCTACTAATCACGAGCTCGCGCTGTACGTTATGACCGGCTGCCCGTATTGCTTAAAGGTCAAGCACTTTTTGGCCGATAACGGCGTGACCATTCCCGAGCGCAATATCTCGACCGATTCCGATGCCGAACAGACACTCATCGCCGTCGGCGGAAAACGCCAGGTTCCCTGCCTGTTCATCGACGGCAAACCACTCTACGAATCGAGCGACATCATCGCGTGGGTGCAGGAAAACCTGCTCTAGTACGCACGCTCTGTCCGTCCAGGGCCCCAACCCATACGACCCAAACATGTACACCAGCATCCAAAGTCGACATTTTTCGACATCTTTGGATGCTGGCGTACAGCTTTTTGGTAGTCATGGACGCTCTTGGCCGGCTAATTGTTTGAGGAGACCTTTGGATTATGGCTGTTTGACGCCTCTGGAAAGGTTTCCGAGAGGGCTGTGGTCAAAAAAGGGCAAATATGAGTACTGCTACCTGTTTAGTAGCAGCGATTTTGATCACTTCAGGAACTATTCAACGTTCCACTCGTCCGCAGACGACGTTATTTCTCCTCATATGTTCAATAAAAGTAGCTCTTAATGGGAACAAATCTCATCAGGAGCTACAATTTATAGCAAATAAATGCAACCATAATGGCAACAGTACTCATATTTGCCCTTTTTTGACCACGACCCTCCAGAATAGTCGCTGAGAGCGACACTAAATGACAAAATCCGACACTTGAACGTTCTTATATGAGTAGCCATTGAAGGACACCTAACGACTACTCCCATTCGCGACACACTGTGTCGCGAATTAAGCTGGCCCCATTACCGAAGACCAGTGAGAGCTCCTGCCCAGAATCTCAATAGCTTAATAAAGGGCTCCCCTCCGGAAGTTCAATGAGCATCCAAATTCCAAGCTGAAAAGCAAAGGAGTATCGAAGCCGTCAATGCTCATTTCCTATCGAACAGGCAGGTCAAAACAAGCTAATTAGCCCGATGAACTGCTTGTATTTTTGTCTACAAAATTGTATACAAAAAGAGAATCCGAGAACCGGCGCTCGACATTATGTCGATCGATAGGAGGCGCCATGGATGCTAAGCAGCTCGAAAAGATGATGGGGTTTGCTCCCGGAGAGTTGAAGAAAGCCGCGGAAGCCTACGAAAAAGATGAGTGGCCGAAAGGTCACACCATCAAGTTGGGAAGGCCACCAATCTCCGATGAGCCGAGCGTCGTTATATCAGCACGTGTGGGCGAATCGATTCTTGAGGCGTTTGACGAAAAAGCCAAACGCCATGGGCAAACACGCACGGAGCGGCTCAGAGAGCTCATTACACTTGATGCACTGATTGCCTAGGCCCGCTCCCCCGTCGGACCCAAACATGTACACCAGCATCCAAAGTCGACATTTTTCGACATCTTTGGATGCTGGTGTACATGTTTTTGCTACATAGTCGTTGGGGACGTCCTTAAATGACCAGTCGTTAAAGAACGCCCCCGATGACTAGTTAGCCGTGGAAGCGAGCTGTGGGTGCAAGCGGCTGTTCACGAAAGACGCGCTCGACGGCAGCGCGGTATTCGTCGACCTTTTTGGTCTTGCGTACGATCTTGTGGACGGTAGCGGGATCAGCGAAAGCGCACTTGGCGTAGAACCACCACTCCTTCATGCGGAAGACCGCATTGCCGCCAATCTCTTCTGCATATGCCGCAAACAGCGTGTCGTGGAAGCGCTGCAGCTCAGCAGCCGTTGCAGCAGGGCCGCCCTTGACCATGCGAGCCAGAGCGGGGTTCGCGAGCAGGCCACGCCCCAACATCACATGGCGCGTGCCGGGATAGGCCTCCACCAGCGCGTCCATATCCTCAAGATCAAAAATGTCACCGTTATAGGCCACGGGGAACGGCGCACGCTCCAGCGTCTCGCCATAAAACTCTTTGCGCGGCAAGCCCGTATAGCGGTCCTTCTGTACGCGCGGATGCACGATCAGCTCTGCCAACGGCATGCGGCAATACAGATCGAGCACGCGCTCGTATTCGTCGTCATTCTCCAGCCCCAGCCTGGTCTTTACCGACACCGGCAACGGCGACCGCTCGCACACATCGCTTAAGAACGCCTCGAGCTCGTCGAGATTGCGCAAGAAACCCGAGCCCTTGCCCTTGGCGACAACCGTCCCCGAGGGACAACCCAGGTTAAGGTTGACTTCGCGATAGCCCATGTCGGCGAGCACCTGCGCCGCCCACACAAACTCGTCCGCATTCTTGGACATAAGCTGGGGGACGACATTTAGCCCTTGGTTGTTAGCTGGATCGACTTCCTTGAACGCCTTGCCGCCAAAGCGGTTTCCCACCCGCGGTGGCGGCAAAAACGGCGTGTAATAGCAATCGAGCGCACCGAAGCACTCCGCATGCACGCGACGGAACACATGCCCGGTAATCCCCTCCATAGGGGCCAGCGAAAGGATCATCTACTCTTCTCTCATATCAACACAACAAAGGGGCCGTCCCTTTGTCACATGCATTATGCCTTGCGCTTCAGGCGATTCACAAGGAAGAGGTAGCTACTGAACGATGACCACCCTCCAGCCGCACCCCATACAACGAGGTTTAATACTTTTCCCGAGAAGTGAACGAGTGAAAACGGGCCCCCGAAGCATCGGCACTTTCGAGATGCAATTTCCTGCGGTTTTGCCAGCCAAATCCTGCGGGTTTGACGTCTAAAAATGTCGATGCTTCGGAGGTCCAAGTATGGCCGTTCACTTCTCGGAAAAGTATTAGACCTCGATTTACATGCCACTCAATGTGACAAAGTGGCTGCTCCTTTGTCACATTCGATGAAAAAGGGCACCGATGTTAGTCGATGCCCCAAAGCGGCTGCAGGTTAAGCCCTACAGCGTATGTCTAAGACGAATCGAACTATTCGTCCCAGGAGAGGTTCTTACCAGTCTTTTTTGCCAGCAGCAAGAACAGGCCGATAATAACGTTGCATGCGATGCAGAAGATGAAGACGCCCTGGAAGGAGCCGACAAGCTCATAGACCTTCATCATAACGGGCATGCCAAAGGCGCCGACGATATAGCCCACGGAGCAGATCAGCGCGAAGATGCGACCGAAATCGCGGGAGCCAAAGACATCCATAACCAAAACGGTCAGGGCAGTGCCAGCGATGACGTACATTACGTCGTTCACGCCTGCTGCGAGGATGCTGAGCGTCGAGTTGCCGCTGCTCATCATGAGCATGACAAAGGAGAGGATGGAGACAGCGAGCCAGCCCAGAATGGCCTTCGTGCTGCCGAACCTATCGCAAGTGGTGCCGACGATCGGATTGAGGAACAGATCGAAGAGCGATGCAGCGGATACCATGAAGCCGCCCACCATGGGGCTAAAACCAACCTCGGAAGCATACGTCGGGAAGAGCTGGTTCATGCAGCAAGTGAGCTGAACGAGACAGAGGAAGCCGATGCAGAAGAAGAAGGCAGGCGACTTAATGGCGCGCGCATAGCTAACGCCACGCGTGCTATCCTCGGTCGTCTCCTCGGTCTCGGTGACCGTCTCGCCCTCGACGTAGCCATAGGGCAGCATGCCCTTGTCCTGAGGCTTATAGCGAATAATCAGGACGGAAGCGGGGAGAATGAGCACGGCGGAGACGCCAGCGAGCACCAGATAGCCAGTCCTCCAGCCAGCGGCCTCGATGACAGAGGTGATGACGGGGCTCATGATGAGCATGTAAATCGAGTTCACTGCCCAAGCGAGACCGATTGCCAGGCCACCAGATTTTTTGAACCACTGGTCAATAACGTCGGACATGGCGACGCCGGTGGTGAAGGCGAAGCAAACGCCAATCAGGGCGCCAGCGGCGATGAACATCCAGACTTCGGTGTAGAAGGCCATGCCTGCGCCGGCAGCAAGCAAAATAAGCTCGACAACGGGGAGCCAAACCTTGCCAACGACCTTGGGAATGAGTTTTCCGACAAACGGAAGAGCTGCCGCAAGACCAATGAGCGTTGCGGTGAAGTAATACGAGAAGATGGAATAGTCAAACCCGAACTCCTCGCACACGGGTGCGACGAAGGAGCCCGCGATGACGCTATAGGATCCGGTCGTGCCGGCAGACATAAGGCCGAGCGCGATTACGAGAACCCATGCGTAAACCTTGCTGCTCTTTAACTTTGCATTTTCCATTGATACAGCTCCTAGAGACCCAGAAGGGCACACATAACGGCCTTGATGGTGTGCTGACGGTTCTCTGCCTCACGGAAGATGACCGAAGCGTTGGCCTCAAAGCACTCGTCGGCAATCTCAAAGCCCTCGGTGATGATTTCGCGATGGAGGTCGTTCTTGCACTGGTCGAGGAGCATTTTGCCGACACGGTGATCTGCGTTATGGACAGAGGGAAGCTCATGCATGCAGAAGATGTCGGGATTGTTGGTGCGCTTGCACAGCTCGCTGGTGACGCGATAGGGGTACAAAGACTCGGCATCGCCCAGCCAGGAGTTGTAGTCGTCGGGATCCAGAACCTCTTCGCCGCACTCGGGGTTGATGTAGCGCCACTCCTCGGTAACGATAACGTCAACGCCATCCAGGGCATCGAGGTCAGAGGTGATGGTAAAGGTCCTATTGGGAGCGTACTTGGCGTAGCAGGCCTCCACCTCTTCGATCATTTCCTTGCACATCTGATGACGGAGGTCGTCGGGGCCGATGGCGAGGAAGTCCATGTCGAGCATAGCGCACAGACGGCCATACCACACCGGGGCGCCGGCGCAGTTGCCAACGAAAGCCATCTTCTTGCCGCGGCTCGTACGCAAACCGCCCCATTGCTCTTCCATCGTAAGAGCGTCAGCGAGCATCTGAGTCGGGTGATCGCCGAGAGTAAGGGCATTGATGACCGGGATGTCAACCAGGTCGGCGACGTCATAGAGGAACTGCTCGTCCTTCTGTGCGCGATAGACGATGAGATCATACATGCCGTTAAAGACGCGCATGGCGTCCTTGACGGTCTCGCAGTCACCCATGTGGGAGTTGGTCAGATAAGTGAAGCCCATGCCCAAATCGTTGCAGGAGGTCTCGAATGCGCAACGAGTACGGGTCGAGCCCCACTCAAAGTTGGCGAGGACGTTTTTGCCGGGGAAGTAGCGCTGGTCGACACCAGACTTCTTCTGAGCCTTAAGGTTCCAGGCAAGATCGATGAGATAGCGGAAATCCTCGGAGGAGAGATCATGGATGTTGATGTAGTCGCGACCGCGGAGGCTGTTGTTCATGCCTATTTCCTTTCGAATTATTATCAAAATTATTGTTGAATGTGTCCCCGAGGAAAACACGGATATCCCTCGGGGAGCGGTACATGTGGCGCCTAAGCCAAAGAGCGCAGGCTCTAAGGCTCACTAACGACTGGCCGCCACGTCCTTAGTCCAGCAGTGCACGCCGCCGCCGGACAGGTTAAGCGCGAGGGAATCAATCATGATGACCTTGCGATCGGGGAAGCAGCTCTCAAGAACTGCCTTGGCCTGCTCATCCTTCTCTTTCACGACCTCGCTCATGCCCTCGTGGTAATAACGCTGGCCAAGAACGACGCCGTTGCAAATCAGGAAGTTGCAGTAGCTCGCTGCGGCGTAGAAGTGGACGGGGCCCTCGGGCCAGGGGGTGCCATCCATAAACTTGCCGCCCATTTCGTCGATGAAGCCCTTATAGAGCTCGTAATCTTCATCGCCAGGGGCGATAACGACTTCAATAGGCTCGGCGGTGGGCATACGAACGATCTCGAAGGGCTTGCCCTCCCAGTCCGTTTCGTTGCTCAGGATCTCGTAGGCTGCCTCAATGCGGCGACGAGACTCTGCTCCAGCCTTGCTCGAGGCTGCCTCTTCATCGGACACCTCGGCAAGAAGAATCTTGTTCGGAGTGATAAAGCGACACATCTCATCAATGTGAGCTGCAAAGCTCATGCCAAAGACGGGAGTTCCGTCTTCCTTCTCGTCGAGGATGCCCAGTCGATAGTCGTCGTCCTCGAGCATAGGCTGCGGAAGCCAGATAACCTTGTTGAGGTTGTAGATGCGCTTATACTCGGCCTCTATTTCCTCTTTCGTGAACTCGGGATTACGCTTGCGGCATTCCGTGTCCTCGATGGCGATCAGAGTGCCGTGACCGTCAAACTCGCGGTCGCCGCCCTCCGAAACCATTTCGGAATTGACGATATCGAAGCAACCGAGCGCAACCGCCATGTGAACGGCTGCCTTACGTGCGGACTGGCACTCCGGGGAGTTCTTGTCCCACACGCCGTAATAGGTCCAAGCGGGGTTGACCATATAAGAATGGCCCTTGTCGTCGACCATGATGCTGGGACCGTTGTCGCGGACATAGAAGTTGGAGTCTTCGAACTGCGTGATCTCGATGCGATCGAGATCAACCCCCTCCTCCTTCAGGCGCGAGCAAGCCTCCTCATAGGAGCCGGGGGTGCCGCAATTGAGGTTGACCGTAACGTCGCCATACTCGAGCAGAGCCTTGATCACGTCAACGCAGGGCTGGCGGTTATCGTAGCCCTCTGCACGGATGTAATCGGGAAGCCATGTCACATAGACGTTGGAGCGCTTCTCGAACTCGCCCGGCATACGATAGTTCTCGTACATGGTTGGTCCTTCCGTCGGGTTTCCCGCGATGCTGTCCGGCCGCGACAATAGCGGGGTTTCACCTGCTATAGTACTACTATACCTACCGTTCGGTAGATAGTTTTGAATAATTGCCGCTCGCCTACTGATACATACCGTTCGCCGTATATAGTGGTCATGTTTGGACACGAATTGATGTTCCGTTGCCATCCTTAATAATGTTGGTAGTGCGGAAGTGATTTGCAATGGAGAAATGCAGCGTGAGCACAAGAAAAAAAATATTGGACGCAATGTACGATCTTGTGGCAGAAGTCGGTTATGACAAAGCGTCTATCGGAAAGATTTGCGACTTTGTCGGTATATCCAAGCCGTCGGTGTACTACTACTTTCCCTCAAAAGAGGAGATTTTCACTACGCTCTTGGACAGCATGTTTCCGACCATTGACTATCAGCGCGACTACTCGCTAATAGTCGATAGGGACGGGTTCAAGGCCGCGCTTATCGAGCTCGGCAATTCAGTTATAGGTGGCTATCGAAGCGATGAAAAGCGCCGGCGCGTGCTGGCCGAGGTTAGCGTTCAAGCAAATCGAATTCCTGCAGTTCAGGAACGTCAAGCGACGGCGACCAAACGAACCATGGATGCGCTTAAAGACATCCTTCTTCATGGTGTAGAGATTGGCGCGTTTTCCGATAGCGCCGACGTAATGCTCTACGTACAAATTCTTTATACCGTTCTGGAGGGAGCAAGCAATACGGTCGCTCAAGGTGAGGATATTGATGAGAAAGCGGTTTGGGCGGGAATAGTCGAGCTTATGTTCAAATAGACCAGCCAAGCTGAAGCGCATGTTGGCGCCCATGGTGCCTGCGGGCAACCTTTAAAACGAAAACAGGGGTCGACTCCAATCTGGCTTGGAGTCGACCCCTGTTGCGTGGCAATCTATGCCGGTGCAATCGGCGCTTATTACTTTTCAGCAGCCTTATTGAGAAAGCCGGAAACGATAGCAAACGCAGCAATCATAAGGTTGCAGGCAATGCAGAAGATAAATACTCCCTGGAATGACCCTGCCATGCCGTAAACCTTCATCATGACCGGCATTCCAAAAGCACCGACGACATAGCCCGCTGAGCAAACGATCGAATAGATCCTTCCAAAATCGCGTGATCCAAAGAGCGAGAGGAGAAGCATCGGCATTGCGGTTCCAACGATGGCGAACATGACATCGTTTACACCAGCTGCAATGATGGAAACGGTCTCATTGCTTCCGCCAATGATAAGAAGCAGGAATGAAAGAATGCTGACACCTGTCCATGCGACCGTTGCTTTAATAGCGCCAAGCTTGTCGCATGTTTTGCCCACGAAGGGATTTAGGAAGATATCGGAGAGTGAAGCTGCCGAGACCATTAAGCTTCCTACGATAGGATTGAAACCGACCTCGCTTGCATAGGTTGGAAACAGCTGGTTCATGCAGCAGGTGAGCTGCGCCACGCAAAGCAAGAGGACACAGAGAATAAAAGACGGCGTTTTCGCGGCATCGCGGAGTGCCATGCCCGAAAGGACATCTTCCTGCTCATCGGCGCTGCAGCTCTCATGGGTTTCGGAGGCGGTCTCTCCGTACGGAAGCATATTGCGATCAGAGGGGTTAAGGCGAATGATAAATGCGCTTGCAGGCAAAATCATAGCTGCAGAAACGGCCGCAAGCACGATGTATCCCGTACGCCAGCCTTGCTGCTCGATGACCAGCGTAATGACAGGACTCAATAACAGCGTGCAGAGAGAATTAACGCCCCAAGCGAGGCCGATGGCGAGACCGGACGATTTGCTGAACCATTGGTCAATGACATCGGACATGCAGACGCCCGTTGTAAACGAAAAGCAGATGCCGATCACTGCGGCGGAGACGGTGAACATCCAGACCTCGGTGTAGAACGCCATTGCGGCGCCGGCGGCAATAAGGACGAGTTCAATGCAAATATGCCATGGTTTGCCGATTACTTTTGGAATGAAGCGACTCAAAAGCGGAAGCCCAAGCGCAAGGCCAAGAAGAATCGCGGTGAAATAGAAAGAAAAAGAAGTGTAGTCAAAGCCCAGATCTTCACATACTGGAGCAACGAATGAGCCGGCAATAATGCTATATGTGCCAGTTGTTCCGGCGGACATTAAGCCGAGCGCAATAACGACGACCCAAGCAAATGCGCCGCTTTCACGGAGACAATCTTTTTTGGCTGGTGTGGTGAGAGTCATGGTTGCTCCATTTCTATCGGCAATACATCCTATATGCCTACCGATAGGTATATAAACCAGAGGACTCTTCGTCAAGCATTAAGCGGGGAGAGGGAGTTCTTAACCTGCCGAACGGTAATTAGACCCCGTTTTCGCAAGGGTCTCAATGTGACAAAGGGACTGTCCCTTTGTCGCATTATTCGGAGCGCAGGGCTTCGACGGGGTCCTTCTTGGATGCGCTGCGGGCAGGCAGCAGGCCGGCAACGACCGTTAGCAGCACCGAAATTGCAATGAGTACCAGCGCATCCTGCACGGGCAGGCTCATCAGGTTGGGAACCTGTTTGACCGCAAGTGCCCAGGCATTGACCGGGAAACTCACGAGCACCACGACGACAATGGCAAAGACGCCGGCAATGAGGCCCTCGATAAAGGTCTCGGCGTTGAACACGTTTGCCACGTTACGCTTCGACGCGCCAATCGCGCGCAGGATGCCAATCTCCTTTTTGCGCTCCAGCACGCTGATGTACGTGATGATGCCGATCATGATGGAGCTCACCACCAGGCTGATACTCACGAATGCGATGAGCACCAAGCTGATGGTATTCACGATATCAGTCACCGAGCCCATGATGATGCCCATGTAGTCGGTGTACGAGATTGCCTGCTCGTCGTGGCCGGCGGCTTTGACCTGCTTGTTGTACGCATCGATATGGTCGAGTACGCGCTCCTTGGCCTCAAAGTCACGCGGGAAAATCTTGACCGAGATGGGGTCCGCCTCGTCCGCATAACCCAGTGTGGTCAGGTTGTTGTCATAGGTAAGCTGCGATGCCTTGGCATAACTCATCATGAGCGAACTCAGATCCTCGGCGTCCATGTTGAAATGGATGGCACGAGCAAAGGCGCTCGCATCCACGTGCATGGCGCTCGCCAAGTTGGCAAAACTCGAAGACATCTGCGTCGCCATCTGGTCCATAAGCCCCGCTGCGCCCGCCTTGAGCTGGGACGATACCGTCGACGCTATCTGCTCGCTAATTGTCTTCATCATCTGATCCATAGCCCGCTGCAGATACGGAGCCAGCTGCTTTTGCACATAGTCGGTCATCACCTGCTGCAGGCGCTCGGCCAGGGCATCGCCGCCGAGCGCTTTTAGCTGGGCAAGGATTTGCTGGGCCGTGGCATCATTCTCAAGATACGTCGAGAATGCGGCGGCGAGCTTTGACGCGTCCTTAAGATTATCGGGCGACAGCGCCTTAAACTGATCAGACTGCAAAAAGCCCTCAAACAGCTGGTTGGCTAGTGTTCCCACCTGCTGCATTTGCTCGGGCGTGAGTTCCAGACCGTCAAAGATACCCGAGAAATCTGGGGTTGGCGCTTTTGCCATGATGTCGCTGAAGTCGATGTCCTTGCCAACGCCCGAAAGGTCAATGTCCAGCCCGGACAAGTCAAGACCCGACAGGTCCATACCGCCGGCAACACCCGAGAGCGCGGAGGTATCGAACGAGAACGCGCTCTTGAGCGCCGCCTCGTCCACACTGAACATGCTGCCCAGATCAACGCCTTGCTTGGCCTCGCCTTGCAGTTCGTCGAAGGTTTTGCCCGTAAAGACATCCGTCTCGGGGTGGGCAAGCTGCTCCTGCACAATCTGCGAATTTGCGGCGCGCTCCATAAGCTGGCGAGTCAGCGCATGCGTGTAGGCAATGCCCGGGGACAACGCGCTCGCGTTGGCGGTCTCGTTGGGTCGCACCACGCCCACAATGTGCACGTCGATACCGTCGGCAACCTTGGCGGCCATAAAGTCGGTGTCGCCAGACATATCGGTCCATATGCCGGTCTCTTCGTTTTTGCGATACGCATCGGCCGGCGACAGCACCTTAAACGTCGTGGACAGCGCATCGTCGTAGGTAAATTCGGTGCCGGTCTCGGGCGTTTCGACCCCACCGTCAGCCGTCATAGCGCTGTTTACCAGATCGTTGAGCTCATTGATATCCAGCGCGCCGATGCTGTAGAGCGCGTAGTCGCCCACCGTGCCACGACTCGAGAGCACCATCACGGCTTCGTTGGCAGACGTGGGCCAATGACCGGCGACGACATCGTACTGGCTGTCGAGCAGGCTCTGGTCGTCAATCATCTCGTTAAAGACCGAGGTTCCCATGGATTCCATGCTCACCGTTGCCGCCGAACTCGCGCCTCCGCTCATGGCCTCGGTCATAGCGTTGGGAACAAGCCGGACGGGCTTCTCGTCGCCCTTGCCGGCACGATAGACAACCGGCGATACACCGTAGCCGTACTGAATGGCGTTGACTTCTTTATCGATGCCGTCGCCACCGGCATCGAGCCATGCCTTAAAGCTCGTCATGTCGTTGGACTTAACACTTGCAAACATATCCTTTACGGCCGTGACCACGGGAATCTTATCGTTTCCCTGAGCCTTGTCGCCGGCACTGTCGTCGGACGAATCCACGTTTTCAGGCGAGCCATCATCCACAGCCTCCTGCCCACCCATCATGGACGACAGGTCGTAATCCTGCTTGGAGATGGTGAGCGGATAGCTCGAGAGCGTATCCTCCTCGACCTTTTTGATGTAGTTGTTCACGCCGTTGGAGAGCGCCAGAATCGCCGCGATGCCGATAATACCGATCGAGCCCGCGAATGCCGTCATAGCCGTACGGCCCTTCTTGGTCATGAGGTTGCGTGCCGAAAGCCCCAGCGCCGTCACAAAGCTCATCGAGGTTTTGCGCGTGGGCTTGGCTTCGCGACGCGCAGCCCCAGCGGCGTCGAAGGGGTCGGAATCGTCGGTGATCTTTCCATCTGCGAGATTGACGATGCGCGTGGCGTACTGGTACGCCAGCTCGGGGTTGTGCGTGACCATGATGACCAGGCGGTCGCGCGCAACCTCCTTGAGCAAGTCCATGACCTGCACGGACGTCGTCGAGTCCAGGGCGCCGGTCGGCTCGTCTGCCAACACGATCTCGGGGTCGTTAATCAGGGCACGGGCAATGGCCACGCGCTGCATCTGTCCGCCCGAAAGCTGGCTCGGACGCTTGTTCACATGCTCGCCCAGACCAACTGCCTCAAGCGCCTCGCGCGCACGCTGGCGACGCTCGGCATGGCCAACGCCCGTGAGCGTGAGCGCCAGCTCCACGTTTTCCAAGATGGTCTGATGCGGAATAAGGTTATAGCTCTGGAACACAAAGCCGATGCGGTTGTTGCGGTAGGCGTCCCAATCGCGGTCGCGGAAGTCCTTGGTCGAAATACCGTCGATGAGCAGATCGCCCGAGTCAAAATGATCCAATCCGCCGATGACGTTGAGCATCGTAGTTTTGCCCGAACCCGAAGGGCCCAGAATGGCCACGAACTCGTTGTCTCGAAAGGCCAGGCTCACGTTATCGAGCGCCACCTGCGTAAACGACTGCGTGACGTACCTTTTGCAAATATCTTTGAGCTCCAGCATGGACGGCAACCTCTCCCGCGCGGGTACGCTCGCCCGCTCTCTCCGCCGTTCGTATTCGACGCGTTTGTCCTACTCTATCCCCATTTTTAGCCGGCACCAGTGAGGAATGTAACGAACCGCATCAAAAAACGAACAGGACGGCGCCTAAAAGAAGAGGTCCCGAGCGGGACCTCTATATGGTGGAGATTATCTTGAAAGGCAGCGGACTACTCCGCACAGCGGTGCACGATCCTCGCCATGCCTTACGCGTTTTCTACTGCTCGCTATTCGCAATCGCCTGGTCAATAAGCTTGTCGAGTGCTGCGCGCTGCTCGGCGGAGCTGATGGCTCCCACGATTGGATCCCCTACGATGTTGCCATTCTGATCGATGACATACGTTGTCGGGAACGAGAATAGATTTGACGTAAACTTACCGGCCTCGCTATCCGACTTGAACCAGATGTTCTTATATGTCACGCCCTTCTTGCTCAGCACGTCCTTGGCATCTGCAATCTCGCCCTTGTTGCCATCGAGCGTAAAGGAATTGACGCCCACGACCTGGCCGCCCTTCTCGGCAAGCTCCTTATTCAAATTCTCAAGATCGCCCAGCTCGCCCACGCACGGCTTGCAAGTGGTAAACCAAAAGTTCATGACGGTGACCTTGTTCTTAGAGAACAGCTCATCGCTGCTCACGTCGTTGCCGTCCAGGTCCTTGCCCGTAAAGCTGGGGAACTTCGTCGCCTCGCTCGAAGCATTGGCACCAGCCGTCATGCCAGCGGTCGAAGCGTCGACGCTCTCGCCTGCACTCGGCGTGCTTCCACAGCCGGGGAACTCCTTCTCCAGGCTCTCGAGCTTGTCCTCGATCTCCTTGATCTGCTGTGTACCGGCCTTGAGCGTCTTGAGCTCATCCGCCGTGAACTCATCCTTGGCGCCGTCGATGGTCTTGAGCAGGAAATCGCCGTAATTGCTGCCGTCCTCAATCATTGCCGAGTCTTTATTTGCCGCATTGAATACCTTTTCCCACAGCGCGTTATCACTCGAAAAGATCTCGTTCTCCTTCTGCATGAGCTTCGCATACAGCTCGGCGGCCTCGTCGGCATTGGCCGGCTTCTGCGCAGTGAGTTCTGCGATCTTAGGATCGGAGCTCGCAGATTCGCTCGCATTGCCGCCAGGTGCCGAGCACGCCACAAGACACAAGGCCAGCACCGGCACCATAAACAGGGCCGCAATCTTAGAAAGCTTCATAGTCGTTCCTCCGTTTTGTCGAAGCTTGTTTACTTTTTATCGGCGGTCAAGGGGAGCTTTTCCGCCGACACATCCAGGCCATAGCGATAGCTAATGGCATCGACGGGACAGGCCCCGATGCACTTTCCGCACCGGATGCATTCGGCATGATTGGGTGCGCGGACCACATCAACGTCCATCTGACAAACCTTTGAGCACTTGCCGCACGAGACACATTTGCACGCGTCGACCTGAATCCCCAACAAGGACACCTTATTCATGAGCGCATAGAATGCGCCGAGTGGACAAATCCATTTGCAGAAGGGGCGGTAGAACAAAACGCTCAGCACTACCACGGCAATGAGAACGGCAAGTTTCCAAGTAAAGAGATGTCCCAACGCAGATCGAATGCCGGCATTGGCAATGGCCAGCGGAATGGCGCCCTCGAGCACGCCCTGCGGACAGATGTACTTACAAAAGAACGGGTCTCCCATGCCCACGTCGTTAACCACCAAGACGGGTAGCAGCACCACGGCAAACAGCAGCACGACGTACTTGATGTACGTGAGCGGCTTGAGCTTTTTTGTCGAAAGCTTTTTGCCGGGAATCTTATGAAGCAGCTCCTGCAGCCAGCCAAACGGGCACAGAAAGCCGCATACAAAGCGTCCCAGCAGCACGCCGAGCAAAATGAGCGTACCGGTAACATAGTAAGAAAAGTTGAACTTGGATGAACCTACCACCGACTGGAACGACCCGATGGGGCACGCACCCGATGCCGCGGGGCACGAATAGCAATTAAGTCCAGGTACGCAGACTGTTTTTCCCGCGCCCTGATAGATGCCGCCTTTGGCAAAGTTTGGCAGGTGAATGTTGGTGACGAGCGTCGCCGCCGCCTGAATGAATCCGCGAAATCGAGCCAAAACATGCGACGCAGTGTTTTCTCTTTTATCCAATTCCGATACACTCCAAGCACAGCCTAATCGCTTTGGCCAGCACGGCATCTGCCTCGCCACGCATAACGCCAAAGCACACCATGGCAATTCCGACGATCAACAAAGCGACCTGTACCACGGGTTTTACCGCTTTGAACAACCTGACCACTCCTTTCGTTACGCGACCATTGGACCATATCGGCTATAAAATCCGTGTTAAGCGCGATTTGAAATGTGCAAGGAGACTGTTATGCGTATTTTGATCGTCGAGGACGAGCGGGCGCTGTGCGACGCAATCGCGCGCAGCTTGCGGAACTTGGCGTACAGTGTCGACTGCTGTCACGACGGACAGGAGGCGCTCGACCTACTGGACGTTGAGGCCTTCGACCTCGTGATACTCGACCTCAACCTTCCCCGTATCGACGGCATGACCGTACTCAGGGAACTTAGGAAAACCGACTGCGAGACCAAGGTGCTGATTCTGTCCGCGCGTGGCGAAGTATCCGATAAAGTCGCCGGACTCGATGCCGGCGCCAACGATTACCTCACCAAGCCGTTTCATCTGGACGAGCTTGCGGCAAGGATCCGCAGCCTTACCCTCAGACGCTTTACACAAAGCGACGTAGTTTTAACCTGCAGAAAGCTCCGCTTTGACACCAAGGCGCGCATCGCTTCCGTGGACAGCGAGACTTTATCTCTTACGCGCAAGGAAACGGGAATCTTGGAATACCTGATGCTTAATCAGGGGCGTCCGGTAAGCCAAGAGGAGCTTATCGAGCACGTTTGGGATAGCAGCGTGAACAGCTTTAGCAACGCGACCCGCGTTCATATCTCGTCACTCCGCAAAAAGCTACGCATCGCTTTGGGATACGACCCGATTCGCAATCGGATTGGAGAGGGCTACGTTATGGAGGATAGCGAATGAAAAGGCTTTCGTTGCAATGGCGCATAACGATTATGACGGCACTGCTCACGTGCGCTGCGTGCGTGCTGACGAACTGCCTGGTCGGCTATACGGGCATGCGCTACATGGATGCTATCGGCAGCGACGTCTCGGCCCTTAGCGCAGCCGGCGAAGATTCGCCCCAGGCGTTCGACCCAACGAAAGCGACCCTCGATGACGAGGTCACGATCGTCGTAAACGACGCACAAGAGTCTTTTGGCACGACAGCCTGGTGCATCACGGCTGGAGTCACACTCCTTGGCGGCGTGCTGGCATACTTTGTGAGCGGCCGTGCGCTCAAACCGCTACGAGCTTTTGCCGCCCAGGTTGAGCGTGTGCAGCCTGACAACCTAAGCGAAATCAGACTCAGTGAAGATGTGCCCACCGAGCTACAACGATGTAGCGCCTCTTTCAACGACATGATCGCCCGTCTTGGCGAAGGGTTCTCTGCACAGCGTCAGTTTACCGGCAACGCCGCACACGAGCTGCGCACCCCGCTCGCCCTTATGCAAGCACAGATTGAACTAATGCCAGCACGCCGCCAAGGAGTGTGACCCGAAACAGCCGAGCTGCTCGGCCTGCTACAAGAACAAACCGAGCGCATGTCTCGAATGACCAAGGTATTACTCGAGATGAGTGAGCTCCGCAGCGTTCCTTGCGAGGACGATGTTGAACTCGGTCCCTTGTCCGAAGAGGTCCTCACCGACCTTGCGCCACTTGCCGAGAATAAGGGCATAGCCCTCAATTGTGCTGGAGACGCTTTGACAATCGGAAGTGATACGCTCCTCTATCGGCTGGTGTTCAATCTGGTCGAAAACGCCATCCGTTACAGCCGCCCCGGCTCGACTGTCAACGTCTCCATCAGCGACAGCGACAGCCACGTGCTCCTGCGAGTCAAAGATGAGGGCCCGGGAATACCCAAACAGTACCGAGAGAGCATCTTCCAGCCGTTCTTTCGTCTAGATAAATCCCGCAGCAGGGCATACGGCGGCGCAGGGCTCGGGCTAGCGCTTGTTTGGGAGATTGCAGCACTTCACGGTGGCACGGTAGAGGTCGAAGCAAGTTCCGAGAACGGGACCACCATGCTCGTAAGCCTTCCAAAACGATCCGCAGCGTTAACCGAACAGTAAAACGAAAGGGGTCCCGAGCAACAGGAGTACAATTGCTGCTATTGTTGCCAGCTGTTGGGAGATGGAAGATGGACTGCGATGGCTACCCATGCGTTCCCATGCCGTTGATGTGCACCGCTTTTGTGCCGGGGCAGATTGACGCTGCGGTTGCAGGCATTTCCGACCCCGATTCGCGCGCCATTGCCACGGCAGAAGCGCTGTACTTTCGCGGACAGGCCACCCTCGCTGCCAAGACAGCGCGCCCCTATCTTGACGCCACCGACCCCGCACTGCGCTATTCCGCATGCTTTATCTGCGGATACGCCAGTCTGTCGCTCAACCGTATCGCCGATGCCCGCCGGTGCCTTGCTGGCATCCTCGATACGCCAGCCGACAAGGAATCGCCTGCCGTCCACGCCATGCACATCCTGTTCGCCTCGGCCGCGAGCGTCCTGCTGCACTTGCCTTCCCCGTATTCCGCCGAAGAGTTTTATCCGCTTGCGGCGCATCTGCCCGAAGGCCTGCGCCTGTTCGCCAGCTATGTGATGGCGCACGCCTTGTATCTGCGCGGCGAATATG
Organism: uncultured Collinsella sp.; assembly: GCA_902490325.1. Taxonomy (GTDB): domain Bacteria; phylum Actinomycetota; class Coriobacteriia; order Coriobacteriales; family Coriobacteriaceae; genus Collinsella. Next base: position 26,812 of record CABUDJ010000001.1, on the reverse strand, counting down.
GCCGCAGCCTGGGCATGGTGGAAAATGCCCTGATTATGAAACAGGGAAGCTATCCCATCTCGGAGCTGTTCCTGCACCTGGCAGCTTCCATGGCATGCATGAGCCTCAAGGACGTCGATGCCGCAAAGGCACACTTCGGAGCTGCTTGGAACATTGCGCGCCCCGACGACCTTATCGAGCTCATTGGCGAGCACCACGGCCTTTTGCAGGGGCTCATCGAGGCGTGCCTAAAATCGCAATACCCCGACGATTTCGCACACATCATCGAGATTACGTATCGATTCAGCTACGGCTGGCGGCGCATCCACAACCCCGATTCGGGCGAGGACGTGGCCGACGATTTAACGACCACGGAGTTCACCATGGCCATGCTCGCCTGCCGCGGATGGACCAACGCCGAAATCGCACGCCACATGGGAGTATCGCCGGGCACCGTTAAAAACCGCCTATCAGGAGTGTATGCCAAGCTTGGTATCGGAACTCGCGCCGAGCTGATTGCCCACATGTTGCGCTAGCGGCCAAACTGCCCGGCGTATTGAAAGCGCTCCGGGGGCCTGACGCTTTCGCGCACTCAAATTGGACATTTTGGCCATCGAACGGCACTACCGCCACGGGGCACCTTCTCGCAAAATTGGATTATTTCCACCGATACCTGCGGGATGGGAGCCAAAGATGCTTGATCGCCGTTCGCTACTTGTTGCCGGAGCGTCCTCGCTGGCGAGCATTATGTTGCCGCGCGTGCCGGGAAGCGCAAACGCCTTCATATTGCCGATCGCGCCCACCGAAGCCTATGCCGACGAAAAAGACCCCTTCAGGGTGCTCGTTCTCTCGCGCACCATGTTTGGTGTGGTCGTGGTCGACGTCGCCAACAAGAATACGCCCATCACAGGTGCCCAGGTCACGCTCACATCGCGCTATGCCGCAGGCAAGCAGCTCACCGCCACGACCGATGAAGAAGGCACAGCCATCTTTGAGATCGCCCCTCTTTCGGAAGGCTACGCGGACGAGGCAACGCTTCTCGACGCGTACGACTTTAACGGCGGCATCTCCATTAGCATGGCGGGCTACCGTGATGTCGAGATTCCCCTTGCGCGTATCCAGGGCGGCACCGCCATAACCGCGCCCACGCGTCCGCGCTCCGATAGCGAGCCGTACTTCCGCCAGCTCACATTCGACGAATGGGACATCCAGTACGCTGAAGCCACGTTCATGGCATTGCCAGCGGACGAAGCAGCAAACGATCAGCCCGACACGCACGCTTTTACCGTGCAGGCCCATCTGCCGCAGGGCGGGCAGGCAACGTTGCATATCAATAAAGTGATGCCCGCTGCGGGCAGCTCATCCGAAACCGTCACGCAGATTGGCCAAGTCAAGGCCAGCGCATCGGGCGCGGATAATCTGGCGACGTTCACGCTCGAAGACAAGTTCCTCGACGTGGCATCGAGCCTTCTGGAAGAAGGATGCAAGCTGCGCTTTGTCCTCGACTACCAGGGCAAGACCTACACGCTCTCCTCCCCCATGGCCGTTGTCACTGCGCCGGCGGCAAAGGCAGAATCGGGCTCGACCACCATCATTCCTACTACCATGGACCAAGAGATCGCTCCGTTTGATTTCCCCGCGGCGTTTCCCGGCATCGGCGGCAATAAGTTCACGTGCTGGATGCCCACATTTCCGATCCTCTTCGATTTCTCGTTTGCTGGATACGTGCTGTTTGGCGGAGGATACAAACCAGCCAGCTATATGAACGATTCGGGCAATCCGGATCCGGAGTACTGGAAGAAGTCACCGCGTGAGTCGGGCGCCAAGCAGGCAAACCGCTACCTCGACGAGATGGAGGGGAAGTGGAATCAGTACAAAAGCATGAGTGCCGGTTCGGGCACCGATCCAAGAAACACCAAGCTCCTTCGCCACCATTGCACGCCGCTGTTCACGATGGATATCGCCACACAGCTGTACGGCTCGCTCGCCTACGATTGGGTGGGCAAAACCTGGGGCAACAACAACGACCCCGCATACGGCAATATTAAGGCCCTCTTTCAGGTAAGAACCGATCTCAATTGGACCGAGCAGTTTACCCTAGGACCGGTGCCGTTTTTCCTGAACGTCAACCCCTGGGTGCTGGCAAAACTGGCACTCGCCGTGGGTGCCCACACGCACGGCAGCGGCGCGGCGTTTTTTAAAAACATTTCGCTCGACTATTCCAACACGTCGGGCTCATTCACTATCCAGATCGGGCTTGCCGTCACCTTTGGAGCCGGCGTTGCAGGCGTCGCTTCGTCTGCCGTGCGCGGCGCCGCATCCCTCACGCTGTTCATTGGGTACGAGAAGGCAGATGGACACCAGCTTCCGCGGCTGCGCGTAGGTGCAGACGTCGATGTCGACGTGATACTCCAGTTCGTAATGTTCAAGTGGACCACCAAGGCTTGGTCGGGGTCGTGGCCCACACTCATCGATTCGTGGAATATGTCGGTGAACAATGGCGATCAGTATGTGCTCCAGCGCTCTAAGCTCGCATTGGGAGGAGATACGCCTTACACGCTGGATGCCCGCTTCGGCACGCCCGGCAACATCGAGGCGGGCGGCGTTCCGCAATTTATCGCATCGGCCACCATTGTCACCAACGCCGAGCTGCTCGCGCGCGCCGAGGTTGCAGCCACCGCGATAAACGTCGCGCCTACCGTACGCGATTGGGACCGGGCGGTCACGCGCATTGAGCTCGAGGCAGACGCGGAGAGCGACGACACGGGACAAATCGAGCATTTCGTCCATGCACTGATAGAGAACGACGAAAACGCCGCGCCGATGTATGAGTACACCTACATCGGTCAGGCAACGAACGCCGTCGCTGATCCGAACGCCAATTCTGCCGGCGTGTCGGAGGACGAGCGTGGCGGCATAAAACCCTCGAGCGACAACGTGCTGTTTTCCGGCGTGCTCAGCGAAGCTCACATGAAGCTGGCAATGGTTGCCGGCGTGGAGTGCCTATTCCGTATCGCCTCGGTGCGCTACGGCGAGAATGGTCGTTCGCGCCTGGTGGTGCATACAAAGACGAACGGCACGTGGTCCGCTCCCACGCCCGTGGACTTCCCCCTTGGGTTTGGCGAGGGCGATGTGGAGCGCGACGGCATATTCGATTACGACTTCGACGTGGTGGAATATACAGACGGGAGGGGAAACCAGGACGCCTACGTGCTGCTGGTCTCGGGCGAGCGCCCCGCCGGCGACAACACCCTTTTCGATACGGCGAGCACATCCGGCATACTGTCCGTTGTGCGCCTGCGCATAAGTAGTGACGAGACCCGCGTGATATCGCACACGTCGTGGCGCAGCATCTCGCGCGGCCGCCTTCAGGAGGATGGCTACCATTGCCTGCAGTGCCCACGCATCACGGTGGGCAAGACACTTGTCGACGGGCGCCTGTCGGGCGCCTACCTCCACCGCCGCGGAACCACCGCAGAAAAGGCGCTCGGCAGCGAGGCCGAGGTTGCGCTGGAGTGCTTTACCCTGTGGTCGGACGTTTCGGGCGACAGTCTCACGTTCCGTCAGGTCCTCCGCTTTCCGCAGGCACCGTCGAGCATCGAGCTCGGCGCGCCCGAGAATATCAACGGCAAAATGGTGGTGCCCGTTGCATACGAGACTGCAGGCGGTTGTGGCTGTGCATCGTACGCCGTGATCGGCCAGTCCATTGCGGGCTGGGGCGTTATGTCACCAGATGCTACAGTACCCCACGCGGTGCCGTGGCCGCAGCACACGGGCTTTTTGGCTACCGTCAACGAGCAACTGCAGCATATTACTTGGGCACGAGGCGCATCGGCATTTGCAACGCAGCCCGTGGGTGCCGCAGGCTGTGGCCCGGCATCGTTTAGCGTAAGCAACAACGGCAGGTGCGTGCTCTATGTAGAGAACACCGATGGTAAGGTGGGACAAACCTACGACGAAGAAGGCAACCCGGTAGCAGTGATGGGCAAGCACTTCCGCATCTTCGCCAGCACCTTGGCAGACGATCTGTTTACGGAGCCGTTCGTGATGTGCGAGCTGGACCATCCCGTCGATCAGATAACGACATTTTTGACGTCGGGGAGCATGCTCTCCGCGCTCGCTACGCACATTGTGAGCGCGGAGAAGAGCGAGGCAGAGCTGCACGGCATCGAAGTACCCTTGGTGGCGTGTGCCACTCCGACGGGCGCAGTCGCTACCTCGGGCGCGGTGGTGCCTGGAGCAGCAGGCGAATCCTTCATGGTCACGGTGCGAAACGACGGCAACACCTTGCTGACCGCCGGCACGATCGATCTGTACCGAGAGGGCTCCAGCCAGCCGTTCTCCAGCGCATCCATCGGGTTCGGAGCGAACACACGCATGGCGTCGATCTACGATCCAGAGCTTGCCGAGGACGCTTCGGCCAACGACATGACACACGTGAAGTACGCGCTCGAAACGCTGGGCACACCTTTTGCAACGCACCCACTGGTAGCCGACAGTGGCAACGCCGTGCTGGCACCAGGTTGCACGGCACAGTTCCGCATGAGCTTCGCCATCCCCGAGAGTTGGAGCGACGAAGTGGGCAAACGCGTAACGCTGTATGCGAAGGCGCGTAATCTGGTGGCGCTCGATCCCGTAACGCTCGAGGAAATTCGACCGGGCGCAAACTCGGCGCTGGGTGCCGTGCTGCACGAGCTTCATGTGCCCGACGCGGCATGCGAACGCTCAGAAGTTCAGGTCGGCGTATGCGACAACGCGGATACGACGGGGCTTCACGATGCACCGATGACGGTCGACGGCGAGGGCGGCACGAGTGGAGGTGGCTCCGGCGGAAGCAGCTCCGGTAGCGGCAGTGGCTCTGGCAGCGGCAAGGATCACGGCAATAACAAGCGCCCCGGAAAAGCGGGCCCGCTCGCCGGCACGAGCGATGTCAACGCTCCCCTCATGGCAGCCGCTGCAGCACTCGCCGCAGCTGGTGCCGGCCTCGTCGCCTACAGCGCCCGCCGCACGGCGCTCGAAACCGACACCGCCAATGAGGTCAATTCGGATAGGCCTCGCTAGCTCCTAGTTACTTTTGTGAGAGACGCCGACTCGGCTCATTGAACATCAAAATGGGCTGGTTCTGGATACCCAGAGCCAGCCCATTTCGCATTAGATATCATCAGGGGAGTCGAGTTCTGCCTCGAGCTTGGCACGGCGTCTTTTCGCCAACAATCCGCACGACATGTCTTCGACAGCGTATCCAACCGCAAACGCAGCAAGACACATTCGGCCGTCTTCAAACTTACTCGGACAGAGCCGACTCGGTTTTGTCCGAGTAAACGAATCTCCATCGAACTCCGAACGATTGTTCGATGGATTTCGTGTTGGTTGGAATCGCCTATGGGCTGGGCTATGCTACCTTGACTATCTATATGACTTAAACGCAGCAAAGGAGCACCGAGAGAGCGAGTATGGCAAAAAACACCGCAAACTATGGTAACGACAGTATCCGCCAGCTCAAGGACGAGGAGCGCGTACGCCTGCGCCCCGCCGTCATCTTTGGCTCGGACGGACTCGACGGCTGCGCGCATGCCGCCTTCGAGATCCTGTCCAACGCCGTTGACGAGGCGCGCCAGGGCTACGGCAAGCTCATCACCCTTACCGCCTTTCGCGATGGTTCCATTCAGGTAGAGGACAACGGCCGCGGCTGCCCGCTCGACTGGAACCCCTCCGAGAAGCGCTTTAACTGGGAACTCGTCTTTTGCGAGCTCTACGCCGGCGGCAAATACAACAATAACCAGGGCGGCGACTACGACTTCTCGCTCGGCACCAACGGCCTGGGCTCCTGCGCGACCCAGTACGCCTCCGAATACATGGACGTCACGGTTTGGCGCGACGGCAACAAGTACTCCCTGCACTTTAAGAAGGGCAAGGTCGTCGGTGCCAAAAAGAAGGCACTCGAGATTGAGCCCAGCGACGAGGACCGTACCGGCACCACCATCAAATGGCGCCCCGATCTTGAGGTCTTTACCTCCATCAGCATCCCCCACGATTGGTATCGCGAGACCATGCGCCGCCAAGCCGTGGTCAACGCCAACGTGACCTTCCGCCTGCGTATTGAGGGCGACGACGGCGAGTTTACCGAAGAGGATTTTTGCTATCCAAAGGGCATCGAGGACTACGTGCTCGAGAAGGTCGGTACCGACTACCTCACCGAGCCCTTCTTTATCGAGGCCGATCGTCGCGGTCGCGATCGCGAGGACCTGCCCGATTACAACGTAAAAATCACCGCGTGCATGTGCTTCTCGCGCACTTTCACGATGCAGGAGTACTACCACAACTCATCGTGGCTCGAGAACGGTGGCTCACCCGAGAAGGCGGCCCGCAGCGCTCTGACCAGCGCCATCGATGCCTACATTAAGCAACAGGGCAAATACAACAAAAACGAGAGCGGCATTAAGTGGCAGGACGTCCAGGACTGTCTGGTGCTGGTGACCAACTGCTTCTCCACCCAGACGTCCTATGAAAACCAGACCAAGAAGGCCATCAACAACCGCTTTATCCAGCAGGCTATGACGGCCTTCTTTAAGGAGCGGCTCTCGACCTACCTAATCGAGAACAAAGACGCTGCCAACAAGATCATGGAGCAGGTGCTCATCAACAAGCGTTCGCGCGAGAACGCCGAGAAGACGCGTCAGAGCATCAAGACCAACCTACAGCAGAAGACCGACATGGCCAACCGCGTGCAGAAGTTCATCGACTGCCGCTCCAAGGACAAGAGCCGCCGCGAGATCTACATCGTAGAGGGCGACTCGGCAGCAGGCGCCATTCGCACCTCGCGCGATGCCGAGTTCCAGGGCGTTATGCCCGTCCGCGGTAAAATCCTCAACTGCCTGAAGGAAGACTATCCGCGCATCTTTAAGTCCGACATCATCATGGACCTCATGCGCGTGCTGGGCTGCGGCGTGGAGATCAAGGACAAGCGCATCAAAAACCTTGGTGCCTTTGACCTGGACAACCTCAACTGGAACAAGGTCATCATCTGTACGGACGCCGACGTCGACGGTTACCACATCCGCACGCTCGTGCTCACCATGCTTTACCGCCTGGTTCCAACACTTATCGACGAAGGCTACGTGTATATCGCCGAGTCGCCGCTCTACGAGATCAACTGCAAAGAAAAGACCTACTTTGCCTACACCGAGCTCGAGAAGAACGGCATCCTCAAGGAGATTGGCGACCAAAAGTGCTCCATCAACCGCTCCAAGGGTCTTGGTGAGAACGACCCGGACATGATGTGGCTCACCACCATGAATCCCGAGACGCGTCGTCTGATCAAGGTGGAGCCCGAGGACGTCACCAAGATGGAAACCATGTTCAACCTGTTGCTGGGCAACGACGAGGCAGGCCGCAAGCGCCATATCTCCGAGCACGGCAAGGAATATCTGGACCAGCTGGACCTGCAATAGCAGCAAATCGATAACGACGGCCCATAAGAAGTTCAAGAGGAAATCGTGGCAAAGAAGAAGACGAAGAACCAGCCAAAGAAAAAGCAGGTCAACGCCGAAAACGTCATCGGCCTGCACTCCGAGGTCACCGACCAGCCGATCACGCAGACGCTCGAGGTCAACTACATGCCCTACGCCATGAGCGTCAACGTCTCGCGTGCGTTCCCCGAGATCGACGGTTTTAAGCCCTCGCACCGCAAGCTGCTCTACACCATGTACAAGATGGGTCTGCTCAAGGGCGAACGCCAGAAGAGCGCCAACATCGTGGGTCAGACCATGAAGCTCAACCCGCACGGCGACGCCGCGATCTACGAGACGATGGTGCGCCTGGCGACGGGCAACGAAGCGCTGCTTGCCCCCTTCGTAGAGTCGAAGGGCAACTTTGGCAAGTACTATTCGGGCGACCTGAGCTACGCCGCCTCGCGTTATACCGAGGCCAAGCTCTCCCCCATCAGCGCCGAGATCTTCAAGGACATCGACAAGGATCCGGTCGACTTCGTCGACAGCTACGACGGCGCCATGAAGGAGCCGCGCCTGCTGCCCACCACGTTTCCCAACATCCTTGTCTCGGCCAATAAGGGCATCGGCGTCGCCATGGCATCCGACATCTGCGGCTTCAACCTCAACGAGGTCTGTACTGCCACCATGCACTACCTGCAGGATCCCGACTGCGACCTGCTCGAGTACATGCCCATGCCCGACTTCTCGACCGGCGGCGAGATTATCTACCGTCGCGAGGAGATGGAGAAGATCATCGAGACCGGCCTTGGCAGCTTCCAGATTCGCTCCCGCTGGCGCTGGATTCCCGAAGAGCGCATCATCGAGGTGTACGAGATTCCCTACACCACCAAGACCGATGTCATCATCGAGCGCATCGTCAAGCTCTCCAAGGAGGGCAAGGTCAAGGAGATCGCCGACATCCGCGATGAGACCGACCTTTCGGGTCTGCGCATCGCCATCGACCTTAAGCGCGGCGTCGACCCCGACAAGCTCATGGCCAAGCTCTATCGCTCGACCACGCTGCAGGATTCGTTCTCGTGCAACTTCAACGTGCTGGTCGATGGTTACCCTCGCGTTATGGGCGTGCGCCAGATTCTGCACGAGTGGGTCAAGTGGCGTATTGAGTCCACGCGTCGCCGCATTAACTTTGACCTGGGCAAAAAGTCCGAGCGCCTGCACCTGCTGCACGGCCTCGAGGCGATCTTGCTCGACATCGACAAGGCCATCGCCATCATCCGCGGCACCAAGCTCGAAGCCGAGGTCGTGCCCAACCTTATGAAGGGTTTCGACATCGACGAGACCCAGGCCGAGTTTGTTGCCGAGCTTAAGCTCCGCAACATCAACGAGGAGTACATCCTCAACCGCACCAAGGACATTGCCAAGCTTGAGGGCGAGATTGCCGAGCTTGAGGAGATCCTCTCCAGCGAGGAGAACATCAAGAAGGTCATCAGCGACGAGCTGGCCGCGGTCAACAAGAAGTACGTGATGCCGCGCCGCACGGGCAGGATCGAGCCCCACGAGGTCATCGAGGTAAGCCTGGAGCCCGAGGTCGAGGAGTACCCGGTTACCATCATGCTCTCGCGCGATGGCTATCTTAAGAAGATGACGGACCGCGTGCTCAAGAAGGCGACCACGCTCAAGTACAAGGACGGCGACAAACCCTTTATCGAGTTCCCGTCCTCCAATACGCACGAGCTGCTCGTGTTTACCAACAAGAGCCAGGTGTATAAGTGCAAAGTCGCGGCGTTTGAGGATACCAAGTCGGCACAGCTGGGCTCGTACCTGCCGACCGATCTCGAGATGGAACCCGACGAGAGCGTCATCTGGGTCATCGACCCCGAGGACTACAAGGCCGACGTGCTGTTTGTCTTTGAGAACGGCCGCGTGGTGCGCGTCGCGCTTTCTGGATACGTCACCAAGACCAACCGCAAGCGCCTCAAGAACGCCATTTACGGTGGCAGCAAGCTGCTGTATGCCCAGGTACTCAAGGAAGATCGCGACATCGCGCTGGTCTCGAGCGACTACCGTCTGATGAACTTCAACACGTCGCTGCTCAAGACCAAGACGACCACCAACACGCAGGGCGTCCAGGCTTTCACGGCCAAGAAGGGCCGCTCGGTCACCACCGTCGGCACGACCGAGGACATCCTCGGCGCCGGCGTCTCCGCCGAGAAGTTCACCGCGCAGAGCCTCCCCTCCGCCGGTGCCCTCATGAAGGAAAACGACATGCCGAGCTTGTTTGACTAGGACGACGGCAATCGAGCTGGTCCAAGCCACAAACCTACGAGGCCCGGAGCGCAGTAAATACTGAGCTCCGGGCCCCGCCATTAGACATGCAAGGCAAAGACGACAAAGTCAGCAACTACGCATGGCGATCAGCGATCCTTTGGTAACCATCAATCAAGACCGCGCCATTGCTACATAAATCATATGCTCCACACCGGGACCGCCTGGACATCCTTGGTAATGAGGTATGGTTCCGGAGTTTGACAGACAACGTGCCCAAACCCGATCTCATAGCCAGATAGGCCGTCAAGACAGGTAAAGTTCTTCACCGCGTCTCTACTCACCGTAGCAGACATCTTCACCTCGACGGGATGTAAGATATGACCCTCTTGGATGAGCAAATCGATTTCGCGCTTCTTTTGATCCCGGTAGAACCATACATCACGAAGGCTCTTCCCCGCATTCATAAAGCTCTTCAAAATTTCTGAGACAACGAACGTCTCAAATATATGCCCCGCCGCGGCCCCGTTGCGCAATTGCTCCGGTGTTATCCATCTCGTAAGATGACAAACAAGGCCCGTGTCCATGAAGAATATCTTTGGGGTCTTGGTCAGACGCTTATCGACATTAGGCCAAAAGGGCTCGACAATCCGAACGATGTTCGACGCCTGCAAAACCGAGAGCCAAGCCTTTACCGTCTTACGGTCGACGTCAACGGTGTTTCCAATATCGGTGGCATTCAACAGTTGCCCCGTTCTCGCTGCGCACGCGACCATAAAGCTGTAGAACTTCGCTTCATCCTTCACGTTTACAAGATCGCGAACATCGCGTTCGAGATATGCGGCAACGTAGTCGGAATAATAGGAGTCCCAATCGATATTTGGGTCTTGCAGTTCGGGCATCGAACCCCTATGGATGATGTTCCAAATATTTCCCGAAGACATCTTAGAGGCCAAGGAAATCTTTTTGGGAATATACGGACGAGGGCTCTGGGAACCGCCAACGAGCTCTCGCAAGCTTAGGGAGGGCATCTCCAGAATTCTGATCCTCCCCGCCAAAGATTCGCTCACACCTTTCATGAGGTGATATGTCTGGGATCCCGTGAGGACGATTCGACCCTTCTCCTCTGATTGATCAACAACCCACTTCACCGGAGAAAAAAGCTCAGGCACGCGCTGAATCTCATCGATGATGATCGGCAGATCATGAGACTCGAAAAACAGGGCGGCATCCTCTTTTGCAAGAAGATAATCCCGCGGGTTCTCCATCGAAACATAGTCGAATCGGTCGCCCAGATGTTGCTTGAGAACCGTCGTCTTCCCAACTTGGCGCGCCCCGGTCACCAGGACAACTTTTCCCTGCCCCAGCATCGAATCTATCGTCTGTTCAATTTCGCGCTCGATGTACATAGAATCGCCTCCTGTTCGGAGTTCATTATCTCGCACAAACCTAAATCGGTCAAAATCGGGAATAGAACTCCCGATTTTCACCCTCAGTCTTCTGTTCGATTCTGGCCCCAGCAGGGTCTCGGAGATAGCCAAACGCATGGGCGTCGCCAGCAACTACGCAAGCCAATACAAACGCCGCCTCCTGGAGGACGGCGTCATTGGAGAGCGCGGGCGTGGTCTCGTTGGCTTTGACATTCCCGCGTTCAGGGAATTCTTGAACGAGAAGGCGTTTTAGCACGCCGGAATTGTCCGCGGAAGCATCAACGCATGGCAATCAGCATTCCTCTTGGTAAGGATAGCAAGCATTTTCCACCAACACCGATTGCCATGCGTTCTTCTTGCCCTTAGGCGAGCTTGCGAGCGAGCTCTCGCACCTCTTCCAACTTGGGTGAGGATGCCATGCTGTCGCGCTTGGTCATACCGCTGATGGTGACAATGCCCTGGTCCTCCCACTTGCAGTATGCGCAAGCTGACTTGTACATAGCGATCGCCGCATCATAGACGCCTTCGCTGTGGCTATCGAGCAAAAGGGCCGTCTTGGTGAACGGGAAGCCCGTGGCACCGAAGGCGTACAGGCGGTCAATAGCGGCTTTCTCCTGCGCAGTAATATCAAACCAGTAGATAGGCGAAGCGAAGACAACCATATCGGCGTCTTTCAGCGACTCGATCACGTTGGCCATGTCGTCCTTCTGCACGCAAGTGCCCTCGTGGGCGAAGCAATACTGACACCCCAGGCAACCAGCGATTTTCTTGCTGGCAACGCGGACGACCTCGACCGTATGGCCGGCCTCGCGCGCGGTCTCGGCAAACGCCTCGACCATGGTATCGGTGTTGGCGCCCTTACGCGGGCTGCCGCTCAATACAACGATTTTCATAGAAATCTCCCTCCTTCATGCCGCAGGCGCGCGGCACACATTTCGTTGTAACCAAAACAGATGGAGTTATTCAATCGTCCGCAGACCACATCTCTTGTTGAAGTTCCCTTAAGAAGCTCAAGACAATTGCGATTGCCTTATACAACGTCGAAAATCAAAGAGGGGGCCATAGCAGCGTCGCATGTCTGAAATGGCACGCGGTCAAGATGAGCTACGGGAATCGTAAGGATGATTCGTAACAGGTTTTCGTCAGCACCCTCGTAGCGGTACTCCGCCTCCTAAGCGATGTGTCCGCTACGAAACGACCGTCTTGTAATAAGCGCCGAAGTCTGCGAGCGAGTCCATGATGGGCATCATCTGGCGGCCGAGCTCGGTAAGGCCATACTCAACGCGGGGAGGATTCTCGCCATAGTCATGGCGAAAGACCAGCCCATCATCCTCCATCTGCCGCAGGCTGTCGGTAAGCACCTTCTGAGAGATCCCCTCAAGGCTGCGGCGCAACTCGTTGAAACGCCAGGGGCGTACGCGCAAGTTACGGATAATGAGCAGCTTCCACTTGCCACCAATGAGCGCTACCGCCGTTGCGACCGGACACTCCGGAAGTTCCTCTTTCGCCATCACGGGAGACCCAACCTCCTTGACCATACCGGTTTCACAAAAAAGTACGCAGTTACAAATATGTGCGTACTCGTATTTGCATGCGCCTTCGCGTTGAATATAGCTCACGCAGGAGATGCCTGCAAGGTACATCAACCTCAAAGAGAGGAGCCATTATGGCCAATTATGCAAAGACCCACATCGGCGACGAGAACCGCGTCGAGCTGCACGAGGTGCTCGGACTTACCGGAGCAGAGGTGAGCGTCAACAACCTTCCCGCCGGCGCTGGCATTCCGTTCGTCCATACACACAAGGAAAACGAGGAGATCTATGGCGTGCTCGAGGGCTCGGGCTCGGGCTCGGTCACGATCGACGGTGAGGAAATCGAGCTTGCAGCCGGCGACTGGCTGCGCATTTCCCCCGCCGCACACCGTCAGTTCCGCGCCGCATCCGACTCGGGCATCACATACGTCTGCATTCAGGTCAAGCAGGGATCCCTTGATGCCTTCACAGCCGACGACGCTATCATGTTCTAATTCGCGATCGGTGTGCAAGGGGCCGATACCGCTCGCATGCCCCCTTCGGAATAGGCGCTGAGCAGCTCCTGGGCGTGGGCGAACTCGGGCCCTCGCCTCCAACCGAGCAGGCGGTTGACCGCGAGATTTCCCTGAACGTTGTGGACAAAGAGCAGATAGGCGTCCTCGCGCGAAAGCCCGGCCTTCTCCATGATCGAGGGAACCATCTGCTCCGCGCCGCGCTCGATAACGCGCTGGGCCACGCGGGCGTACGCGTCGTCATCCGAGTAGAGCAGATAATAGTCATCGTTTGCCGGCGGGCGCTGGCAGATGGCATCCGCCTCCGTTCCTTCGAGCGGGGCACGGACGGGTGACGGTGCTTAAGACTCCCTGCTAGTCGCTTTGAGATATCCCTCGTCGTCCACGGGCTCCAGCCACTCGTTGGAGGTCTCCTCGCCCGGAACCTCAAGCGCGAGATGGGAGAACCAGCTGTCGGGCGCGGCTCCGTGCCAATGCTTCACCCCCGGGGCGATGTTGACCACGTCGCCCGGGTGCAGCTCCTGTGCCGGCTTTCCCCATTCCTGGTAAAACCCTCGGCCAGCCACGCAGACGAGGATCTGCCCGCCGCCGCTTTTGGCGTGATGGACGTGCCAGTTGTTGCGGCAGCCGGGCTCGAACGTCACGTTGCAGACGCCGACCTGCTCGGTGGAAAGGGGCGCGAGGTAGCTTTGCCCGATGAAGTACTTCGCGAACGCGTCGTTGGGGGCACCGATGGGAAAGGCCATCTCGTTTTGGTGCTGAGCCTTTGCGTCGGCGGCATCGTCGTCCACCCAGACCTCCTTCGCCATGCGGAAGGCCGCCCATGCCTTGGGCCAACCCGCGTAAAACGCCGCGTGCGTAAGGATTTCCGCTATCTCCGCCCTGGTCACGCCGTTGTTCTTCGCGGACGTCAGGTGATATTTGAACGAAGAGTCCGTCAGTCCCTGCGCCATTAGGGCCACCACCGTCACCACGCTGCGGTCGCGCAAGGAGAGCTCGCCCTCCCGGCTCCATACCTCGCCGAACAGCACGTCGTCATTGAGCCGTGCGAATTTGGGAGCGAACTCCCCCAGGGCATCTCTGCCCGCCGTCTGCTTAATCGTCATGTTTGATTCCTCCTGCCGATGGTTTTGAGTACAAACTGCTTTCGCGCAGCTAAGCCGCGCCTAGATTTCCATGCCCATTCGTTGCGCCTGCTCCAGAGCGGGATGCCCGGCGATTACGGACACCTCTTGCACCTCCGATTTGCATTGACGAGAATGAAGGTAGTACCTAAACCTGACTTTAGGTCAAGGAATGAAATCGAGATCTATTCGGAGGAGCCATGTACACAATCGGCCAGGTGTCGGAGATGTTCGGTTTGCCCGCTTCAACGCTGCGATATTACGACAAGCAGGGACTGTTTCCAGGATTGGAGCGAGCGTCCGGCATTCGCCAATTCGGCGACAGGGAACTCGAGGCGCTTCGGGTCATCGAATGCCTAAAGAAGGCGGGGATGGAGATCAAGGACATCCGGCTGTTCATGGAATGGTGTGCGGAAGGCCCATCTACATACCCCCAGCGCAAGGCCATGTTCGAGGACCGGAAGGCCCACATGGAGTCGGAGATCGCGAAGATGAACCGTGCGCTGGACATGCTGAAGTTCAAATGCTGGTACTACGAACAGGCGATGCAAGATGGCGGCGAGGACAGGCTTAAGGCACTGATTCCCGATGGCTTGCCAGAAGAAATCAAAGAGGCCTACGAAAACGCGCACGCTCGATAGTGGCGCCCGATGCTCAAGGGGCTTCGGCGAGGAGTCCTGTTCGGGGTAGGAGTGCAAACGAGAGAGGGCCGGGGCCTATGGCTCCGGCCCTCCTTCTGGGCGTTTCCCTCGCTCGCACTACCCGGCCGACGGCGCGGTGAACGACAGCTTGTCGTATGCGAAACTGTAGTTCTTCTTGATCGCATAGAAGGCGACCGACGCCATCAGCGCGGCGACCGCAATGGCGGCCTGCTCCTTCGTTGGGTTGACCTCGAGCGCGTACCCGATGGCTTCCCTGACGGTCTTCAGCGCACCCTCGGGCGAGTCGACGAGCTCGGTGGCGGCCTTTGCGATGTTCTTGCTGTCCATGGTCGTTCCTTTCGTGGGGTTAGTCTAGGCGAGCAGCTTGAGCGTGAGGGCGATGTGGCATGCCATTCCAGCGAGGAGCGCCACGGTCATGCACGTCACGGCGGCGGCCATCAACCTGAAGAACCACGTGTCCATGTCGCGGCCACTTCCCGCCTTTTCGAAGTGCTTATCTTCCAAACGGCTCTTGTCGGTCATCAGTTCCTCCTCTACGGGTTTTACTGAGGACAGTTTCTCGAATAAGAGCCCTGCCGTTCGAATGCAGACGCTCTAATGACCTACAATATTTAATGTCATTCAATAGAAACGAGGAAACCATGTCGAGGAAGCTGACGGACATTGAGATAGCGGCTTTTCTCGAGAGATGCGGCACGATTGAGAGCGGAACGCGACAGCGCTTGCTGGCAGTCGCGCGCCTGCTATGCGATTTCACCGACGAGAACGAGGGACTCACCTCGCAGGAAATAGCTCGGGTTCTCTCGCGACTGTCGGGGAGCAATGTGGCCGAAAACTCCGTCCGCGCCGATCTCGACGCTTTGGCATCATGCAGCCCCTTCGGAGCCGAAGTCATAAAGCCCGGGCGGGGCGAGAAAACCGGGTACCGCTGCGCGGCAAAGCCCTTTTCATCGCATGACTCTTCGCTCCTGATGGGCATGGTGAGAACGAGCAAGTTCGTCAATGAGGAGCAGCGCGCTCGCCTTTGCGCGAAGCTCGAGGAAATCATGTCCGACCGTGAGCTGGAAGAGATGGTCGAATCGATCTTTGTCGATGAGCGCGAAACCCATGAGGGCATGAACGCACTTGCGGCGATGGTCGCCGCCTCCTCCGCGATTCGCAACAACGAACAGCTCTGCTTCCGTTATCGCCGCCACTTGATGAACGGGGATGAGCTGATTGACCGCCAGATCTCGTCCGAAGACCCCGTTTGCCTCGTCTACAGCTTCGGACACTACTATCTTGAGACCTGCGTGACAACTGACAAGGTTCCCGAGGGCGAACCCTTTTTCCGCAGGCTGGACCATATGACGAACGCGATGGTATCGGGGAAGAAGCTCCGCAACCCCGGCAGGGTTGACGAGCTTAGGAGAAGGGTGGCCGCCGACGTCCGAGAGCGGATTGACATGTACGGCGACGGGACCAGCAGGACGCTTTTCCTCAAAGTCGAGGGGCGTTGCGCCCAATATGCCTACGACAGGTTCGGCCACGACTTGGTTTTTTCGCACGTCTCCGAGGACGATGCCGGCAATCCCCATGGCTACGCCTGCGTGAGGACGCAGCTGTCTCCAACCCTCTACCGTTGGCTTTTCGGTATGGGAGGAGGCGTTTTCCTTGCAAAGCCGAAAGGCCTCACCTGGGCCAGGACCTTTCGAGGCCTTTCGTCATGCAGCGCCGATACGCTTCGGCAGTTCGTCGAAGATTACGAGGCGGCGCACGAGGGCTATATCTCCATGCTTGAAAGCGCTCTGGGAGCCGAGCGAGATGCTATTGCAAAGGGACATGAAACGGCTTGGATTTAACGCTAAAGACGACGTACTCGGTCAGAACCTCTGCAAGGGCATCAGAGGCGCACCTTTCCGAGCGGTACCTTCTGAATAGGCGATCAATGTTTTCCAGCTCTTCATCCTGCGACAGCCCGCGCAGCGGAGAGTAGTAGTAGGAGTTATGGATGTCGATCCCGTCACCCATTATCGACAGGGCGATGGACCAGAGGTGGGTGTCGTCATGATGCTCTATAGCGATGAGATGCGCGCTCTCGATTGAGCTGACGGTTAAACCATCGAGTCCCTCATTGAGGACCTTTGCCATCTCCGCGAGGTCGTCGGGGCTCGATTCGCCCTGGGCTCTCATGCCGTCAAGATACTTGAGCTGTTCTTCGTCGAGCCGTAGGCCGCCGAGCAGCATGAACATGATATCAAGAACCTCGTCCCTGATTTCCCTAACCTTGCCCAGGTCGTAGAAGTTGGACTTATGGAGCTTCCCATTGCGGGTGTCGTCCATGAACGACCGCAGCCGCCCGAACAGGAGCTCGCGAAAGGACTTGTAATCAATCTCAGGATCGTAGATGCGCACGTTGAAGTATTTGTGCTGGTTGCTTGCAAATAGATAGGCAAGCGGGCCCAACGTTGCCTCTTTGTCCTTCTCCGCCAGGAGGGCTGAGGTGAGCGGGACGGCAGGGTTCCAGGCCTTTACGGCGCCAAACGCCACCTTGTAGTCCCTGTTCGCCCAAAGCGGAAGAAGGTCGAACATCATCTGCTCTATCGCCTTGATGTAGCCAGCGACCGTCCCGGTCTGCTCGACATTCTCGGAGAGGGTGTTGAGCCTGTAGCGCCACTCTGACGACAGAAAGCTGACGGCGAAGCTGGCTTGCCCGAAGAGTATTTCGAACAGATCTTTGCGCTGAATGTTGCGCGCCAAGATATCGATGTCGCGCTCCGACATCCCTCTTCCCATCAGACGGTACCTGATAAGAGGAAGCTCGATCGCCTCGTAGTCGTGAAGGAGCTCTCGTCTGAAGGAGCCGAGCTCATGCTCGGTGGGCAGGGCAACAACCGTGAACCCCTGGACAAGTCGACCCTCCGTTCTCACCCTGCCAGCCACGTCGGTCAAACGGTCGGCCTCTTCCTTTCCGAAAGTCCTCTCGAACCAATCTGTTGCAGAGACGTGCTTGACGCCGCGCGGAGAGAAAGACTCGTACCAGTAGCCGAGACTCTCGCGGAGCTTGACGTTGGCCTCATCCGCAAGCCATACAAGGTAGACGTCGTCAACCTCCCCGTTCTCCACCAACTCGAACGCCCAGAACATGGAGTTGCTCTTAGTGTGGTTAAGCGGGCTATGGTCGATGCTTGGCCACAGCATGACGCATGCATGCTTCCCCCCGTCCGCAATGTAACCGAAGCCGGCGTTCTTCCATCTTGACGTGGATGGCAGGTCGAAGGTTTCGATGGAATGCCCAGATGCCAGCTTCCTTGCAAAGTCAGCGAATAGGCCAGGCGCCGCTGCAGCCCAGTTTCGCTGCATCTGCTTCATGCTTGCGCAATTGCAATCATCGGTTCCAAAAAGGAATCCGCTGTTGAACTCATTGACGCCTGCGAACTTCTTCGATAGCTTGATGTCCGCCAACGCCTTGTCCGCGAACTCGTCGTACAGAGACTGGCAATCCATTTCCCACCCACTTTCTCGATAACGCCATTATCCCAGAAAGACTATGGGGTGTTCGGGATAGAGGAGCTGGCGCCCGGCGAGCTCGACCTCACGCCCGGCTGCATCGACAGGGCCAGGGCCGCGAGGGGCGAGGGACCGCTGACGGGGTAGGCGTCGGGCCGGGACATGGGCCGGAGGGCCCGTTGCGCTGAGTCCGGAACGGCTGCGCGGCGGGCTGGCGGAGCATGCGGAGGCGGCATGGGGGCACCGGCCTCCATAGCCTCTCCACCTGCGGAAACGGGGCGGCGGCCAGGCGCCGTGAGCTATTTCCGCGTTGCGCTAGCTGCGGAAACGCGGGGTACGCTCAGACTGTTGCGTTGAGATTGAAAATCAACCTGATATCGTAGCGCACCGCAGACGCTGATGGCGATGGCTGTACACGGGCACGGGCGCGCCACCGCACTTCACAGCTTGTTTCTCAAGTATTTGGGACGCACACGCGGCGTTCAAAAATGCGGAGCGACTCCGCATGGCTCGAGACTGAGCCGAGGTGCCCTACTTCTCGCCCTCCAGCAGCCCCACGATGCGGTCGATGTCGACGGCAAAGCGAGGCCTTCCCTCGCGCTCGTAGCGGTCGAGGTATGCCTGGCACTCGGAGACAATGCGCTTGGTGTTGCCGTCGATGATGCGCTGGAGCGTCTCGTAGTAGGCCGAGCCCTCGGTCCTGAAGCGGCGCTGGTAGGCCTTGGTTATGGGGAACATCTTGATGTAGTGGATGCCGTGGCGGCAGCCGGGGCGCGTCGTGGGGCGGGGCGGCAACGCAAAGCACTGGTCTTTGGGCACGTTGGGGGCGATGTTGGAACGCAGCGGCACGGCGAAGTCCCTGCGCTTTCCACGGGAACGCAGCCTCACCACCACGATGCAGGGGCGATTGTGCTTAAGCATGAGCTCGCGGTCGCCATCGACGAGGTCGAAGAAATCCTGGGGATGGATACGATCTTCATCGGTTACACCCCCTTCATACGAAGCGGGGCCCGCATCGCTGCAGGTCCCTACAGGTGGGCGATATTCTACGCCTTGCGGCACCCCGTCGCCCACGGAGGTTAAACGTACACGTAAGCCGTACTCTGAAAGCCGCGGCTTCCGGCAAGTAGTTTATACCACGAAAGGTCGCTTTCGATGCGCCTAGCTCGCAAAATAACACTCGCTGGGCCGTCACCCCTGGCCGTTACCCTCCAATCTTCATTGGAGTCAGCAGGTCAATTCATATAGTCATGGGGGTTTATCCTAAAGGGAATCAAATTTATACCCCCATAACTAAGGAATTTTCTATTCCCACTCAGTGACTAATCCAGTCCGAGTGTTGTCGATGCGTGTCGCGTCGTACCGCCTAGGGGCTGATTCGTGCGCAATTTGGGCGAATCAGGCCCTTGATTCGCGATTTCGGGAATGACTCAATTGATTCGCAAAACCGCAGGTCGCTTTTTTAATCGCTCTCTGGTTTCCGCCGGGGTTCGTAGCGGGTGGCGTGAAAAGGGGCGATTCAAAGGGTCGGAGAGATGCATCTTTGCCAAGATAATAAGGTTAGCCTAATCTTACTGCATGATTCGTTTGTTATAGTTAGATGGCTCTAACTGTTTGGGGGCGACAGCCATGCACGAACGCGAGGGTTTCTGGGACAAGAACGCCGGTCGGTATGTCCGTTTCATGCGAAACGACCGGGCGGCGTATGAGAAGATGTATGGGCTGATCCGGCCGGTAGTGAAAGCAAAAACCGTACTGGAGGTTGCCACCGGCACGGGGCTTATCGCAAAGAGCATCGTGAATACAGCGGCGCATATCGAGGCTACGGACGCTTCTGCACAGATGATCCTTGAAGCAAAACGGGACAATCAATCCGCAAAGCTGCACTTTTCCGTACAAGATATGTTCCGCCTGCCCTATGCACAGAAGTCCTTCGAAGTGGTGATCGTGTCCAACGCGCTTCACATAGTGCCGCATCCGGAAAAGGCCCTGCAAGAAATCAGGCGGGTGCTGAAGGACGACGGCGTGCTCATCGCGCCAACCTTCACCCACGCGGGGAACTCGGTTTCCGGCAAAGCAAAAGCCCTTTTCATGAGCATGGCGGGATTCCCCCTCCACAGCAGGTGGACAAGCGAGGAATACCTGCGTTTCCTGCGTCAAAACGGCTGGGCGGTGCAGAAAAGCGCGGTGCTGAAGGCCTCGTTCCAGTTGACCTATACGGAATGCACGAAATCGGAGGGGCCAGATGTCGTTCTTTGAAAACACCCGCAAGCCCGTGGGCCTCGGCGGAAAACTTATGGTTGCCATGATGAATCTGGGCCACGGCCCTGTGGCGCGGTGGGGACTTCAATTTCTACGACTTGCGCCAAACGCCAAAGTGCTAGATTGCGGCTGCGGCGGCGGGGCAAACATAAAACGACTGCTGAAAAAATGCCCGCATGGCGTCGTCAAGGGCATCGACTATTCGCCCGTCAGCGTGGAGAAGGCTAGAAAGCTCAACCGAACTGCAATTCAGGAGGGGCGTTGCGCCGTTCTGCAAGGCAGTGTGGCGGATATGGCGTTTGAGGACGCCATGCGGGCATTTTTGCATCCATCCTGCACATGGCGATAGGCATGACGGTCATAGCGGCTGTGCTGGCGGCAATTATGACAGTTTTTATTCACTGAGGAAGAAACCTATGAAATGTAAAATTGAGAAAAACACCGTTCAGGAGACGCTGATCCTCCCGCTGTATTCCCGGAAGCTGTGTACGGAGCTGTACCCGAACCTTTATAGGGATGAAACAGCGGTTCGTCTGCTCGACCAAATCGACTACGACTTTTCAGAGGCAGCGAAAAGCTCCCGCAGCCTGATGCAGCGTTTTGGTGCGCTGGAGGTGGCCATGCGGCAGGGTGATCTTGCTTTCGAGGTACAGGATTACCTGAAAGGCCACCCCAATGCGGCGGTGGTCAATCTGGGTTGCGGACTGGACAACACCGGCAGAACCTGCGACAACGGTAGATGCAAGATTTACAATCTGGACTTCCCGGATGTGATTGCCTTGCGGCAGCAGCTACTGCCCGCCGGGGATCGAGAACAAAATATCCCCTGCGACCTGAAAGACACCACATGGTTTAGCAAAATCGATGCCTCCGGCGGGGCGGTGTTCTTTGCCTCCGGGGTGTTCTATTACTTTCTGACCCAGCAGGTCCGGGAACTGGTGCGGGAGATGGCGGACGCTTTCCCCGGCGGTGTGCTGGTCTTTGATGCTGCCAATCGGACAGCAGTAAAGATGATCGCAAAAACATGGCTTAAGACTGCAAAAATCAAGGATGTGGGGGCATATTTTGCGGTTTCGGATGCCGCCAAGGAAATCGGCACGTGGGACAGCCGTCTGCAGGTCACAAGTCGCGGCTATATGCTGGGTTATAACGATTTGAGAGACCCTTCTGTCAGCGGCTTTTTCCGGTTTCTCGCAAGGGTCGGTGACAACGGGATGAAAATGCAAATCGTGAAAATAAGATTTTGAGAGACAAAAATGCAAAAGACGAGCGCTTCTTGCCGCCCAATTGGCAAGAAGCGCTCGTCTTTTCTTAACGCGTTGTATGGCGGAGAGAGCGCAAGTTACGCGAGCGCCCTTCTTGCCAGCTCGGCCGCGCCAAGGATTCCTTGGTCGCCGCCGCAGCCCGGGGCGCAGATGTAGCTCTCTATGTCCTTAAGCTCGGCGGTCTGGATGTAGCCACCCAGATATTCGAGGGTCTTCTTGCGGACGATGCCGTAGAGCTGCTCCTGGTGCATCACGCCGCCGCCGAGGACGATACGGCGAGGCGAGTACATGAGCACGAGGTTCGCGCACATCTGCCCCAGATAATCCCCCTCGAGCGCCCACACCTCAGCGTTGTCCGCGAGCTCGGCCGCGGGCTTTCCCCAGCGCGCGGCGATGGCGGGGCCGGAGGCGAGGCCCTCGAGACAGCTCGCGTGGCTCGGGCAGACGCAGCGTCCCTCCTCGGTGGGACGGGTCCTTACCAGCATGTGGCCGGCCTCGGGGTGCAGCATGCCGTGAAGGAGCCTGCCCGCGCACATGACGCCCGCGCCCACGCCGGTGCCGATGGTCACGTAGACGGCGTCCTCGAGCCCCTTGCAGCAGCCGAAGACTACTTCGCCGAGGCAGGCAACGTTCACGTCCGTGTCGTAGGTCACCGGAATCCCGAGGGCGTCGGCAAACGCGGCGCGAAGACCATAGCCTCGCCACGCGAGCTTGGGCGTCTGGAGGATGGAACCGTAGCGCTCATCGTTGGGGTCGACGCAGGTCGGGCCGAAGGCGCCGATGCCCAACGCGTCCACATCACGGACGGTGAACCACTCGATCATCTGCGGGACGGTCTCGGCGGGCGTAAGCGTCGGGGTCTCCATACGGTCGAGAACCTCGCCGTCGCCGGACACCACGGCACAGACCATCTTGGTCCCGCCGGCCTCGAGGGCGCCGAGCCTCATTTGCTTTTCGCTCATGTGATCCTCCTTACAAAGGGACGCCCGCAGTCATGGTCAACCGCGGGCGCCCATAACGTTGGCTTGTTTCGAGGCGACCCTACCTGGGCACGCGGTCCTGCCTTGCGGCAAACGGGGCGAGCACGGCGTGCGGCTCGCTTTGGTACCAGTAGGCGACGGTGGAGATGTCGTCCTCGCGCTCGTAGAGCTTGATGTCGTCATTGCCGAGGTCCTGGAACGTCACGCGCAGGTCCTCCTTGAACGAGATCGGGTCGGGAAGGTGCCACCTGTAGAGGCCGTGCCTGGGCAGCGCGTCGTCGTTGGTCGCGAGCATCGGGTTCGGGTTCGGCTTGCCCGCGCTGAAGCGGTCGCGCGTGGCGTCGCGCGTCGAGCGGTACGGGTAGCCGGCGAACAGCGTGTTGAAGCACTGCGCCTCGGGCAGCGCATGGGGCGGCCTGTCGAGGAAGGCCCAGGCACCGCCGAAGTAGTCCTCGGCTCCCGTCGAGGTGACCGTGGGGAACTCCTCGTCGCCGTCGAGGAAGAACTTCATCTCGCCCTCGCCCCACCAATAGCGCTCCAGGGCGCACAGGGCCATGTAGGTGCCGACGTAGTAGCCCTTACCGCGCACGCCGTCGAGCACGGTGTAGTCGACGCCCCTGCGGGTGCTGCGCTCGCGGTTAAAACGGGCGTGGAAGTACATGGCGTCGTCCGGCACGTCGGTGAGCGCGTAGTTGAACGTGTAGAAGATGTACTTAATGAACCCGGGGTGCTCGCTCGTAAGCGTGACCTTGGCGTGCTTCCTGAAAGGCATCTCGAAGTAGCAGTTCATGCCGCCCGTCGGGTTCACGCAGATGGGCATCGAGTTGACGATGGCGCGCTCACCGAAGCCGTTGCAGAAGAAGTCGCCGACAGGGCACTCGACCGAGGGGGTCTCCTCGTCGTCCCAGTAGAAGCGCAGCACGAGGTCGCGCATGACGAAGCTGCCGGCGGCGGTCTTGTCGGGGACGGTCATCCAGATGTGGCGGATGATGCCGGGGCCCTCGATGTCCGCGAGCGTGATGGTCTCGCCGGACTCAAGGGGCACGCAGCACGAGCCCTTGCGGCCGACGCCGAGGTGGCTGGCCGACATGGCGGCACGGCCCTTCTCGCCCGTGATGTTCTCGGGGGTGATGGCGCGGCTTTCCTCACCGCCGTGCATCCACACGTCCTTAAGGAACTCTCTCATCGTCGACCTCCTCTATTCGTCGTCTTCGCACTCGGCGGAACTGGCACCGTTCACGTAGACGATCTGCTGGCGCGCCTCGTCGACGAGGGCGTCGAAGTCGAGTTTCTCGTCGGGGCGCGCGAGCGCGACCGTCATGGCGAGCGGGAGGTTGACACCCGCGATCACGTGGATCCGGTCGGAGGCGAAGCGGGAGAAGCGCTGGTTCACGCTGCCGCCGAGCGCGTCGGTGAGGACGACGACCTCGTCAGTGCCCGAAAGAGCCGCCTCGACCGCCGCGTCGAGCCCCTCGCCGTTGTCGTTCACGTAGGCGCACACGGCGTTGACGGCGTCGCTCTTACCCGTAAGGAACTCGAGGGTGTCCTTGAAGCCCTGGGCGAGAAGGGAATGGCTCGCCACAACTATCTTTCTCATTGATTCACCAATCTCTTGGGTCGAAGCTAGGCGAGGATGCCGGCGGCGGAGGCGACCATCGCGAGGACGATCACCACGAGGATGAGGGCCGTCATGCTCGCGTTCTTCTTGGTAAGAAGGTAATACGCGCTTCCCGTGATGGCGGCGGGGATCATGGCAGGCAGGATCTTGTCGAGCAGCGGCTGAATCTCCATCGAGACGTCGCCGAAGCTGAAGCTAATCGGGCAGGTGACGCCGATGACCGAGGCGATGAGGCAGCCGACCACGGTGAGGCCGAGCACGGAGGCGGCGGCAGTGAGGTTGGGAAGCTTCTCGCTGAAGTCGGTGACGAGCTTCACACCCTGCTTGTAGCCGAACTCGAGGGCGTGCATGCGGACCCAGAAGATGGCTAGGATGAGCGCGAACCAGATGCCGGCTCCCACGGGGTTGCCCTCGATGGCCATGTAGGCGGCGATGGAGCCCATGATGGTCGGGATCATGGTCATGAGCAGGGAGTCGCCGACGCCGGCGAGCGGTCCCATGGTGCCGATCTTCAGGTCTTGGACGGCGTCCGCCGCCGCGAGGCCGTCACGCTCCTCCATGGCCACGCAGGCGCCGAGGATGATGGCGGCGAGCCAAGGCTGGGTGTTGTAGTAGCGGAAGTGGTTGTTGAGCGCTTGCTTATAGTCCTCGTCGTTCGTGTAGATCTTCCTCAGGATCGGCGAGAGGGCGTAGGCGACCGAGGCGCCCTGCTGGGTCTGGTAGTTGAAGGTGCACACGCTCATGAGCCAGCGCCAGTTCGCGTTGCGCAGGTCCTTCTTGGTGACCTTGTAGCCGGAGGGCTTGCCCTCGGCGACGGCGGTGATGTTCTCGTTTTCCATGGTTACTCATCCTCTCCGATGAAGGCGTCTGCGGAAGCGTGGGCGGCGAGCTCGGTGTCCCTCTCGGCACGCTGGTAGAACGCGATCGCGAGGGCAACGCCGACGATGGCGGCGCCGATGATGGGCACGTTCAGGAAGGCCGAGAGGAAGAAGCCGGCGAGCAGGTACTGGAAGTACTTGCCAGTGGGCATGTAACGCAGCAGCATCGCGATGCCGACGGCCGGGAGCATCTTGCCGGCGAGGGTGAGGCCGGAGAGGAACCACTGGGGCATAACCTCGAGGAGCCAGTTGACGGCGGGCTGGCCGAGGGTCACGGAGACAAAGACGGGCAGGGCGGCGCACAGGCCGAAGAGCACGGGGCAGACCCACAGGATGGCGTTCATCTGCTTGAACTTGCCCTCGGCGCAGAACTTCTGGGACTTCTCGACGACGAAGCCGTTGAGGATCTTGACGATGACGTCGAGCTGGATGCCGAGCATGCCGACCGGCAGGCCGATGGCGAGGCCCGTGTCGGAGCCCAGGGTCACGCCGTAGGCGGTGGCAATGATGGCCATCGTGCCGTAGTCGGGAATCGACGAGCCGCCGAAGCCCGCGACGCCGAGCTGCATGAGCTGGATGGTGCCGCCGATGACGAGGCCGGTCTGCCAGTCGCCCATGACGACGCCGGTGATAAGGCCCCAGAAGACGGCATAGTTGACGAAGATCATCGGGATGCCGTAGTAGTCCACGTGCTTGATGAAGGCCAGCAGGGTCAAAAGGACGACCTGCAGGATAGTGAAGTTGACCATGATCCCTCCTTAGATGAGGTCGGCGACGGAGACGGGCTTGTCGGCGGGCACGAACTGTGCCGTCACCTTGACGCCGCGGGCGATGAGCGCCTTGTAGCTCTGGACGTTCTCGGCGGAGGCATAGGCGCGCTGGGTGAGCTGGACGCCGCCCTCCTTGACAAGAGAGCCGCCGACGATCAGCGACGGGAGCTCGATGCCCGACTCGACCAGGTGAAGGATCGTCTCGGGCTCCTTGGCGATGACAAAGACCTTCTCGCGGTCATACTTGCCCGCCGCGAAGTTCTTGAGCGCGGTCTGCTCGGAGATGATCGAGACGGCCATGCCCGCGGGGCGCGCCATCCTCATAGTGGACTTCAGGACCTCGTCGCCGGCGACCTTGTCGTCGATGACCATGACTCGGGTCGCGCCCGACACCGGGGCCCACTGCGTCACGATGATGCCGTGAAGCAGGCGATTGTCGATTCGTGCCATAACAACACTCATGTTTGCTCCTATCAAATGAAGTTTTACGTTCGGTACTGCCTCGGCGCTATCCGGATTCGCGCCGGGCAAGGGGTTATCGGATTATTGAGGACGCGCGGTCAGCTTGCGGCGGCGCGGGGCTCGTCGAGCGCCT